>QCLI01000011.1 GCA_003214695.1 Prochlorococcus sp. AG-412-P08
GAAGGGAGAAATATGATCATGTTCTTAACTCCTCGCAAGACGCCTTTATTAAAAAAAGAAAAAGAAATAGAACCGATCTCAAAGGCAAAAAGAACTATTTAGAGAATTCAGAAAATCATCTTTCATTAAAATCTTTTTTTTAAGCAAGTGATTCGCTGACCTGTCACATAAGCTTGGGACAAACAAACAATTGTCACCCCATCAAGTATTCACTATTGTGGTCACATTGAAACCTGGCATAAAGGCGTGAAGTTCCATATTCAGCAGGAGAGCGATATCCCTGCCTCAACTCAACTTTATAACCAAATCTGTTTTGCTATTGCAGCAAGGCATTTTCCACCAAGCCATCGGCTACCAAGCACACGGCAACTAGCAATGCAGACCGGCTTACACAGAAACACAATAAGTAAGGTTTATCGCCAATTAGAAACTGATGGTGTAGTTGAAGCAATTGCAGGGTCAGGAATTTATGTTCGGAATCAACAAAAAAAGCGAGAGTCACAAAGCCCTACCAACTTCAGAAAAAAAGAAATCACAGATCTAGACCACGAAGTTAGAAAAAAAGTGGATGAACTCTTGAATGCTGGATGCACTCTTCAACAAACAAGAGAATTATTTATTAAAGAAATTGACTGGAGGCTTCGATGCGGAGCACGTGTATTGGTAAGTACTCCTAGAGAAGACTTAGGTGCATCAATGTTAATCGCCGAAGAGCTTGAACCAAACCTTGACGTACCAATCGAAGTAGTTCCTATGGAAGAGCTTGAAGGCGTTTTAGAAAGCTCAAACATAGCAACAGTTGTAACTAGTAGATATTTCCTGCAACCGCTAGAAGAAGTTGCGAAAAAGCATCGTGTTAGAGCAATTGCAGTGGACCTGAGTGATTTCAGCAAAGAGCTTGAAATGCTTAAAGAATTACGTCCTGGAAATTGTGTAGGGATAGTTAGCATTAGTCCAGGCATCCTTCGAGCAGCTGAGGTTATATTGCACAGCATGAGGGGAAACGAGTTATTACTGATGACTGCCAATCCTGATATAGGAAGTCGCTTGCTAGCACTATTAAGAGCAGCTAATTATGTTTTATGTGATAGCCCAAGTCTTCCTGTGGTTGAGCACACCCTGCGTCAAAATCGGTCCCAACTTATTAGAATGCCTCAAGTACATTGTGCTGAAAAGTACCTGAGCGAATCTACGCTTGAGAGACTGCAAAAAGAAATCGGTCTACTTAAATAACTCATTCATTCCTTTGAGTAAATGCTTAAGGCTTTCTATTCAGACTTAGCAATCATTCGTGAAAGAGATCCAGCAGCAAGGGGTCTTTTAGAAATACTACTTTGCTATCCAGGTTTCCAAGCCTTAATCATTCACCGTATCAGCCACAAACTCTGGAATATCGGCTTACCTCTTTTTCCCCGAATACTAAGCCAACTAAATCGATCATTAACTGGAATAGAAATTCATCCTGGTGCTCAAATAGGAAAAGGTGTTTTTATAGACCATGGAATGGGTGTAGTAATAGGCGAAACTACTGAAATTGGAAACCATTGCCTTCTATATCAAGGCGTTACCTTGGGCGGCACCGGGAAAAGTCATGGGAAAAGACATCCAACCTTATCCGAAAATGTTGTAGTAGGCGCTGGGGCAAAAGTATTGGGAGCAATTACAGTGGGAGCCAACACTAGAATTGGTGCTGGATCAGTTGTAGTAAGAGACGTAGAAGCAAATAGCACCGTAGTAGGAGTGCCTGGGCGAATTATTCATCAAAGTGGTGCTCGTATAAACCCCTTGGCTCATTCAGCACTGCCAGATGCTGAAGCAACTATAATCCGAAATCTTATGGAAAGAATTGATTACTTAGAAAGCCAAGTAAGCATTTTAAATAGCTCTCTTCAAGAAATTAGACAAGGAAATATTCCTAAAAAGATATTTCCTGGAAAAGCACAAAATCTTAAAGATAAAGAAATTATTGAATTTCTAGGCGATGATTTACAAGAAAATTGAGTCAAGTTTTATTTTTCATCTGAAGCAGCTGCCGGTTGAAACATAAACATCGAGTAAATAACATTTCTTCTCATATTCGTCATCATTTCAAGAAACATGTCATATCCTTCGTTCTTATATTCAATAAGTGGATCTTTTTGACCATAGCCTCTTAAACCAACCGATTCTCTTAAAGCATCCATAGATTGCAAATGCTCACGCCATAAAGTATCAATTTGCTGAAGGATGAAGAATCTTTCTGCCTCTCTCATAAGTCCTGGCCGCTGTTCTTCAATTTTAGATTCTTTGAGATCATAAGCATTGCGTAATTGTTCTTGGAGAAATGCCTGAAGTTCATCTATATCTAATCCTTCAAGATCCTTCGGTTTTAAATCATTTAACAAGTAAACAAATTCCTGGACTTTGCCAACCAATTGCTTAAGGTTCCACTCTTCAGAGGGTAAATCCGAATTCACATAAGCATAAATAATTTCCTTCATAGTCCTTTCTCCATATCCAATCACCTGCTTTTTCAGATCAATTCCTTCTAACACTCTCCGCCTTTCAGAATAAACAGCACGTCTTTGATTATTCATAACCTCATCATATTCAAAAACTTGTTTTCTTATATCAAAATAATAAGTCTCTACTTTCTTCTGAGCACTTTCAAGAGACCGAGTAAGCATCCCAGATTCAATTGGCATATCTTCATCAACTCTGAAAGCATTCATTAAAGCAGCAACTCTTTCTCCTCCAAATATACGCAACAAGTTATCTCCTAAAGATAAGAAAAAGCGAGTACTACCTAAGTCCCCTTGGCGCCCAGCTCTTCCTCTTAGTTGATTATCAACCCTACGTGATTCATGTCGCTCAGTTCCAATAACATGCAATCCTCCTGCTTCTCGCACATGAACTTCTTCCTGATTAACAACAACATCGTACTCATTCTTAACTAATGCAATAGCTGATCTCAATGATTGAATCAAAGAATCATTAGTTGGAGCTTTTTCAGCAGCTGTAGAAATGCGATCCTCTAATTCTATAGAGCTTAATGTCCTATCTCCCCATTCTCTTATTAACTCTCTCTCTAAAGAAATCAGAACTTCTTCAGTTTCATCTGTTAAAACACAAGGATAAAGAGTCTGAACAACATTAATTTTCTGAGACCCATTTGATCTTTTAGATTTTGATTCATCAATTTCTTGACCAAAACCCGAAGATGATCCCTTAGTTCTTTGAAGAGGAATAGGAGGCTTATGGCCTTCTTCTGGTTTAACTAATTTTGGCAACAATACCTCTCTCAACTTTAAACGAGCCATGTAATCACTATTACCACCAAGAATAATGTCTGTTCCTCGACCAGCCATATTCGTTGCAATAGTAACTGCACCTGCTCGACCAGCTTGAGCAATAATCTCAGCTTCTCTTTCTACATTTTCTGGTTTTGCATTGAGAAGGTTATGAGGAACTTCTTGCTCAGAAAGCAAAGCACTTAAAATCTCACTCTTCTCAACACTAGTAGTACCAACTAAAACAGGTCTACCTTGCTTATGAATCTCTACAGTTTCATTTGCAACAGCTCTCCATTTAGCGACTTCTGTTTTAAACACTTGGTCTACCCAATCTTGTCTTGAACGTGGTCGATTCGTTGGAATTACAGTTGTTTCGAGCTTATAAGTTTTTTCAAATTCGACTTCTTCTGTTTTCGCAGTACCAGTCATTCCTGCAAGTCGTGGATATAAAAGAAAGAAATTCTGATAAGTAATTGAAGCAAGTGTTTGTGTCTCAGGTTGAATTGATAGTTCTTCTTTTGCTTCTATTGCTTGATGCTGTCCATCACTCCATCTTCTTCCAGGCATAACACGACCAGTAAATTCATCTACAATCACAGCTTCATCATTTCTCACAATATAATTGACATCCTTAACAAATAATTCTTTGGCCTTTAGAGCATTAGTTATATAATGAGCCCATGGGTCTTTTGGATCAAATAAATCATTTACTTTTAATAAGTCCTCAGACTTAGCAAAGCCTTCATCAGTGAGAGTGCATGTTCTTTGCTTTTCATCAACTTCATAATCCCCCTCTGGATCTATACCATCTTTACCCATCTCTGCCGCTCTTGTTAAAGAAGACACAACTTGTGCTGCTTTCTGATATTTCTCCTGCGGACGCTCAACTTGTCCAGAAATAATTAAAGGTGTCCTGGCTTCATCTATCAAAATAGAATCAACTTCATCAATAATGCAAAATTGAAAATTTCTTTGAACAATTTCATTCATATCACTAGCCATATTATCTCTTAAATAATCAAAACCAAGTTCAGAGTTAGTTGCATAAGTGATGTCACAATCATAGTTTTTACGTCTTTCAACAGGACTCATGTCCTGTTGAATTAAGCCCACAGACAATCCTAGAAATCTATGGACTTGGCCCATCCATTCAGCATCTCGACGAGCCAAGTAATCATTGACAGTAACCACATGAACACCTCGACCGGTAAGAGCATTCAGATAGCTTGGCAATGTTGCTACTAACGTCTTACCTTCACCAGTTTTCATTTCAGCAATTTGCCCCTCATGTAAAACCATTCCGCCAATCAATTGGACATCAAAATGGCGCATCCCCAAAACCCTCTTGCTCGCTTCTCTAACAACTGCAAAGGCTTCAGGGAGCAAATCATCCAAACAATCTTGTAGTAAATTTTCGGAAGTATTTTCCAATTGGGATCGAAAGTCTGCTGTCTTAGATCTCAATTCATCGTCAGTTAAAGAGGTTATGTCCTCTTCTAGAAGATTGATATCAGTCAGAATTGGCTGATAGCGCTTCAGCTTGCGAGCATTTGGATCTCCCAGCAAAAGCTTGAGCATAATAATTACAACAAATACAAAGACCTTGTCAGCCTAACGACCAATCCACCTAGACGTCACTAAAGGATTAAGCGCTATAAATGAAATATATAAATCTCTTCAAAACTAGATGCCTGAAAGTAGTTCATGACGTTTTTTAAAATGCAAGATTTAAAGCTTATTCAGCACGCAGCAGGAGCACCTGGGCTGCGCCTGCTTGGCCTTGGGCCAAATTATTTGCCTTCTAAAGGATTATCAAAATTAAAGCTCTTATTTGATCAGCATGCTTTCTGGACAAAGAATAGAAACTACAAAAGTATTCGGCGATTATTAGCCGGAAGCACAGTTGCTGTAACACTTTGGAGAAATGGTGCAATAATCGGATTTGGTCGCGCAACTAGCGATGGAATCTACAGAGCAGTTTTGTGGGACATTATTGTTTCAGACGAATTGCAAAGACAAGGGTTAGGTAGAAAAGTTGTAGAAGCTCTTCTGGCAAGTCCAAAGATCAACAAAGTTGAGAGAGTTTATCTAATGACAACTAATAGTTCAGAGTTTTATAGGCAACTTGGATTTGAAAAATGCTCCAAGCAAAATTTATTCATTAGATCATCAAAAAACTTTTACTAACGGGAATACAAATGATATGCAAGACAGAAATTCGGGAAGCGGATGAAGAGATTCGAACTCTCGACATTCTCCTTGGCAAGGAGATGCTCTACCACTGAGCTACATCCGCAAAAAGAAAAACTTTTCTTTTTACAAAAGCAGCATGCCTTAAAAAAGGGACCACGGTCAATAAATTCTTCTAATTGACATGGGTTGATTAATTCAAAGACTTCATCAAAGAGCCCATTTCAAGCGCTTGCAAAGCAAAGCCCCAGCCAAGATTGCTTTTCACACCTGCTCTTTCCAAAGCTTGTTGCATGGTATCGGTTGTGAGAACTCCAAAAATAATTGGCACACCAGTTTCTCTAGATACCGCTGCTATTCCTTTACTAGATTCATTGATCACAACATCAAAATGAGGTGTATCTCCTCTGATAACAGCTCCAAGAGTAATCAAAACTTGGTATCGGCCGCTTCTGGCCAAAGATTGAGCAACCAATGGAAGTTCCATAGAGCCTGGAACCCAAGCCACATCTAATTGAGAGCTGGTTTCTGAAGTATCAATGCCATGACGCTTTAAGCAATCTATACAGCCACTTAAAAGTTTATTAGTTACCAAATCGTTAAACCGAGCTACAACGATGGCTACTTTTAAATTAGACGCATTAGTAAAGCGTCCTTCAATGGAAACCATTTGTTAATCGCGAAATTCCCTATATACCCACCATCGCATGCAACGTGTTCAGTTTCAAACAAAAGAGCTAAGAAGACCGTTGAGCAATACTAAATGGAACCAAACTCCACCGATAATCTCAATTTTTTTAATCTCTGGATTACGGCGATCACTGCGATCAGACTGTGTCATATAGAGCACAGGAACACCTATCACTAATAATAATGAGCAAAACAGAAGTGCTTCAACAGCAACTGAATTAATTAAATGCATGGGAACCGGAGCAATGGAGCAACAAGAGCTCTCTTAAATCACATAATTGTCACATGAGAAACGACATTTTTTACAAAGATGACAAGGGTTGTCGCGAGGCTTCACATCCAAAAGTGAAAAACCCCTTTACCATGCCAACAAACAACTGGGCAGAAAACTATCTATGACGCCCGAAAGTATGCCTTTACAAGGGAGTTTGTTTAAAGAAGCTGATGAAGAGTCAGTCAGCCTCAATTCGTTACAAAAGTCACAAAACTTCGAAGATTCAGAACTAAATGATGAAGCTCTAACGAAAGACGCTGAACAAAGACCCAGAAAAAAGAAAACCAAAACAAAAATAAATAGTCAGACCTTAGAAAAGCAAGAAACTACTTCAGATGAAAGTCAGCCTTCATGGTCTCATCACAGCTTGGTTGACAAAGATGAGCTAACACCTGTTCTAAGGCATTATGTAGATCTCAAAGAACAAAATCCCGGAAGGATATTGCTCTATAGGCTTGGAGACTTTTTTGAGTGTTTCTTTGAAGATGCAATAAATTTATCGCAAATATTAGAATTAACTCTTACCGGAAAAGAAGCTGGTAAAAGCATTGGTAGGGTTCCAATGGCTGGAATACCTCATCATGCTGCAAATCGTTATTGTTCAATACTGGTGCAAAAAGGGCTTTCTATAGCTATCTGTGATCAACTTGAAAGTGTACAAAACAAAGAAGGAAAACTACTCAAAAGAGGTATTACTAGAGTACTGACACCTGGAACAGTCCTTGAAGAAGGAATGCTTTCAGCCAAAAGAAATAACTGGTTGGCAGCAATATTAATTAATAGAGATGAAAACCAGTCCTCTTATAAATGGGGTTTAGCTAAAGCTGATATAAGTACTGGTGAATTTAAAATCCAAGAAGGGAATGGAATTAATACTCTTGAACAAGAGTTATTAAATATTGAAGCCTCAGAAATAATCTGCGAGGAATTAGAGAAGGATATCTATGAGGGATGGAAATCTAAGCGAATCAACATCACAAAACAGTCTAAAACTTCTTTTAGTCTTCCCGAAGCAAACGCCATTCTCAAAAAGCATTACCAACTTAAAACAATTAATGGCCTTGGTATAAGTGAATTTAAATTAGCCCTTAGAGCTTCAGGGGGTCTATTAAGCTACCTAAATGAAACTAATCCAATAGTAAGAATAGAGTCTACAAAAAATAATATTTCTATTTTAAAACTTGATTTTCCTAAAGTAGATTTTTCTAATGACTCATTAATCATTGATGCACAAACCAGGAGAAATCTTGAAATAACAAAGACACAACGAGACGGACAATTTCAAGGTTCTCTCTTATGGGCCATTGATAGAACCCTCACAGCCATGGGAGGTAGATGTTTGAGAAGATGGATAGAACAGCCTCTGATTAATTCCAAACATATTGTTGAAAGACAAAATGTTGTGAGTTTTCTTGTTAAGAAAAGGTCTCTTCGAAAAAGATTGCGCAACTTATTAAGAGCAATGGGAGATCTTGAACGACTCTCTGGCCGAGCAAGTGCAGGTCAAGCTGGAGCAAGAGAGCTTGTAGCAATTGCAGATAGCTTGCTAAGAATTCCTCAATTATCAGCAAATTTGCAGAATGTTCCAGTTGGATTTCCAAAATGGTTTGAAGAGCTTCAAACCATTAACCCAGATCTAATAAAACTAGCATCAAAAATCAAAGATAGATTAATAGACAACCCTCCACTAAGCATTACTGAAGGGAATTTAATAAATGATGGAGTAGATCAAATTCTTGATGGGCTAAGAAATCAACTGGAAGATCAAGATCAATGGCTAAAAGAACAAGAAATAAAAGAAAGGAAAGCAAGTGGTAATAATAATCTTAGACTTCAAAACCATAGAACTTTTGGTTATTTTTTAGCAGTTAGCAAATCTAAGTCTGTTGAAGTACCGTCACATTGGATAAGAAGGCAAACTTTAGCAAATGAAGAAAGGTTCATCACACCTGATTTAAAAGCAAGAGAAGGTAAAATCTTTCAACTAAAAGTAAGATCAGCAAATCGTGAATATGAATTATTTTGTGATCTTAGAGAAATAGTTGGTACTTATGCAAGTATGATTCGAAAAACTGCGAGAGCAGTTTCAGGCTTAGATGCACTTCTTGGACTAGGAGAATTAGCAGCTACAAATAACTATTGTGCACCAGTAATCTTAGATAACATTGATTGTAAAAGATCAAGAAAAATTAGACTTAAGGCTTGTAGACATCCTGTAGTTGAACAAATGCTAGTGGAAGAGAGTTTTGAGCCAAATGATATAAATCTGGGTGAAGAGAAAGATCTAATAATACTGACAGGTCCTAATGCTAGTGGTAAAAGTTGTTATTTACGTCAAATTGGATTAATTCAATTACTGGCACAGACTGGGAGTTGGGTACCAGCAGCAGAAGCTTCATTAAGTATAGCTGACAGAATATTTACTAGGGTGGGAGCAGTAGATGATTTAGCTGCAGGACAATCAACATTTATGGTAGAAATGGCTGAAACTGCTTATATCTTAAATCAAGCGACTAAGTACTCTGTCGTTCTTTTAGATGAAATTGGTCGAGGCACATCTACATTTGATGGACTATCAATAGCATGGTCAGTCAGTGAATTTCTTGCAAATACTATTAAAAGTCGGACAATTTTTGCAACTCATTATCACGAGTTAAATGAACTTTCTAAAGAAATTAAGAATGTAGTGAACTTTCGAGTCCTAGTAAAAGAAAATGGGAATACTATATCTTTCCTTCACAAAGTGGTTCCTGGAGGTGCAAATAAAAGTTATGGAATTGAAGCAGCTCGTCTAGCAGGAGTTCCAGAAGAAGTTATTCATAATGCAAAAAAAATACTTCAACGTCTTGAACAAAAAAATAAGTCTTAATTATTAATTGCCCAAAGAGATTTAAAATTATTGAATTACAGCAGCCCTTAATAATGCATTTACTGTTGCAGCTCCCATCGCAGCTCCACCTCTATGGCCATCAATTCTTATCTGTGGCAAATCAGTTTGAGCCAATAAATTCTTACTTTCAAGTACTCTGATAAAACCAACAGGCATACCAATAATCAAACTTGGTTCAATCGACCCTTGAGAAATTAAGTCCAACAAAACTTCTAATGCTTTTGGAGAACTTCCAAACAAAACCAGAGGTTTATTATCATTCGAGCACTGACCTGTTAGATCAATCCAAGCATTTTTTATACCTATAGCTGTGCGAGTTAACCCTGATTGATCTCCAATTGGAGTCCAATCTAAAACACATTGCACAGACGATTGCAATGTACGAGCGGCCATTGGTGTGATGGCAGCGGCAGCCATATGCGTATCAGTCAATATCGTAGCGCCAGATTTCAATGCAGAAAGGCCTATATGGCATGCATTAGGAGAGAATCTCAAGTAATCTTGAATAGAAAAATCACCACTTGAATGAATTAATCTCTCAAGCACTTGTTGCTCCAAGTAATTCAATTCCGGACAATGAAGTCTCGCGCGAATATATTGAAGACTTTCAGAAAAAATTGGGTGGTCAATTCCAGTCACTGTTTCTATAATGCAATGGAATTATTTAAGTCATGATTTATAAAGAAACACTAATCTACTAAGCATGCCAATTCATTTATTTTGGGGAGATGATATTGGTGCCATTGATAGATCATTGAATGCCTTCATTAATCAAGCAATAGATCCTAATTGGATAAGTATTAATCTTAGTCGCTTAGATGGTCAAAACCATGCCCAAGCTCTCCAATCTCTTGAAGAAGTGCGTACTCCACCGTTTGGCAGTGGGCATCGTGTCATTATTCTGAACAAAAGTCCATTTTTAAATGGATGTTCCTCAGAACTATCCAGTCAATTTGAAAGCGTCTTGGACTTAATTCCACAGACAAGTCATCTGGTGCTAATTAGTCAAAATAAACCCGATGGCAGATTAAAAACAACCAAGTTAATCAATGAATTGATCAAGAAAAAGAAAGCGTTTGAAAAGAAATTTTTACTTCCTGCTATATGGGATGAAATTGGCCAAAAACAACTAATCCAAAGAACTGCGAATGAAATGAATATAGAGATAGAAGAAAAGGCAATCTATTCTCTTCTAGAAGCAATAGGCAGTGACAGCCAAAGGCTAGTGCAAGAATTAGAAAAACTATTTTTACTAGAAGAAGCAAAAAGCAAGAAGCAAAACGTTAAAAAACTAATAATTAGCCAAGAAACAGTAAATGAGCTCTGTCAAGGAATTTCGAGTAACTCTCTAGAGATTTGTTCATACCTCCTTGCAAACCAGTTTGGGGAAGCCATTACTAGACTTGATTCACTTATCAATCAAGGAGAGCCTGCCCTAAGAATACTGGCTAGCTTAACTACTCAGATTAGAGGTTGGCTATGGGTCAGTCTTCTCGAACAAGACGGACAGAAAGAAGTTAGTTTCATTGCAAAGCAAGCAGGAATAGCCAACCCAAAAAGAATTTATGTGATTAGAAAGCAAATTCGAGGAAAAGCACCTTCATTTTTCATTGATCTTCTAAAAAAGGTACTAGAAGTCGAAATCCTATTAAAAAAAGGAATGGCACCTCAAAATGCATTTAGAGATTGTCTACTAACATGAGCAAGGCCTAATGGCATATTTACCAAATAATCCAATCAAGGAAAGAATTTAAATGACTCTTTTGGTGCAAAAATTTGGCGGCACCTCTGTTGGCAACATTGAGCGAATTAAAGCAGTTGCAAAAAGAATTGCATTATGCAAAGAAGCAGGACATGAGCTTGTAATTGTTGTCTCAGCTATGGGAAATAGCACAGATGAATTAACCAACCTTGCTTTTTCAGTAAGCAAAAACCCGCCTTCAAGAGAGATGGATATGCTTCTTTCTACTGGGGAGCAAGTAACAATATCCTTACTTTCAATAGCCTTAAATGAACTGGGCATTTCGGCAACTTCAATGACAGGCAGTCAAGTTGGAATTATCACGGAGTCTGCACATGGCAAAGCACGCATTCTTGAAATCAAAACCGATAGAATTAAGGAGCTTTTGAAAAACAGTAATGTTGTTGTCGTAGCAGGATTTCAAGGAACCAGTCTTGGCACTAGTAAAACTGCCGAAATCACGACACTTGGAAGAGGTGGATCGGATACATCAGCCGTAGCACTTGCAACTGCTTTAAAAGCAGACTCTTGTGAAATATATACTGACGTTCCTGGAGTTTTTACTACCGATCCTAGAAAAGTTGCAGATGCAAAACTAATGACAACCGTGACTTGCGATGAAATGCTCGAGCTAGCAAGTCTTGGAGCTGCAGTATTACATCCAAGAGCAGTAGAAATAGCTAGAAACTATGGAATTCCACTCGTAGTTCGTTCTAGTTGGGATAACCAACCTGGTACAACATTGACTAGTAAAGAGAAACGCTCACTAGGCAAAGAAGGCCTGGAACTAAGTAAACCCGTCAACTCGATAGAACTAGTAGAAAAACAATCTGTTATAGGGCTTTCGCATATTCCTGATCAACCAGGTATTGCAGCAGATTTATTTGAAACGCTATCCGAAGGAGGTGTTAATGTAGATTTAATTATTCAATCAACTCATCAAGGAAATAGCAATGATATTACATTCACAATTGCAGAAGAAGATCTAAAAAGAACAAAATTGTTATGTCAAAAACTTCTCCAAAGGCTGGGAGGAAATCTGACAATACAAGAGAAAATGTCAAAGATAAGTATTCGCGGAGCTGGAATAATGGGTCGGCCAGGAATTGCAGCAAAGTTTTTTAAAACACTATCAAAGTCTGGAATTAACCTTAGGTTAATAGCAACTAGTGAAGTGAAGGTTAGTTGCGTAATTAATGCTGAGTCAGGTAACAAAGGTCTGAGAGATGTTAGCGAAGAATTTGATTTAAAAGATAAGCAAATTAAAATAAATCCAACAAATATTTGCAATGGTGAACCAGAGGTAAGAGGCGTAGCCCTAGATCCAAATCAGGTCCAATTAAGTGTTATAAATGTTCCAGACATCCCAGGTTCTGCAGCGATTCTATGCCAATCTTTTGCTGATGAAGGAATATGCTTACATACTATTGTCCAATCAGAACGGAAATATGAATCTAATGGAAAAATAATCAGCTTTACAATGAATAAGGATGATAGAAAAAATGCAGATTATATTTTAACTCCTCTCTTAAAGGTATGGCCCCAAGCTTATTTAGAGGATGGTAAGGCAATTGCTAGAATTAGTGCAGTTGGTGCAGGTATGCCAGTCAGCATAGGAACAGCAGGTCGTATGTTTAGAGCACTTGCAAATGCAAATATAAATATACTAATGATTGCAACTAGTGAAATTAGGACAACCTGTATTGTGGCCGAAAATGACGGTATTAAATCATTAAAGGAAGTCCATAAATTCTTTAAGCTAGCTTCAAAGTAATAAACAAACAATCATTAAAAGGCAAATAATTTATTTCAATAATTTTTTCCTTAATTGATGTATCTGATCTCGTAATTTTGCAGCTTGTTCAAAGTCTAAATTAGAAGCTAATAATTTCATTTTTTTCTCTAGGTCATCAATTAGTTGAGGTAAGCTCTCAATCGGAATGTCAAGGCTATCCTTTGATTTTAATTCCTCGACTACATTAGCAGACATTTCGACCAAACTATTATCTACACCTTCTTTTTGAAGTCTTCTAGAAAGTTCTAAGAAAGAGAGTATTGAATTATTAGCTTTCTTGCCAGCTGGCATTGGAATTATATTATTTTTCTTGTTATATTGATGTTGAATTGATCTTCTTCTTTCTGTTTCATAAATTGCTCTCTTCATAGAATCTGTGAAGTTATCTGCATAAAGTAATGCCATGCCTTCAATATGCCTTGCTGCTCGACCAATTGTTTGAATAAGTGATCTTTCTGATCTTAAAAAGCCTTCCTTATCTGCATCAAGAATAACTACTAAGGAAACTTCAGGTAAGTCTAAGCCTTCTCGCAATAAATTAACACCTACTAAAACATCATATTCACCAATTCTTAAATCCTGAATAATTTCAATCCTCTCTATGGAATGTATTTCTGAGTGAAGATAACGAACACGTACTTTATTGTCCGACAAATAATCTGTTAAATCTTCAGCCATCCTTTTAGTTAATGTAGTAATTAAAACCCTCTGACTTTTAACTGCTCTTTTTCTAATCTCTTCCAACAAATCCTCAACCTGACCGCTAGTAGGGCGAACTTCTACAAGAGGGTCTAAAACACCTGTTGGTCTAATCACTTGCTCAACAATATCATTCTTGCTAATTTCTAATTCCCAGTTTCCAGGCGTAGCGCTAATAAATACTGTTTGATTAGCCTTTTTCCAAAACTCATCTGCTTTCAATGGCCGATTATCTGCAGCACTAGGAAGACGAAAACCATGATCAATTAACACTTTCTTTCTTGATTGATCTCCGTTATACATCGCGAGCAACTGAGAACAAGTTACATGACTTTCATCAACAATTAACAACCAGTTTTCTGGGAAATAATCAATGAGGCATTCTGGAGGTGAGCCTGGCAACCTTCCAGATAGATGACGGGCATAATTCTCTACACCATTACAGTAACCAACCTCTCTTAGCATTTCCAAATCATACTTTGTTCTTTGCTCCAGTCTTTGAGCTTCAAGTACCTTACCCTCTTCATTAAAAAATTCTAATTGTTCATTTAATTCATTTTTAATATCTTTAACTGCAAGCACAAGCCTATCCTTAGGAGTAACAAAATGCTTAGCCGGATATATACTTATAGACTCCAGGCTTTCGAGAATTTCTCCAGTAGTTGGGTCAACATATCTTATTGATTCTATTTCATCGCCAAAAAGTTCAATGCGAACTAATCTATCATCATAAGCTGGTCCAATCTCAATTACATCACCTTTAACTCTAAACTTGCCACGAGAAATACTGATATCATTTCGAAAATATTGATTATCCACTAAATCTCTCAAGATCTTACGGATTTCTATATTTTCCCCTAGCTGAAACTTAACAGCTGCCTTTAAATATTCACTTGGAATTCCAAGTCCATAAATGCAACTAATTGACGCAACTACAATGACATCTTCTCTTTCAAATAAAGAGCGTGTAGCAGAATGTCTTAACATATCTATTTCTTCATTAATAGAAGAAGTTTTTGCTATGTAAGTATCACTGACAGGAACATAAGCCTCAGGCTGGTAGTAATCATAATAAGAAATAAAATACTCAACGGCATTCCTTGGGAAAAATTCTCTTAACTCATTACAAAGTTGAGCTGCAAGTGTTTTATTATGAGCCAAGACAAGTGACGGACGACCGGTTTGTGCAATTACATTTGCAATAGTAAATGTTTTGCCAGTGCCTGTAGCTCCTAAAAGTGTTTGATATCCCTTGCCCCCATTAACACCTTGAACAAGTTTATCAATTGCTTTTGGTTGATCACCCTTAGGTATATAAGGAGCTTCTAAGTAATATTTAGGCATATTAATTATCGATATAATATTTGATTAGATTTTGGCTGCAAGTGAATAACCAAAACCTATTATCAAGCAAAGGAAGTTACTGTATCAAAATTACTATATTGGTTGAGCAGCTCTTTTAACGAAAGACTCCGAATTAACAATTGCTTCGCGAAGGGTTCTAACCATTGCAATCATTTCTAGTTCATTAGTAAGGCGATTTACAGCAGAACCAATACCTACACCACTAGCTCCAGAAATTAAAGCCATTGGAACAGTAATTTCTGACAAACCGGAAGCACCTAAGATAGGAGCTTTGCATCCTACTTCTAAAAAGCTGCGTGAAATAGAATAGACAGAAGCAATAGTTGGCGCAGCTTTCTCAATCAGTCCCAATACACCTGATTTAGCTGGGGTAGAACTTGTCCCTCCCTCCGTCTGAATCACATCAGCTCCAACCTCTACTAGATCTAAGGCCAATTCTGACTGCTTATCAAAAGACAAAATGTGAGGCACCGTTACTGACAAAACAACATCAGGTAATAATTTTCTTGCTTGGATAGTTAAAGAAAGAACCTCCTCTGCACTAAATAACCTTCCTTGAGGGTAAAAAGAATCAAAATTCCCTATTTCAATCATTGTTGCCCCCGCCTCTATTGCTTCTGGGAACTTCTCAGGCTGCACCGAGCTAACACATACAGGAAGGTCGGAATTCTCAATGGCTACTTTCACAAGCTCAGGAGAACATGCGATATCAAGCAAATCTGCTCCTCCAACTGAGGCAGACCTTGCAACTTGCTCTACTATATTGTGCTCAAAGTTATTTAATCCAGTAATGACTTTCAAAACAGAATTGTTAGAAAAGCTCTTTTGAAGTTCAAAAGGAAGATTTTGAAGACGCGACATTACAGTAAGAACGAATCACCTAATTTTGATATTAGTTCGAGATTTAGAACTAAACCAAATCAATCTGGTGACTTAGCCCAAAAAATGTCAGTACATACCAACAGCAAAAAACCCTGGAGCTTATGGCATAAAAGGCTTCATAAAGAATTGAAGCGCAAGAACAATCTTCTTCCAGCTGGATCATCTCTCTTGATATCAGTATCTGGAGGGCAGGATTCTATTGCGATGCTTCAATTAATTATTGACCTGCAAAGACTCTACAAATGGAAATTACATGTTTGGCATGGTGATCATGGATGGCATGAAAATTCAAAAAGAATTGCAGGTGAACTAGAGCAATGGTGCAAAAATAAACAAATTACTTTTTCCATTGCATCAACTGAAAAAAATAAAGTCTCTACAGAAAAAGATGCACGAGAATGGCGTTACACAAACCTTATAGAACAAGCAATAAAACTTTCCGAAGAGAATCCTGAAGCACCTTGCAAATATGTTTTAACAGGTCATACAGGAACTGATCGAGCAGAAACTTTTCTAATGAACCTTGCAAGAGGGTCTCATATAGGAGGACTAAGTAGTTTGCGAGAAAGAAGAATCCTTCAAGGTGAAATCGAATTAATTAGACCAATGTTGATTTTTGATAGACAAGAAACTCTACAAATATGTGAAGAAATGAACTTGCCAGTATGGATTGACCCCTCTAATTCCAATATTCAATTGACCCGAAACAGAATTAGAAAAGAAGTGTTACCTGTTTTAGAAATGTTAAATTTGGGCTGCACAATGAGAATCGCAAGCCTTGCAGATAGTCTGGCGCATTTGCATAGTGATCAATATCAACTCACAAAACTAGCGATTCAAGCTATAAGTAATGAACAAGGGATTGACAGAGAGGCAATGATCAAGCTTCCTTCAACTGTGCGAGCAATTATCTTCTATCAATGGCTTAAAGATAATGATGTAAAGCCACCATCCTCTAAACAAATGTATGAACTAGGTCACAAAATTGAAAAGAATAAGCCGCCTAGCTCTATAGATCTATCAAACGGGTGGAAAGTCAAATGGGATAAAGAATTAATAACTCTCATTGGCCCGAGCAATCAACATTAAAAAGAATTTAACCAATAGCAGAACGTCTCCTTCTAGTTCGCCCTGCGGGTTCATCAACTTGATCATCATCTATATTTGTCTTGGATGACGAAGAAGTCGAAGCTAAGCGTGATTGATCATTATGATTAGATGTCATTCCTGAGTCTTTTCGAACAAAATCTGCTCGCTTAGAAATGGGTTGCTTTTTTGGTTCTTCATCAACTCGACCTTTATAAGCGGGTGTACCTCCTGGAGCAGGTTGAACCAAACAAAGAATCAGAGGTTCAACTTGAAACTCTCTACGCATTCTTCTTGCTAATCCAGATTCAACTTCTCTCTGAAATCCAATCCAATCAACCTCAACAGAATTTGCACTTACCTGCCTAGAAAGTTGCTTCCATCGATTCTGCAAAACCCAAATAATCTCCTTCTCAGTCCAAAGAGACATTTTCTTAGGTTCAGCTGTCGTTACAACACCGCGTAAATTAACTCTAGGAGGAGCAACCATTACTCCATCTGTACTTACTGCAACAAGGAGAGTAATAACCCCATCTTCAGCAAGTTGTTGACGTTCTTTTAAAACTCGGGCATCTACAATCCCATTCCTAGAAGCATCTAAAAGCTCTATACCAGCTTTTACTGGTTGCCCTCTAGTAAGCGAATCAGGAGTAAGTTGCACAACATCTCCATTCTCAAGGATCAAAATATTATTTTCTGGCACTCCCATAGATTGAGCACTTTTGCTATGGCAAATAAGCATCCTGTGCTCACCATGTACTGGAACAAAATACTTTGGTTTTGTTAAAGCCAACATTAATTTTTGGTCCTCTTGAAAACCGTGCCCTGAAACATGAATCCCTTCACCTTTTCCATAAATCACTTTTGCACCAAGTTGCATCAAACGATCAATCGTATTTACAACAGAAATCGTGTTACCAGGAATAGGACTGGCAGAAAAAATAATCGTATCAGTTGTTTTGACTTGAACATGTTGATGATCTCCTCTAGAAATGCGACTTAATGCTGCTAACGGTTCTCCTTGGCTACCAGTCATGAGCAGCAAAGTCTCACGATCAGGCATATCTCGAATTTGTTTAATTGGCACAAACAATTCATCAGGGGCCTTCATATATCCAATTTCCCTTGCTTTTGCAATCACATTCAACATTGATCTACCAAGCAAACCAACTTTCCTACCATGCTTTAAAGCAAGCTCTAGAATCATTGCTACTCGGTGAATTGAACTAGCAAAGGTTGTAATAATGACCCGTCCTTCAGCATCCGCTACATGACGTTCTAAAGATGGGAAAACAGTTCTTTCAGAAGGGCACCAGCCTGGTACTTCTGCATTCGTGGAATCACTAAAAAGGCATAACACTCCTTCTTTGCCATGGTATGCCAATCGTTCCAAGTCAAAATGCTCACCATCAACTGGAGTATGGTCAAACTTAAAATCACCAGTAAAAATTATTGTTCCAACAGGGGTTTGAATAGCTAATGAAAAACTATCAGCCATTGAATGAGTATTTCTAATAAACTCAACAGAAAAAGACTGGCCAATTTTCACAATATCTCTAGGGCCAACTGTTTGAATAGTGGTGCGATCTGTAACTCCAGCTTCCTCCATTTTCCCCTTTAACATTGACATAGCCAATCGGGGGCCATATATCACAGGAATATTGAAATGCTTTAAATGATGGGATATGCCACCTATATGATCTTCATGACCATGAGTAACAATCATGCCTCTTATTCTTGCCTGATTCTCTCTTAAATAACTCGTATCAGGCATAACAACATTGACTCCATGCATTCCATCACTTGGGAAAGCAAGGCCTGCATCAACAAGCATTAATTCATCGCCATATTCAAAAACACAAGTGTTCTTGCCAATTTCATGAAGCCCTCCTAAGGGAATGACTCTTAAGGCTTGTTTTTGCAACCTAGCGTTTGTAGAAGTGATAGTCATGAGAAGGGCATGGATGAAATAACTTGATTGATCTATTGAGATAAGGCTCTCAAAAAAGCCTATTGCAGAAGAACCAGTTTAGGTTTGTCGCAAGGCTGAAATAATTGTCATAAGTTCTTCTTTCATTTGGTTATTCAAAGGAAGCAATGGTCTACGAGGTGCACCTACAGGCCATCCAATTAACTCAAGGGCTGCTTTAACGGGAATAGGATTGGTAGTCGCAAATAAAGCTTTAAAGAGAGGTTGTAATTGTTCGTGATGCCTAAGTGCCACACTACATTGCCCTGTGCAAAAAGCTTCAAGCATTGCTTTTAAGCGTGGACCTACAATATGACTAGCAACACTAACAACACCTACAGCCCCCACTGACAACATTGGGAGAAGAAGAGCATCATCACCACTATAAATCGCCAACTTTGAACCACACCTGATTCTTAACTCAGTAACTTCATTTGTAGTTCCAGTAGCTGCCTTAAAGCTAATAATATTTGAACAATTCATAAGACTTTGAACAGTAATTGGAGATATTGAACAACCTGTTCTCCCAGGAATGTTGTAAATCATTAGTGGTAAATTTGGAGCAGCCTCAGCAACGGCACGGAAATGAGCCTCCAATCCTTCTTGTGGAGGTTTGTTGTAATAGGGGACAACCACTAAGGCTCCATCTGCCCCTGCAGCGGCGGCTTTCGAAGTTGCATCAATTGCTTCAGTGGTACTGTTACTTCCAGTACCAGCTAAAACCTTGACTGAACTATTGACGGAATCCCGAACTGTTTTTAATAACTGATACTGCTCATCCCAACTAAGAGTGGGCGATTCACCAGTAGTTCCGCAGACAACTATTCCATCAGAACCTTGATCTACAAGATATCTAGCCAATCTTGCAGCCAACTCAAAATCCACACCCCCCTCTCTATTAAATGGGGTAACCATTGCAGTTAATAAGCGACCAAAAGGAGCAGCAGATAATTCAGCAATAGCACTCATGATGGTTCTAGCAAAAGTTCTGCAATTTGAATTGCATTTAATGCAGCACCTTTTCTTATCTGATCACCACAAAGCCATAATTCCAAGCAATTTGCATTACTAAGATCTTGCCGAACCCTTCCAACAGCAACTGCATCTCGCCCAGTGACATCTATTGGCATTGGGAACCTATTAGAACTAGGATCCTCAAACAATTGAACTCCTGCCGCTTTACTAATAATTTCTTTTGCAGAATCAACTGGAAATGGTTCATGGAATTCAATATTAACTGATTCAGAATGAGCTCTCAGTACAGGCACTCTTACACAAGTAGCAGTAAGAGCAAGGTCAGGTTGAGACATTATCTTTCTCATTTCATTCACCATTTTCATCTCCTCTTCACAATAGTTATTTGCTTGCAAAGGTGAATTATGAAGAAAAAGATTAAACCCTAGTGAATATGGAAGAACCTTGCTCCTAGGAACCTTACCATCCAAAACATCTTGGCTAAGAGTTTTTAATTCTTCCATAGCTCTAGAACCCGCTCCACTTGCTGACTGATAAGTCGAAACAACAACTCTTTTAATAGGTTTCTTAGCTGCAAGAGGAGCTAAAACCAAAGACAAAAGGATAGTAGTGCAATTGGGATTCGCAATTAACCCACGATGATTCAATGCTTCTTGAGCATTGACCTCAGGAACTACCAAAGGCACTTCAGGATCCATTCTGAATGCACTTGAATTGTCAATTATCACAGCGCCTGCAGAATTTATCACTTCTCTCCATTTCGTGGATATAGATCCACCGGCAGACGCCAGAACCAAGTCAACATCTTCAAATTTATCTTCAGAAACACTTTGTATAACAAGGTCTTGGCCCTTCCAAGATTGAACTTTTCCTGCGGATCTTTCCGAAGCTAATAAACGTAGTTCTTTTACAGGAAAAGAACGTTCTTCAAGCAACTTAAGTATTTCCAAGCCAACTGCACCGCTTGACCCAAGTACAGCAAGAGTGATAGGTCGATTAGAGAAAGGCTGATTCAAAGTCAAACTGGCACAAAGCAGGAATTAGTTTTTATAAACTATTAATCGTATCCAAATTTCCGATATGGAAAAAAAATAATGTCCAAAAATCGATAAAAGGATAATAGTTTTTGATAGATGGTATTAATCTTCTTTAGTGTAATAGGCAAATGAGCTTCGATCCTTAGAGAACCAATGAGTAATCCCAAATTACAAATAAAAACCAAGAAACTCCCAGAGAGTCGGCTTGCTATTGAATTTCAAGTTCCCGCAGAACAATGCAAAAAAAGTTTTGAAGACGCACTTTCAACTTTGTGCAAATCTGCAGATCTTCCAGGTTTCCGAAAGGGGAAAGTACCTAAAGCAGTAATCCTTCAACAAATCGGATCAAAAAGAATTCAAGCTTCTGGATTAGAAAAATTGTTAGAAGCAATTTGGAAGCAAGCTCTCAAGGAAGAATCAATTGAACCTCTTTGCGACCCAGAGTTGGCAGGAGGTTTTGATTCACTTCTTGAAAGCTTTAGTACTGACAAAGCACTAAAGCTTTCTTTAGAAACAGATGTTGCTCCTACTCCAACCCTAAAAGCTACTAAAGGTCTAACCGCAGAAGCAGAGGTGATCAAATTTGAAAAAAGCAAAGTCGATGAACTAATAGAACAATCTCGAAAACAACTTGCAACTGTGTTACCAGTAGAGAACAGATCCGCAGCTCATGGAGATATAGCAGTTGTTTCTTTCAAGGGAAGATTTGCTGATAATAATAAAGATATAGAGGGTGGAAGTGCTGAGTCAATGGACATCGAATTAGAAGCAGGCCAAATGATTCCAGGTTTTGTCGACGGTATTTGTGGAATGAAAATTAACGAGGAGAAAACTATCGACTGTAAATTCCCTGATGACTATCAAGATGAAAAAACACGTGGCAAAAAAGCCAAGTTTGAAATTCAATTAAAAGATCTAAAAACAAGAGAGCTCCCTGAACTTAATGATGCTTTTGCAAAACAAGCAAGTGACAAAGAAACAATGAATGAGCTTCGCAAAGAGCTTACAAATCGTCTTAAAGACGATACAGAAAAACGCCAGAAAAAAAATCGAGAAGACTCTTTACTAAAAGTCCTTGTTTCTCAACTTGAAGTAGAGCTTCCAAAGACACTTATTGACCAAGAAGTACACAATTTAATTGAGAAAACTGCACAAACTTTTGCTCAACAAGGAATGGATGTGAAGTCAACCTTTACTGCAGATTTAGTCAAATCTCTTATGGAATCTTCTCGGCCTGAAGCAGAAGCTAATCTAAAAAATAGTTTTGCACTCCAAGCTTTAGCTGAAGCAGAAAAGATAGAAGTTGATGAACCAACGCTTGAAACAAAATTAAAGGAAGTCAAGAAAGAGCTATCAGCAGAAAAAAATATTGATCAACAAAAGTTACGTCAAGCAGTTCTGGATGATCTTCTTCAAGAAAAACTATTTGCTTGGTTGGAAGAAAATAATACAGTTGTTGAAAAATCTTTAGAAAAAAAATCAAAGCCTAAAGAAAGCAGTTCAGGAAACAAGAAGCTCCAAGAAAAAGCTCCAAAAACAAACTCAAAGACTGACAAAGCATCTAAAAAGTAACCCGAAAAATATATTCCCCTTCTAGATTGCCCATTATCGGAGTTCAAGAATCAAGGTGATTTACGCCAACCACATTCATCCCATTCAAAACCTGTGGGCAGGAAATCTCCCCATTTCTGGCCCTGGAATACTTCCGACAGTAATTGAACAATCAGGAAGAGGAGAAAGGTCGTTTGATATTTATTCTCGACTTCTAAGAGAAAGGATCATCTTTCTAGGAACTGAGGTCAATGATCAAGTATCCGATGCATTGGTTGCTCAAATGCTTTTTCTGGAAGCCGAGGATCCAGAAAAAGATATTCAACTCTATATCAACTCGCCTGGAGGGTCTGTAACGGCTGGTCTTGCTATCTATGACACCATGCAACAAATCAATCCTGACGTTGTTACCATTTGCTACGGACTAGCAGCAAGCATGGGAGCATTTCTTTTGGCTGGAGGGGCCAAAGAAAAAAGACTAGCCTTGCCAAACTCAAGAATAATGATCCACCAACCTTTAGGAGGTGCGCAAGGACAAGCAGTTGAGATTGAAATTCAAGCTAAAGAAATTCTTTTCCTAAAAGATACTTTGAATAAATTACTTTCAGAACATACGGGGCAATCTCTTGAAAGGATTTCTGAAGATACCGACAGAGACCACTTCCTTTCTCCTAAAGAAGCGGTTGAATATGGCCTGATAGATAAAGTGGTGAACAGTATCAACTAAATAGTAATCGTTAAGGAAAGCTGACTAAACATCACTTTATAGCGATCCTATTAGTAAGAGCTGATCATTCTTAACTTGATCCTCTTTTAACCCTGGTATTCTTCAAAGGCGATGGCAAAATTTGAAGCCCATCTTAAATGCTCTTTCTGTGGAAAGTCACAAGAGCAAGTACGAAAACTAATTGCTGGGCCAGGGGTTTATATCTGCGATGAATGTATAGATCTATGTAATGAAATTTTAGATGAAGAGCTTTTAGAAAGTCCTGGAAAAACAAAAACAGGGAATGACTCCAAAATTGCTTCTTCCTCCTCTCAGGTTTCCAAACCTGTTCCAACTCTTTCTTCAATTCCAAAACCTGTTGAAATTAAAAACTTCTTAGATAAGCAAGTAGTCGGACAGGAAGAAGCAAAAAAAATACTTTCAGTGGCTGTATACAATCATTACAAGCGACTTTCTTGGCAATCTGAAAAATCCATCGAACCCAATCTCCAAGAAACCAAGCTTCATAAATCAAACATTCTTCTCGTTGGACCTACTGGAAGCGGAAAAACTCTTCTTGCTCAAACTCTTGCAGAAATGCTTGATGTGCCATTTGCAGTAGCAGATGCAACAACGCTCACAGAAGCTGGGTATGTGGGCGAAGATGTAGAAAATATTCTCCTCAGACTGCTACAAAAATCTGATATGGATGTAGAGCTTGCTCAAAGAGGAATTATTTACATAGATGAAATAGATAAAATTGCTAGAAAAAGTGAGAACCCTTCAATTACGAGAGATGTTTCTGGAGAAGGAGTTCAACAAGCCTTACTAAAAATGCTGGAAGGGACAGTCGCAAATGTCCCACCTCAAGGTGGGAGGAAACACCCTTATCATGACTGCATCCAAATTGACACTAGTCAGATCCTGTTTATCTGTGGTGGTGCATTTGTTGGCTTAGAAGATATTGTTGACAAAAGAATGGGGAAAAATTCAATTGGTTTTATGACTAATGAGAAGTTAAATAAAAATCATGATTTAAAAATCAAGCAAGTACTTCAGAATCTTGAGCCAGATGATTTAGTTAGATATGGTTTGATACCAGAATTTATTGGTAGGATGCCAGTTACTGCAGTTCTTTCACCTCTTAATGCAGATGCTTTAGAGGCAATTCTTCAAGAACCTAGGGATGCAGTGGTCAAACAATTCATTACATTAATGAAGATGGATAATGTAAATCTAACTTTTGAAAAAGATGCAATTAAGTCAATTGCGCAAGAAGCATTTAGAAGAAAAACAGGAGCTCGGGCATTACGAGGAATTGTTGAAGAATTAATGCTAGATTTGATGTATCAGTTACCTTCACAAGAAGATATTGAAAATTGTACTGTTACTAAAGAAATGGTAGAAACTATCACTGGAGGTAAGATTGTCCCACTCCCTGCATCTGATAAACGTGTAGCAAAAGAATCTGCTTAGTCACATAATTTCTCAGATTATCTTTTATTTTGTTTTCCTAAGTAAATACTCAATTGGATTTAAAACTTCTCTCTCAAAAAGCAAACTTTAATCATCATATTGATTCATACAGAAACCTTATTGTTCTCAGTAAACTTGATTAAAATGGATCATGAGCCCAGATTACCAACCACTACACCATAAATATCGGCCACAACGTTTTGATGATTTAGTTGGCCAAGTATCAATTGTTAAAACACTAAAACAAGCTCTGATTACTCACAGAATTGCACCTGCTTACTTATTTAGTGGTCCACGAGGAACAGGTAAAACCTCCAGTGCAAGAATTCTCGCAAGATCATTAAATTGTCTAAAAAGCGCAAAAGCAACTATTGAGCCATGCGGAATTTGTAACCTATGCAAAGAAATTAGTAAAGGAACTGCGCTAGATGTAATTGAAATTGATGCTGCTTCCAACACTGGTGTAGATAATATTAGAGAATTAATAGAAAAAGCTCAATTTGCTCCTGTTCAAGCGCGTTGGAAAGTATATGTAATTGATGAATGTCACATGCTGTCTTCAGCTGCATTCAATGCATTGTTAAAGACTTTAGAAGAGCCACCATTAAGAACAGTTTTTGTGTTAGCTACAACTGATCCTCAGAAGTTATTACAAACAATTCTTAGCAGATGTCAAAGATTTGATTTTCGTCGTATACCCACCAACTTGCTAATTAATCACCTTGATATGATTGCAAAAGAAGAAAAGATAGAAATTGATAAAGAGTCAATCAAACTAATTGCAGAAAGATCAGAAGGTGGCCTAAGGGATGCAGAAAGCTTATTAGATCAATTAAGCCTTCTAGAGCCTCCAGTTAAATTATCATCAATCTATGAGCTCCTTGGAGAAGTTCCTGAGAGTGAGTTGATTAATTTAACTTATTCTCTAGCAAACAATGATCCTACTAACCTTTTAAAAATATGCAGAAAACTTATTGATAATGGCAAAGAAGCTATCAACATACTACAAGGATTAACATCTATATTAAGAGATTTAGTTATCATAAAAGCATTACCAAATGACTCGAGCCTTTGCAATCTTTCCGATGAATCATTCATAGCAATAAAAACAATAGTAGAAAATTTAAGCATGGATCATATTCTGAATTGGCAACGCTTCTTGAAAGGTTCTGAATCACAAATCAGACTTAGCCTCCAACCAAGATTATGGCTTGAGGTTATCCTACTAGGTCTTTTAAGTATTAATAATAATGCAAAAATAGAATCAGATATTGTTCCAAAGTTTAAGAAAGTAGAATCCAGCAACAGAAGCATCAAAGATAATCCATTAGAGGCAAATGAAAAGTCCAAAGATTCTGATAATACATCTATAGACTCTAAAGAAAGAAACAATGAAGAGTTAAGTCAGACTTGGGAAAAGATACTTTCTAAAATTGAATTGCCATCAACTCGTATGCTTTTATCTCAGCAGGCAAGTTTAAGCAAATTAACCAATCATAAAGCAGAAGTATCAATCTCAGAAAACTGGATTGGAATGATTCAAAGCCGTAAAAGTATTATCGAAAAGGCGATTACAAAGTCTCTTGGTTCAAATAGAGAATTATTGTTGGTTAAACAAACAATAACTCAACCTATACAAGAGAAATTAGAAAAAGAAAATCTGGGGCAAAAGCGTCAAGAGAAAATTGAAGATAATGGCTTAGAAGTAACTAAATTAATAGAAAATGATCGTCTCAATAATAATGATCTAATCAATAAACAAGCAGAAAGTTTTGCTAATTTTTTCAATGGTAAGATAGTAGACTTAGAAGATAAGACTTAGGAAAACATTTACTCACCTGAATGCACTGTCTTAACCCAAACTAGATTCTTAGACATAAAAGCCATTTTTATAGTTATTAAAGGTATAACAAAAAACCAATGAGATAAATATATTATTGACATGATCAGATTGAGTGGGGTTGGGTATGGTAATGCTGGGCCAAGAGCGATTCTTCGTCTACATCCTCTATAAAGGGCAAGTCCTGACATGCTAAAAGCAACAAAAGATAATGGCCAAAAGGCTGGAAAGCTTTTTGTAAAAATAGAAGTAATTAAATCTATGAAAGAGACAACTGGTAGGGCGTATTGAAGAAGAAAGAAAGATCCTAAATCAAAATGTTGAGCAGCATTTAATCTAGTAGATACCAAGAAAGGCCAATAATCAAAGAAACGCTGCAAACCTCCCTCAGCCCAACGCTGTCGCTGGCGAAGCAAAGCACTGAAAGTTTCAACAGCCTCTTCATGTATTGGGGGATCCCAAAGAATTCCTATGGAACTACCAGCAATCAATAAGCGGAAACTCAAATCCAGATCATCAGTAACTGTTTCTTCGTTAAAGCCTCCACAGTTATCTAAAGCCTTTCTATTCAACAAAGCCCCATTCCCTCTTAACTCAACAACACCTCCTAAAGATTGCCTCCCTTGTTGGATAAAAGCATCCATGGCCATCTCCATTGATTGACAACATGTAAGTAAATTTCGTTTGGAATTAACAACAGCTTTTCTCAATTGAACAGCGCCCCATTCTCCCTCTTGGGCGAAAGGTACAACTCGCAACAAAATATCCTCATGAAAATCAGCATCAGCATCCAAAATAAAAACCCATTCGCCATGTGCTTTCTCTAAGGCATAGTTTAAAGCTCCTGATTTTCCTCCTCTAGAAGCTCTTGAACGACAAATCACTTGTAAATTAGAACATTCATGCTTTAGACCTTCCAAAATATCTAACGTTCTATCTTGGCTTCCATCATCAATAATTAATATTTTCAGTTTATTTTTGGGGTATCT
Organism: Prochlorococcus sp. AG-412-P08; assembly: GCA_003214695.1. Lineage (GTDB taxonomy): Bacteria > Cyanobacteriota > Cyanobacteriia > PCC-6307 > Cyanobiaceae > Prochlorococcus_E. The sequence continues at coordinate 27,428 of QCLI01000011.1, forward strand.
AATAGAAGTAAGTCTCCTAACTAATCTTCCAATCACAGCTTCTTCGTCCTTAGCAGAAACCAAAATATCTACAGAAGGTAACTCATGGTCTTCAGAAAAAACTACTGGGGACTTTTCTGCTTTTGAAACAGCCATCAGAACTACTTTCAATCCATATATTCCTAATAGGAGAGAAAGAGTAATTGCTGGAAGTAAATTCTTTGGTGAATCAATCCCATGCGGCATAATTCCTGCCAAAGCACAACAAATCAAAAATAAAAATGACTTACCTTGACGTTTTTCTCCATTAACACAAGCTATTGCCATGGAAATTGGAAGGTTCAAGCAAAGACTCTAAGAGGTCTTCTCAAAACTATTGAAAAGATTCATAAGTTGTTCCTGGGTAGTAATACTTGAGAATCTTTCGAGCAGTCCATCCTCGGAGGGCCAAATCAATTGCGCCGGCTTGAGACAAGCCAGCTCCATGACCAAATCCACCTCCTGAAAATTCCCATACACCTTCTTCAACTTTCTTTACTACAAAAAGAGTGCTAGGTAAAACGTTCAAGTTTCTTCGAATAGCATCTAAACGAAAAACTAATGAAGAAGATTCTTTATTGCCCTTAATTTCTAGGGCTAAAACCCTGCCACTAGGACCTCTTTCAAGCACCTGGATAGATTTAGGGACATCATTTGCAGAAAATCCCAACATATATTTTATTTTTTCAGCACTTAAAATTCTTTTCCAACGAAAAAGTCTGTGGCCATTCCCATAAGCACCATCTCTTTTGGACAAAAGTCTTTTTACTAGAAGGTCTTTTTGAATCGGCAACGAAAACTGTTTGTTCCATCTCGAAGATCCATCTGAAAATGTTCGCAAATATGGTACTGGCTTCATCGACCAAGCCTCATGACCTGATGCACTAATGCCGCCATTAGTTGCATGATAAACGGCATTAATAGGTGTTCCTTTCCATTTAAGAACCTTCCCAGAGGTCTCAGAAATAGCAACCCCAACTCCTTTGTTTGCGATTGCAGGATTCTTATAAACCTGGCACTGAGTATCACTGCACAAATGATATCCATCAATCTCAAACCGCTTACTATTAGCTAGTGCCCATGTCCTAGCCAAAACAGCTTGAGCCTCTAAAGCCGATGGAGGCGAAGAAGCGCCAATTTCATGAGGAAGAACACCAAGTAAATATTCCTCAATAGGAACCTTTTCAATAAAGGTCCATGTTCCATATGCATCTGGCTTAATCAAAAAAGGTCCTTTATATTTCCCTCCTCGCCACAGCAATCCATCTGGAGCACTAATAAATACGTCATCTGATAGTTGATATTCTCCAAAACCCAATTTTAGAAATGGCTTTAATTCAAAAATAAAATTTTTTCTAACTGTTTTAAATTTTATCCCCTGAGGTAATTGTGAGGATTTAGCAACCCAAATTTCCCAATCTAAAGGGTGAGCAAGGTGATTTTCTATCCCATCTTCTTCTAATAAAAGTGAAATTCTCTGAGCAGACTCAAAACTTGCAAATGGTCCTATTACATGTCGCCAAAAAATCTTTGGTGATTTCAAGCTGATTTTTCTCCAACCTATAGATATTTCAGGAGCTTTATGAACTAATCCGTGTGAATCTTGTAAAACAAGTGCTCTCCCTGCGCTTATCAGCTTTAATTCCTTCGCCTGAGAATTCTCGGAATCTATTGTTCCCAAATATTGCTCTAAGCTGACTAAAAGCTCTTTAGTTTCTTTCACATCATCAGGTTTTGGTCTTTCTTGATGTGTAGGCCAAACAGCATCAGAATTAATAGAGTCCTCTGCTATAGAGCTCAAATCAAACTCGGCAAGCACAAATAAGAAGCAAGAAGCAATTAATTGATGGCAAAATAGCTTTTGCATTGATACCTGAAACACTAGTGCGAAAAATAATTAATCAATAACCCAATTTGGCTGATGGGAGTCTTAGGAAGTAGGGTAGTAGATCGTGTTGGTGTGTTTGCCAAAAAATGCCTAAATTAAAAACTCGCAAATCTGCCGCAAAGCGATTTAAGGCAACAGTGACAGGAAAGTTTATGCGACGCAGAGCTTTCCGCAATCATCTGCTAGATCACAAAAGTTCTAAGCTCAAGAGACACCTTGCAACAAAAGCTGTTGTTGATGAGAGCGATGCAGACAATGTTCGATTAATGCTTCCCTATAGCTGATAATGTTGAGCACTTCAAAGCACTCAACATTATTAATCATCCACCTAATTTCATCACTTAAGTCATGTCACGCGTTAAAAGAGGCAATGTTGCTAGAAAAAGAAGAAATAAGATACTACGACTAGCCAAAGGGTTTAGAGGAAGCAATGGCTCGCTATTCCGAACAGCAAATCAACGTGTCATGAAAGCATTGTGTAATGCCTATAGAGACAGGAAAAGAAGGAAACGCGATTTCAGAAGACTTTGGATAGCTAGAATTAATGCTGCTTCAAGACTTAATGGAATAAGCTATAGCAAATTCATGGGCAGTCTTAAAAAAGAAGAAATTAGGATCAATAGAAAAATGTTGGCCCAACTAGCCGTTGCAGATCCTGGTACCTTTAAGAAAGTTGTTACAGAGGTGCAAAGCTAAGAGAGTCAACTAAAGCTTTCAACATTAAAATATTTTTATACATTAGTACTACAATCTAGTTTCCAGAATTATTGCTGATCCTTATAGTCCCTAATCTTACCCATGCCATCCTCTCTGTCACAAACATACCTAATTATACTAGGTAGTATATTATTTATTCTTGCAATTGTAGTTGGAAGGCAGGTTTTAAAAGTAAGAAGAAGCGAAATCAATCTAGTTAAATTAGAAAAAAGTGGGGCAGGTGATTCCAGCAATCCAGAAAAACTATATGAGCTAGGTTCGGCACAATTAAATAAAAGGCTTTACCCACAAGCCACTAATACATTAAAGAAAGCATTAAAACAAATCAAAGGAGAACCAGATGAGGCAAAAGCTATAATTGCAAATGCACTAGGATTTTCTCTAGCAGCTCAAGATAATTTCAAAGAAGCTATTAAGCATTACCAAGATGCAATTAAAGTTAAAAGCGATTACCCAGTTGCAATGAATAACCTGGCATACGCAAAACAAAAGCTTTTACTAGAAAGTGAGGCATATGAAATTTATCAAGATGTCTTAAAAGTTGATCCAGGAAATAAAACTGCAAAAAAACAGGTGGCAAAGATAGATAAAATGAATGCAAATAAATCAAAAAATATTATTTACAAAAAAGGATTTTAATTTCCATAAATATTATAACTAAATCTCAATGAAAAGCGATTCTTTATTATTAGAGATAGGATCAAAAAACTTCAAAAATAGATTATTAACTGGTACAGGTAAGTATCAAAATCTTACACAAATGAATGAAAGTATACTTCAATCAGAATGCGAGATTGTAACTGTAGCTGTAAGACGAGTTGATAACACTCTTGATCCCTCCCATAAAGGACTGATGGAAGCAATTGACTGGTCTAAAATATGGATGCTTCCCAATACTGCTGGATGTGCGACTGCAGAAGAAGCCATTCGAATTGCACGATTAGGCCGAGAACTTGCAAAACTTTCGGGCCAAGAAGATAACAACTTTGTCAAATTAGAGGTAATTCCAGATAAACGCTATTTACTTCCTGATCCATTTGGAACATTACAAGCTGCAGAACAACTTGTAAAAGAAGGTTTCATAGTTTTGCCATATATAAATGCTGATCCACTTTTAGCAAAACGGCTGGAAGAAATTGGTTGTTCATCTGTAATGCCACTGGGATCAGCAATCGGATCAGCTCAAGGAATTCTCAATGAAAGTAATATTCGAATTATTATCGAAAACTCGAACGTACCTGTAATAGTCGATGCTGGAATTGGTGTCCCTAGTCATGCAGCAAAGGCAATGGAAATGGGTGCAGATGCAGTTTTAGTAAACAGTGCGATTGCGCTTTCAAAAGATCCTCCATCTATGGCAGAAGCAATGGGCAAAGCTGTTCAAGCTGGTCGCAAAGCTTTCCTGGCAGGGCGCCTGCAAGAACGTCCTGAAGCCATTCCAAGCTCACCACTCTCTGGGGTCTCTCAATCTTCAGCAAATTCTCAGAAGTAACGGTAAGTAACAGATGCAAAAACAATAAAGGGGAAATTTATAACCTCCGTTCAGAAATATCGCTGAAATGACAGTTACAAATGAATCTGGCGGAAGATTAAATGCCTTTGCAAACGAGCCAGAGATGGAACTCATGGACTCAGTTCCTCGCAAATACAAGCCAGCTCAACTATTCCAGTTAATTGCTCTAATTGCATTAATTACTATTATTGGTGTTTATTTTTTGTTTAAGTGAGGCCTTATAGTAGTTTTTCCTATATTGGGTCTTTGGATCTTCACTCCTGGAGTTTTGGGTGAAAGTTTTAGTTCTTGGTGGTGACGGCTTCTGTGGTTGGCCTTGTTCAGTCAACTTGGCAGAACAAGGACACGATGTATTAATCGTGGACAATCTTAGCCGTCGAAAAATAGACATCGATCTTGAAGTCGAATCTCTGACTCCTATTTCTAGTATTGGAGATCGTCTAAAGGCTTGGGAAGAAATTGGTGGTAAGCCTATTGGTTTTACTAACCTTGATATTTCTAATGAGTATCAACGCTTGTTAGATCTTCTAATTGCAGAGCGTCCTGATGCAATTGTTCATTTTGCTGAACAACGTGCTGCTCCTTACTCTATGAAGAGTAGTGAGACTAAAAGATACACCGTTGACAATAATGTGAATGGTACTCATAACTTGCTTGCTGCAATAGTTGAATCCGGTTTAGACATTCATGTAGTTCACTTGGGAACAATGGGAGTCTATGGATATGGATCTCATAGAGGTGCAACTATTCCAGAAGGTTATCTAAAAGTCGAGGTCCCTCAGCCTGATGGCACTCGTTTTGAAGAAGAAATTCTTCACCCAGCCAGTCCAGGAAGTGTTTACCATATGACTAAGACGCTGGATCAGTTAATTTTTCTGTATTACAACAAAAACGATAAAGTTAAGATTACCGATCTTCATCAAGGGATTGTTTGGGGAACTAATACTGAGGCAACATCTAGAGACCCTCGCTTAACAAATAGATTTGACTATGACGGCGACTATGGGACAGTCCTTAACAGATTTCTCATGCAGGCTGCTATAAAATATCCACTTACTGTTCATGGCACAGGAGGACAAACTAGGGCTTTTATTCATATACAAGATTCAGTAAAATGCGTTCAACTAGCATTAGAAAATCCACCTGAAGAAGGCGAAAGAGTAAAAATCTTTAATCAAATGACTGAAAGTCACCAAGTTGGTGAATTAGCCAAAAAAGTAGCATCTCTCACTGGAGCAGAGGTTAATTACTTACCCAATCCTAGGAATGAGGCTGTGGAGAATGATCTAATTGTCGATAATCGTTGTTTCATTGAGCTTGGACTAAAGCCAACAACTCTTGATGATGGTCTTTTAACAGAAGTTGTAGAAGTAGCCCGCCGCTGGTCTGATCGATGCGATCGAACACGTATACCATGTATATCTGCATGGACATCAACCCAAGCACAAGCAATAAAAAAGACTAAATAATTTAATCAAGTGAAAATTGCCTTTTTTACTGAAACCTTCTTACCAAAAGTAGATGGAATAGTAACGCGTCTAACCAAAACTATTGAAAGCCTTACTAAAACTGGCGATGAAGTTATTATTTTCTGCCCAGAAGGTTGTCCCGAAGAATTCATGGAAGCCAAAGTGATTGGCGTCCCCGCAATGCCATTACCTCTCTATCCAGAGTTGAAACTGGGCCTCCCAGGTGCTGCCGTTTCTGATGCATTAGATAGTTTCAAACCCGATCTGATACACGTTGTCAATCCAGCCGTCCTAGGTCTTGGAGGAATCTGGCTAGCCAAAACAAATGGGGTTCCACTAGTGGCTAGCTATCACACACATCTTCCCAAATACCTTGAGCACTATGGGATGGGAATGCTCGAGCCATTATTATGGGAGTTACTCAAAGCAGCTCATAATCAAGCTCTTCTAAACCTGTGCACATCAACAGCAATGGTGAAAGAACTAAGCGAAAAAGGTATTCAAAATACTGCTCTTTGGCAAAGAGGTGTAGATACAGATACGTTCCGACCAGATCTTCGAAAGAATACAATGCGCAAAAAACTATTAGGGAAATTTAGTGATGAAGGAGCCCTTCTGATCTATGTGGGAAGATTATCCGCTGAAAAGCAAATAGAAAGAATAAAACCTGTACTTGATGCACTACCAAAAGCAAGACTTGCACTTGTTGGCGATGGACCATATAGAAATCAACTTGAGAAAATTTTTGACGGTTCACCGACTACATTCGTGGGCTACCTTGCAGGAGAAGAGTTAGCCAGTGCATATGCCTCTGGAGATGCTTTCTTGTTCCCCTCTAGCACAGAAACTTTAGGATTAGTACTTCTAGAAGCAATGGCAGCCGGGTGTCCTGTAGTAGGGGCAAACAAAGGAGGAATACCAGATATCATTACCGACGGAATTAACGGATGTCTCTACGATCCAGACGGAGACAATAATGGCACTGAAAGCCTTATTCTTGCTACAGAAAAACTCCTAGGAGATAAAAGTGAACGACAAGAAATGAGAAATGCTGCTAGAGCAGAAGCAGAACGCTGGGGTTGGCCAGCAGCTACTGAACAATTACGAAAGTTTTATCAACAAATACTCAATAAGTCCGTCGGGGAAATTGCAGCCTAGGCTGCATGAGGTGGAGGAGTGGGTGATCCACCTAAGCTTTGAAATGGTAAAACAAGTGTTGCCAACCTTTCAGGACTATTAGGCCTTTGTTTTCTAGGCTGCCTTACACCAAAAGGAACCCTTAAAACATTGGTCCCTGCAACAGGTAAAGACTTACCCTTACTTAAAGTTGACTCAAGAAAGCCTGATAAGGAAGGCAAGTTAAGACCCTCCTTGTCATCGACTTTTGTTGATTGATCAGAAAAAATTTCTTTAACCAAGTTGCCCCCATGCAACGAGAAAACTACAAAAAAGAAAATTAACTTTTCCTAGATGCAGCATTTAAAGCCAAAAAATTGCTATTCGCTCAAACCTTAACTATTAAATTAGAAATAAGCTAGTACGATTAGAAAATTAATTTGTTTCAAGTTCTTCTAGCGGACTACAAGTACACACTAAATTTCTATCTCCAAAAGCATTATCTATTCTGGAAACAGAAGGCCAAAACTTATTTTGAAGCTGATGCGCCAATGGAAATGCAGCTTTTTCCCTGGAATATGGTCTAAGCCATTCCTTTGCAGTCACAGTTTCCATAGTATGTGGTGCTAATCGTAAAGGATTATTTGACATCTCCATTTCTCCCAATTCAATGGTCTCAATTTCAGATCGAATAGATATCATGGCTTCACAAAAACGATTAATCTCCTCAAAACTTTCACTTTCAGTAGGTTCAATCATCAAAGTGCCAGGAACAGGCCAGCTAACAGTTGGAGCATGGAAGCCATAATCCATTAGACGCTTAGCAATATCATCAACTTCCAATCCAATAGATCTTTTAAACATCCTCAGATCTAAAATACATTCATGGGCCACCTTGCCGTTAGGGGATTTAAATAAAATCGGATAATAAGTCTCAAGTTTATTAGATATATAATTTGCAGAAAGAATTGCTAGAGAACTTGCTTGTCGTAATCCAAATCCGCCCATCATACGGATATACATCCAGCTAATTGGCAAAATACTTGCACTGCCAAATGGAGCCGCAGAAATTGCTCCTATTGAGAAATTCTCATCACTTTTAAAACTCTTTGTTGAAGGTAAAAATGAAACCAAATGCTTTGAAACAGCAATTGGGCCTACTCCTGGACCACCACCACCATGGGGAATGCAGAAAGTTTTATGAAGGTTTAAATGACATACATCCGCTCCAAAATCACCTGGTTTACACAAACCAACTTGCGCATTCAGATTTGCTCCATCTAAATAAACTTGGCCACCATGAGAATGAACTAACTGACAGATCTCCTTGATGTTAGGTTCAAATACTCCATGTGTAGATGGATAAGTAATCATTAAAACTGCTAAGTTAGAGGAGTGCAGTTTTGCTTTTAGGACAAGATCTTTAAAATCAATATTACCGTACTTATCACACTCAACTGAGACAACTTTGAAACCTGCCATAATTGCACTTGCTGGATTAGTTCCATGAGCACTTTTAGGTATTAAGCAAATATTTCTGTTAATTTGATTATTAGCTTTATGCCATGCTCGAATAACTAAAAGTCCTGCAAATTCACCTTGAGAGCCAGCATTAGGTTGCAAAGAGGCTCCTTCAAAACCTGTCAAAATACAAAGCCATTTCTCCAATTGATCAGTTAATTTTTTATATCCTTGCGATTGTTTAATAGGGGCAAAAGGGTGAATTGATGAAAACTCTTTCCAACTGACAGGTAAAAGTTCAGCTGTTGCATTTAACTTCATCGTACAACTTCCTAATGGGATCATTCCATTAACTAATGAGAAATCTCTACCAGCTAATTTATAGATATAACGTATTAACTCCGTTTCACTTCTGTATTCATTAAAGACAGGTTGTGTTAACCAAGGTAAGTGTCTTAAAGGAAGAGACTTTAATGATTTCTGAAAATTCCAATTATGATCATAATTGATTTCAAATTTCTTTCCTTTAATATCAGCCAAGATCCTACATAATTGATATAATTCATCAGTAGTGCTCAATTCGTCTAAAGAAATAGCAAAGCCTTTTGAATCTTCAATAGATGAACCAAAAGGTAATATACGTAAATTAAATCCACTAGATTGAGTCAATTCATGAATCTTTGGTGATTCCAAACAATAAATTTCTACGGTGTCAAAACGAGTAATTTGCTCAAATTTAAATCCTAAGAGTTCTAGATATTTCTCTAACTCCGATCTTAAAAAAAGTATCTTCTTTGCTATAGCTTCTAATCCTTTAGGACCATGGTAAATTGCATAAAAAGAAGCAATAATTGCTAACAATGCTTGAGCGGTACATATATTACTAGTAGCTTTTTCTCTTCGAATATGTTGTTCTCTAGTCTGCAATGCCAATCTCAATGCTCGGTTTCCAGTCGCATCAACAGATTCGCCTACTAATCGCCCTGGAACTTGTCTCTTATAAATCTCTTTCGTCGCAAAAAAAGCAGCATGAGGACCACCAAAACCAATCGGGACTCCAAAGCGCTGAGAACTGCCTACAGCAATATCTACACCTAAATGGCCGACAGGTTCAAGCAAAACCTGAGCCAAAGGATCGATAGCTACTGTAACTAAAGTATTAGCTTGATGAACTTTCTCAATTACCTTGGTAGGGTCCCAAAAATGTCCATTTTGACCAGGCAACTGAAGAAGAACACCAAAAACACTCTCATCAATATTGAAATCCTCAGGATCAAATTCCTCGACAATGAAATCTAAAGGTTGAGCTCTAGTCTTAAGAACTTCAAGTGTTTGCGGAAATACTTGTTTATCTACAAGAAATTTTCTTGCGGAGTGCCTTCTACACATTGCAAAGCTAAGATTCATAGCCTCCGCTGCAGCAGTTCCTTCATCTAACAATGAAGCATTTGCAATAGGTAGACCTGTTAACTCACTAATAAGAGTTTGGAAATTAAAAAGAGCTTCTAATCTTCCTTGTGAAATTTCTGCCTGATATGGCGTATAGGAGGTGTACCAAGAAGGATTCTCAAAAACATGCCGTTCAATAACAGAAGGTGTGACAGTTCCGTAATATCCCAAACCAATGAAAGATCTTTTAATTTGATTAAGACTTGCAATTGAACGAAGGTCTTCTAAAGCTTCTTTTTCGTCGCACGGTATTGGAAGCAAATTATTAGGTACGTACTTATCTAGTATTTCCTCTGGAACAACCGAAGCAATAAAATCCTCTAAATCATGATATCCAAGGGATTTAAGAATCTCTTTTTGAGCTTCCTCCGAAAGACCTAAATGTCTATCAGTAAATTGTCCAACCTTAGCTTCATTCACAAAAAATAATCCTAACTAATGAAAAAGGTAAATATTGAAGAAATGGTAGGAAAATTAAAACTGAATTGAAAGAAATTTAAAAAGAGAATCATTGAGAAGCAACCTTTTGTGAATAAGAAGCTGAAGACATCAAGTCATTCATCTCATTAGAGTCAGTTGGGCGTACCAATAACAACCACCCTTTCCCATGAGGATCATTTTGCAATGATTCAGGATTATCCAAAAGGGATGAATTAATTTCTAAGACCTCACCACTAATAGGTGCATGAATATCTTCAACCGCCTTTACAGATTCAACTGAACCAAAACTTGTCCCTTTTTCTATAGAAGAACCTTGATCAGGAAGATCAACAAACACAATATCCCCTAATTGATCGACAGCAAAAGCACTGATCCCTATACGAACCAATTCCGCTTCGGAATTAACATATTCATGGGTATCAGCAAAAAAAAACTTTTCCGGGAAATCAAAAGCCATTTGGTGAAAACCAGAAATAAGCACTACATTGTTGGTAACTGTACAATTTCTTCTTTTGCCAGTGCAACAAGAGCATGTGTAATTGCAATTTTTATATGTGCGCGATGGGTGCCACCCTGAACAAAAAGATTGTAGGGGGGACGCAATGGTGCATCAGCAGAAAATTCACTAGTGCTTCCATCAATAAAGGTTCCTCCAGCCATAATCAAATCTGATTCATAACCAGGCATTTCTGCTGGTACAGGACGCAAATAAGAATTTACTGGGGAAGAACTCTGAAAAGATCTACAAACTATTTTCAGGGCATCAACATTGCCAAAACAAATAGCTTGGATTAAATCACCACGTAATTCACCAGGTAATGGCTTAACTTGAAAACCAAGTTCGTGAAATACTCCAGAAATAATTTCTGCACCAATTAATGATTCTGAAACCATTTGAGGTGATAAAAATAAACCTTGTAAAAGCAATCTATGTAGATTAAATCCACTACCTGCCTGACTGCCTATCCCTGGAGCTGTTAACCGACAACAAGCCAGATCTACCAATGAAGACTTCCCAGCAATGTACCCACCAGTAGGAACTATTGTTCCACCAGGGTTCTTAATTAATGATCCTGCTATTAAATCTGCGCCCACCTCGGTAGGTTCAATTTCTTCAACAAATTCTCCATAACAGTTATCAACAAAGCATATACATTCAGGTTGAATATCATGAATCAACTTACAGATATCTCTTATATTTTCAATAGATAGTGAGGGTCTCCATGAATAGCCACAACTTCTTTGAATAAAAGCCATCTTTTGAGGACTTCTTAATGCTTTTTCTAAACTATTAAAATCAATATTTCCATTGTGAAAAATAGAGGTCTGATTATATTTTATATTAAAATCTAACAAAGAACCTTTTCCTTTTCCTCTTAATCCAATCACTTCTTCAAGCGTGTCATAGGGCCTCCCTGTTACCGATAGTAAATTTTCACCTGGTCTGAGAACTCCAAAAAGTGCAGCGCATATTGCATGCGTTCCACTTACAAACTGCATTCGCACTGCAGCCCTCTCACAGCCACATATATTCGCAAATACTTTATCTATTAGATCCCTGCCTAAGTCGCCATTCCCATAACCATCAATAGATTGAAAATGATGGATTCCCAAACCTTCATCAGAGAAAGCTTTTAAAACTTTTTGAAGTCTTGGTACAACACCATTAGTCCTTCTTTCAATTATTTCCTGTAAGCCTTCTTCTACACGGTTCACAAAAGAAAGAGCATGCTTATAAACCGAATCATCTATTGAAAAGTTATTACTTTGAATTCTCACAATAATGAAGGTTGTTCTGATTCTTCAGACATAGAAACTCTAGATCTTAAGCTCTCTAAAAAAAGATCTACACTTTGAAAAGTGGGTACCGAAATTTGCTGATGTGTAGAAAATAAATCCAATAGTTCTCCATCCAACTCTTCAGCGGTGTAATCGCGTAACCCTGCCATAACTGCTGCAAATCTATTTCTTCGATCAACTTTCTGTACTGGATATGCTGCCATAACCTTTTCTCTACATTGTCGCCAAGGCCTTCTATTACAAAAATGATCAGCCAAAGCAGAGCTAATTTTCTCAGCTTCATCTTCCTCAATAAACCAATCAAAAAATGAAGGTAAAGGGGTTAAGCCAATAAATATCTCAAACAAGCAACCAGCTGAAAGGGGCTGCTTATCATCTCCAACGATAGGAATAGCAGATTCCAATAAAACCTTCAACAATTCAGGATGCTCACTCTCAAGACGATCCCTGATCAAATCAACACCTTGATACAGAACGTGATTAGCCTGAGACAATGCAAGAAAAACTTCTGGGCCTGGAGACGCAAGCTTTCCATTTCGAAGATTCGAAATCTGAGAGTTGTGAACCCTTCCCAATTCTAGACATTCAGACAGTGCTGGTAAAACTTTATGGGACCAACCATTTCTCTCATGCCACACATGAATCAGATGGGCCATTGATCTCCTGCCCTTTATTAATCGATCGCGGAAAGCAAGACTCATGACTAAATCATACAAAAGATCAAACCTGAGCCTTGATCAAGATTCTTATCAAGTACTATAGTAGGCTATTGTTAGTAAGGTCAATTTGGTGTCCAGTGTGATTGAAGCAACGGCTCCGTTAAGAAGGCCAGTATCTGCAGATAAAGCACTGGCTGCGTCAGAAAAACTTCAAGTACAAACTAAAAAAGGTTTGAGGTATCCCCAAAAATTTAAAAGACGCTGGGGAACTGTAGGTTTTATGGGTGCAATACACCTCTTAACACTATATGCTCTGCTCCCAAGATTTTGGAGTTTTCAAAATCTAGCTGCTTTATTAATACTTTATTGGGTAACTGCTTGTTTAGGCGTAACTCTGGGATATCACAGGCTCTTATCTCACCGTGCATTTAAAGTGCCCCACTGGCTAGAAAGATTCTTTGCTACATGCGGCGCCTTAAGTTGCCAACATGGCCCAATTGACTGGGTAGGACTTCATAGACACCATCACACATTTTCAGATACCGATGCTGATCATCACAATAGTAAGAAAGGTTTCTGGTGGAGTCATATGGGCTGGATGTTTGAACCAATACCAGCCTTAAAAACTGTGCCTAATTTCAGCGGAGATTTAATTCAAGATCCTTACTATAGATTTCTAAATAAAAACTTCCTTTTATTACAAATCCCTTTAGGAGCATTACTCTTTTGCATTGGTAATGGCACTGAATCAGGTGGTTGGTCAATGGTTCTTTGGGGAATTCCATTTCGACTGGTTGTTGTCTATCACATAACTTGGCTTGTAAATTCTGCTACACACTGCTGGGGTAATGTTGCCTTCGATAGTGGCGATGGATCAAAAAATAATTGGTGGGTAGCCGCACTGACCTTTGGAGAGGGTTGGCACAACAATCATCACGCTTATCCAAAC
>QCLI01000012.1 GCA_003214695.1 Prochlorococcus sp. AG-412-P08
GTGCGAGGTTCTGAGCCCCATCGTGTAGGCACTATTTGTATTGTCTGCTATGCGGCAATGTATAAAAAGCTACACTTCTTTGTGGGTATGTTGATTGTACACCTTGATTAACTACATACCTATAGCGCTAAGGTGAGTTTTTGTAAAAAATGCGTCTTTGCTTAAATAATGCCAATCTATATTTCCTTGATGGTCAATTTATAATGAGTTTGAATTATCGGAAAGCTATATTAATAAAGCAAGAAGCAGCAAGTATTTAGATTTTTCAAGTTAAGACTAGTTGCAGTTTTGGTTATTTATACCCAGTTCTATAAGCTCTTTTTTGGCTATTACTTTGATGGAGAGATCATTTGTCTATGGCTATTTTTAGGAAAATTCATTTTCGGAGAGAATATTCACTAATAAATCAATATAATTTGCCTGAGGGGACTTTTACTATTTTAGCAGCTCTTTTTCTGGGAATACTTTTAGCAGTATGCGGGGGGATTTCTATGTATTCATCTTCCACTTTGTTGCAGGAATTATATTTATCTCTTATCTCAATCTCTATGGGCTAGCAGAAGTCTCTTAATTCTTCCCATTTCTTTAAGCCAGTTTTAATATTTTCAATATCATCTTGAGATCCATTAGCCTGAAAAGCTTTTATTAGTGACTCAGTTGCTTCTATCCCAAACCCAGCAGCTTTTTTTTGCTTAATGCAGCCTTGAATAGCGTCACCATTTTTAAGCTCATTCTCTGCTTCGTCTAGGTATTGACTTGCAAGTTTAATTTTCTCATTCCATGTATCCATGTATTTTTCGAAATCTTGCGTGCTACTTGCAAAAGCTTTACCAGCTGAAAGCAAAATAACTAATATTATAAGTACTAGGATTTTACTTATGAAAGAAAATCTATTCTTCATAGATGCTTATATTCTACATTCTTCTAATGTAATCCATTAATGTTAACTCTACAAACTTGGGTTTAATTGGATCACCATTTATAATTAAATAAAAACTGAAAATAATTTATTTGATTAGATTTAAGGGGCTATTTTTTTTGATCGGAGCGGCGGGATTTGAACCCACGACCCCCACTACCCCAAAGTGGTGCGCTACCAAGCTGCGCTACGCCCCGATATATATAACTATAACAATTTATATGATAGGTTGTAACTCTCTGAGAAATTTTCCTAATACTATTTATTTTTCTTCATTTTCTTTAGTATTCTTATCTTTAGCAAGTCTTTGCTTTCTCTTGCATAGCCACGGATTTTTAATTGCATTGCAAATTCCCGCAACTCTTTAATACTCATAACAGATATCCTAAGTTCAGGGTTTGTCTTCCAAACAATATCTTTTTTAGGTAAACCTGAATTATGACTTATGTTTTCGATACCCAATGTAACTTCTGCAAGCCATTCTGGAATTATCACTAATAAGATTGCTAAAATACCATATATTTTTATTAATGTTTTAGATGGAGGATTAAGGCCATTTTCATTATTCTTTTTAGCTTCAACTTGCTTATTCACGTGTATATTTTAACATTTTAAATTTAATTTTCTTAGATATCTAACCTGTGAAAATTAAATTTCGAATTGCTCAGCATTTGGGCTTTGTGCTGGTGCATCTTTCCATTGTATTGATGGAGAAAGCTCATTCTTAGAGGGTAGGAAAGTGAAAACCAGAAGAAATACTATTAATATAGTACCTATGATGATTGAAATTACTGTCCTATCGTTAAGTTCTTCATTCATTGTTTTCTGAGACGATTGGACTGTTTGTACTTCTTAGCACACAATGCTTTTCTTCCCAATTGAAATTACTCCAAATGCTAGGCCTAAGTTTATAGTTGGCACCTTTGAAATGGCCTAACGCAATATTTGTTGGCATCGCTGAGCAATATGGCCTGCTTCCTGGCTTTGCTAGGTATTGCTGGTGGTAACCTTCAGCATAATAAAATATTTCGTTTTTTTCGATTTGGGTCTTTATAGTTCCTAATCCGTTTTCTATTAGAAGTTTTTGATAAGCCTCAAGGCTGTTATGTGAAATCTCACTTTGTTGAGCACTTGTTGTAAAAATGGCAGATCTATATTGACTGCCTGAATCATTCCCTTGTCGATTAAGTTGAGTTGGGTCATGGCATTCCCAAAACATCTTGAGCAAATCACTAATATCGATCTGAAATTTGTTCCAAACCACTCTAACAACCTCTGCATGGCCTGTTGTTCCTGTGCAAACTTCTCTATAGCTAGGGTGCTCAACTCTGCCGCCTAGATAACCAACAGCTGTAGTTTTAACACCAGGCAATTTCCAAAAACCTTTCTCTGCTCCCCAAAAACATCCACATCCAAAAAATATCTCTTGCTCATCTTCTTCTAGCGTTTTATTAATTAGGTCGCCCAGAACATAATGCTTAAGGCTTGTACCTTCTGAAGGATCTTTATAGCTTTTGTTTGGATTAAACCAGTTTTGGAACATTGAAATTAAATTTTTATTATCAACCTATTCAAGTGGTTGAGCTTCCAGCTGAATATGATTTAACAATGTGGTGACAAATGCAAATAGTAAGAATGGAAGGCTTAATACCAAAATTAAGCCTACTCCAATTAAGGCAAAGATTGGCCTTGATGAGCCCATTAGCCCTAGCCCCCCTGCAAGACTTACGAAAATCACAGCCATCCAGGCAAGTATCTGAACGTATATGTCCCCAAAAGATAGATTGCACTTGATTGAGTAGTTGGTTGGGAGAGTCATTAAATAATTGCTTTCTGATTTTTGTCTTTCATCTAGGCTAAAGAAGTTGTTTTGATATGCATTCGAAAAAAACCTTTTCAGTGATGAACTTTAACGAGGGGCTTACTTGACTGAATCAATTTTTTCAACCGCCTTTTCTCTTTCCCAGAGCTTTTTGTAGATACCTTCAACTTTTATCAAACTTTCATGTTTACCTTCTTGTACAAGTTGACCTTCATTTAAAACTAAAATTCTGTCACAGGCAGCAGCAGCAGAAAGCTGATGACTTATCATTAAAATAGTTCTATTTTCTTGTTGTCTGATTGAAGAAAGTATTGAAGCAGCTGTTTTGTTATCTACGCTTGCAAGAGCATCATCAAGAACAACTATCGGTGCATTAACCAAGAGAGCTCTCCCTAGCGCTGTCCGCTGCCTTTGCCCCCCACTAAGTGTGATTCCACGCTCACCTACAAGCGTTTTAAATCCGTCAGGAAAACCTTTTATATCTTCACTTAATCTTGCCTGGAAGGCTGAATCCTTTACTTGTTCAATGGATGCATTTGGTTTTCCATACCTTAAGTTATCTTGTAAAGTATTAGTAAATAGATAGCCTTCTTGAGGAACTAGAGCTATGTTCTTTCTTAGCTCTTCCAGCTTCAGTTCTAATACATCATTCCCATCAAGAAATAATTGATTTTTAGATATATTAACCATTCTTCCCAATGCTCTTGCAAGAGTTGTTTTTCCGCATCCAACGGGACCAACTATTGCTACTAATTCACCTGGCTCTATAACGAAATTAATATTCTTGAGAATTTTCTTCTGGCTATTTTTATAGTTTATGCAAAGTCCTTTAGCTTCTAATTTTCCTTTGACAGGTGAATTTAAGGACCTGCTATTAATGTTGTCTTTTATAGTAGGTGTATTTGTTAAAAGTTCTTCTACCCTTTCAAGGCTAACTTGCCCTAATTGGAAAGTATTTAATGTGAAACCTAGAAGTGCAGTTGGAAATACTAATCTTTCAACATACAATATTAATGCTATTAAGCCTCCAATTGTAAGTATTCCTTGATTTATAAGTCCACTTCCTAGTGCAAGGAGTAGAAGAAGAGAAATTGATGAAATTCCTTGAAGTAGTGGAAATAATGTACTTGCAGTTCTTGCAAGATTTATTGCAGCAGTTTTATAGTTGTTGTTTAATTTAGAAAAGGCTTTTCCTTCCGCCTTTTCTTGGCCATATATTTTTATAGCACTAATTCCTGATAGATCTTCTTGAATCAGCTCGCTGAGCTGAGAGAGAGCTTCTTGTTGACGTCTTCGTTGATTAACCATTCTCCCCCCGAAAAGACGAACAACACCAAGCATTATTGGATAAAGAGATATTGATGCAACTGTTAGCCAAGGGTTTATAGCAATCATTGCTGGAATAGTAAAAGCGTATGCAAGAAAGGTATTGGTCAGACTTAAAATTGCAAATCCTAATAGCCTTCTTATATTTTCAATGTCACTAGTGGATCTTGTTATGACTTCACCACTGCCAATGCTTTGAACCCAGCCAGGGTCTTGTATAAGCATGTGATCAAATAAACGTTGTCTAAGATCAACTTCTACTTGTCTGCCAACTCCAAATACAAGTTGCCTTGATACGAGACGTACTACAGCCATGACACTTGCCAAGGATATTATCCAAAAGGATTGTTTCAGAACATCTTTAAAAGTGAAGCCTTCTTGCAAAGCATCTATGACTCTTCGAACTTCAAAAGGTATTGCAACACTCAGAATATTTACAATTACTAGGCTGATAGCACCTAGAATTAACGTCCTTCTATGAGGTTTTAAATATCTATTTATTAGATCAAGACGAAAAACTGACATGACTTCAATAATATGAGTACTAATTTAGATTGAAGAAGGTGAAATAAGTTCTTTCATCTTTTTACCCAAATGTAGGTTCTTAAGTAATGGAAGGACAAAATCATCCTTTATATGAAATTGATCGAGACCTTCTAAATCGTTTGATATCTAAAAACACCCCTGCAGAAGAGGATTTGATTGATCTGGCACGATTATTTATGAGATATGAGGACTTTCCAGGAGCTAAAGATATTCAGATGGATATGGTGAAAATTTTAAAGTTGTGGGGGATTACTAAAGAAAATCTAAACAAGAGTACTAGGAAAATATGGGCAAAAGGTTATCGGTCTGGGATTACATCGGAAGAGATGTTTGGCTCAAGTTTTGATACATCAGCGGACTCTCCCAATTAATTCGATCACTCTTCTCATATTTTGCTCGTCAGAAGAGAAGTTATAGGTAATAGTAGATTGTATTACTCCTCCCAACTAGGGCAGAGTTCATATAAAAGGACCTTCCTGACTTGATTCCTAACTATGTCTATTGTTTCTTGGCCAAAACTTCTTGAAAAGCTTTTGCAAGCCAATGAACTTAGTGCAATTGAAGCAAAAGCTCTTATGAATGCTTGGTTAAATGATGAGCTTTTGCCAGTTCAGACAGGAGCATTTTTAGCTGCTTTAAGAACTAAGCAAATCTCGGGCTTAGAACTTTCTACAATGGCAGATGTTTTGAGAGAAGCTTGCATCTTTCCATATACAATTTCAGAAAGTTTCATGGTAGATACCTGTGGAACTGGAGGAGATGGTGCTGACACTTTTAATATCTCTACAGCAGTAGCATTTGTGGCAGCTTCTGCTGGTGTAACCATTGCGAAGCATGGAAATAGAAGTGCAAGTGGAAAGGTTGGATCAGCTGATGTTCTTGAAGGGCTTGGTATTAAGTTGGATGCCCCTATGCAATTAGTCGTTGATGCGGTTGAGAAAACAAAAATCACATTTTTATTTGCACCTGTTTGGCATTCATCCTTAGTTGGTCTTGCTCCTTTAAGAAAAAGTTTGGGAGTAAGAACAGTTTTTAATCTACTTGGACCATTAGTAAATCCATTGAGGCCTAAGGGACAGGTTCTTGGAGTAGCAAAGCCAGAGTTGCTCGATCCGATGGCAGAAGCGTTGAAGAATTTAGGCTTAAAAAGAGCTGTAGTTGTTCATGGAGCAGGAGGTTTAGATGAAGCTTCTTTAGAGGGAACAAATGAGGTGAGATTCCTTGAAGATGGAGAGATAAAGTCCCAAATACTTGATATAGAAGAATTAGGGTTAACTTCTTTCCCCAATAGTGCCCTTAGTGGAGGATCTCTTGAAACAAATAAAGATATTCTTTTAAACCTTTTTCAAGGTAGAGGAACCCAAGCTCAAAGAGAAGTTGTAGCCCTTAACACTGCGTTTGTTTTTTGGGCTTCAGGTTTGGAGACCAACTTAAGTAAAGGTGTTCAAACATCTCTAAATTGTATGGATTTATCTAAGCCTTTGAATAAGTTTAATGATCTGAAAGAGTTTCTAAAATGAACTTTTACCAAATAAGTGTGTTCAATTTATTAGCATTCAATTGCTTTTTAAGATGAACTCTTCTGAAAAAAATATTGCAATTTTGCTCCTATCTGACGGTACTTTGATTGAAGGGAAACCTTTTGGTGCTCAAGGTACTGTCTTTGGAGAAATTGTTTTCAATACAGGCATTACTGGTTATCAGGAAGTTATTACTGATCCAAGTTATTTTGGACAATTGATTACATTTACTTATCCAGAGTTAGGCAATACAGGAGTAAATCTTGATGATCAAGAATCTGACTCTCCTTCTGTTAAGGGCATTATTGCAAGGAGATTTGCCCACCAGCCAAGTAATTGGCGTTCTAGAAAAACCTTTGAAGATTGGCTCCAAGATGAGAATGTTGTTGGTATTTATGGTGTAGATACAAGGGCACTTGTTAGACATTTAAGAACAGCTGGCACAATGAATGCTGCTATAAGTTCAACTGGGAGGGAGTCTCCTGCTGAGTTATTAAAAAAAATTAGAGAGACCCCTTTAATGTTAGGTCTTGATTTAACTGGGAAAGTGACAACTAAAAAACCCTATAAATGGCAATCCACAACTCGAGTGGAATTTGATAAAAGAGTTAGGAGTAGGCAGGACAGCCCTTTTAAGGTTGTAGCGATTGATTTTGGGATTAAGCGATCAATTCTTGATCGCTTAGTAGCTCATGGGTGTGAGGTGGACGTCTTGCCTTCAAATGCAGAACTTTCAGATGTTCTAGCCTTAGAGCCTGAAGGTATATTTTTTTCAAATGGTCCTGGAGATCCAGCATCTGTGAAGTCAGGTATTGCTTTGGCAGATCGATTGATTAAGGAAAAGGATATACCTATGTTTGGAATCTGTCTTGGGCATCAAATTTTAGGATTAGCTCTTGGGTGCAAAACTTTTAAGTTGCCTTATGGGCATAGAGGTTTAAATCATCCCTGTGGTCAAACAGGACGTGTTGAGATTACAAGTCAGAATCATGGTTTTGCTCTTGAAGCCTCATCATTAGATAAAGATGTTGTTGAAGTAACCCATCTAAACTTGAACGATGGAACTGTTGCAGGTATAGCGATGTGTAACAGGCCTGTTTTCGGTATTCAATATCACCCAGAAGCCAGTCCTGGCCCTCATGATGCGGACTGCCATTTTTCTCGTTTTGTTGAACTAATGTCAGAACGCCGTTGATCAGTGGTTTATATGCTTTTTGATAACTACACTTCTTTTGTGAGGTACTTTGGGGGGTTTGTCCTATAAACGATCTACAAAGATTAACAGTCTCTTTGAGAGGAGGCTTTGAAAGAAAAAAAGGCTGTTTGGTTTTTTATTTCGCAGGACAACTAGATGCTTACTCAGAAAAGCAATTTACAGGTTTTCTTGATGATGTATTCAGTTCCAATAAATTACCAATAGTTTTTGATCTTACAAAAATTGACTTTTTAGATTCTTCTGGATTAGGAGCAATGGTTCGTTCGGCGAAGAAATGTAAAAGCTCAAAGAGATCTTTTGTTGTTGTTGGGAATGCGAGAGTTATTCAAACAATCAAGTTGGTTCGCCTTGAGGAATTCCTACAGGTGAAACCTGACTTGTCTACTGCTTTAAGTCAGCTAGCAGCTTGACCAATTGGATTCGTTGTATAGAACCATCAGGTTGCCCAGATGATTTAGGGGTTTTGCAATTGGCTTGGTTAGGGGATGCTGTGTGGGAGTTATATCAGCGACGACGCTTTTGTAAGCAACCTGCAAAAGGTCAAGACTTACATCTTTCAGTGGTTTCTTTAGTAAAAGCTGAGGCTCAAGCTAGAGCGTTAGAAAATCTTAAATCTAGCTTGACAGATATTGAGAGAAAGTTGGTGAGACGAGGACGTAATAGGGTTGGACGTGGTACTCGTAAGGTAAATATTGCTATTTATGGTAAGGCAACTGGATTCGAAACACTTATCGGGTGGCTATTTTTGAAGAATCCAAGTCGACTTGCCCAGCTATTGGATCGATTAGAGAAAATCGATTCTAAAAATCTCAAGGATTAAAATGAGCCCTAATGATCGACGAAAAGGTAAATTTTCGAGAAACTCTTCCCCTGGAGAAGGCAGAAGGAAAGGATCAAGATCGTTTGACTCTCGTTGGGAGAAGTCAACTAAAGGAAATTGGGATTCTAGCCGTGTTTCAAAGAAACCCTCACGCAATGGAGAAGGCCCTTATAGGGAAAACTCTGAGGGTTCAACACATCAGAGTAGAGGTATAAAAAATAGAAGAAATTCTTTTTCAAGTAAAGTTTCTATTAATTCGAACGAACGAGGGAGAGGAGTTAAAGACGAATCATCAATTTCATATAACGAAAAAAGAAAAGTTCCTTACTTTTCCAGGAACAATCAGAAATCATCTTTAGATAACAACAAATGGCCTGAACAACAAGATGAAAAGGTCGTTTTTGAGAGTGAGTCAGATGATATTTTTTGGGGACGACATTCCGTTCAGTCAATTCTTGAGTCAGCCAGACCAATCCATAGGGTCTGGTGCACCCCTGAGATACGAAGCTCACCTCGTTTTCTTCAGCTACTCAAGGATGCAAAGTCATTAGGTGTCTTGGTTGAGGAAGTCTCCTGGGCTAGATTGGGACATGTCACAAGAGGTGGCGTTCACCAGGGCATAGCGCTTCAAACAGCAGCCTCGGAGACTTTTGACTTAAAAACTTTGATTGAAGCATGTAGAGTAATGGAAGAGGATCCCGTTTTGATTGCATTAGATGGCCTAACCGATCCTCATAACTTAGGTGCCATAGTTAGGTCAGCTGAAGCTTTAGGCGCTCATGGTATGGTCCTACCACAGAGAAGGACAGCTGGCATCACTGGATCAGTAGCCAAAGTAGCTGCAGGTGCTTTGGAACATTTACCTGTTGCTAGGGTTATTAATTTGAATAGATCTTTAGAGGAATTAAAGAAAGCTGGCTATACAATTGTTGGCCTTGCAGGTGAGGGAGCCAAAACTATTAATGAAATTCCCTTTGATGGGCCTTTGGTTTTAGTAATAGGCTCAGAAGGGAAAGGATTGTCTCTTCTTACACGAAGACATTGCGATATTCTTCTGAGGATCCCCTTAAGAGGGGTTACATCAAGCTTAAATGCATCAGTAGCGACTTCAGTTGTTTTATATGAAGTTGCTCGTCAGGGCTGGATGAAAGGTTTGTCTGGGCAGGCGCCTTCACCTAAAATGGTGCGAGCTAAGTTGAATACTAAGCCTTTGGAAGGCAAGTAGAAGTGTTGCCTCTGGAGAGAGAAAAGTTAGAAGATGATTTAAATGTATAAGATTTAGAAAATGGTTAATTGAACACCTAGCTAATAAAAACTAGCTTTTCTATTAGATTTTTCTTTCTTAAGCACTAATATTAAAAAAGATCATTGTTCAACTTATGGGCCCAATTAGGGCGATTCGGAATTTAGGTAACAGTTTAGGTTTAGCCTGGTGGGCTAAAATCGAAACAGGGAATCCTA
Organism: Prochlorococcus sp. AG-412-P08; assembly: GCA_003214695.1. Classification (GTDB taxonomy): domain Bacteria; phylum Cyanobacteriota; class Cyanobacteriia; order PCC-6307; family Cyanobiaceae; genus Prochlorococcus_E. The sequence goes on from QCLI01000012.1 coordinate 9,631, forward strand.
ATACCACTTATTGGTTTGGACCATTCTTAACCAAAAGAAGTCTCAAGTTAAAGGTATCAATCTTCTTGGATGATTTGTCTAGTGAAGGGATTGACTCTGTCGATCATAGTTTTGTCCGCTGTCGTCGAATTGAACCCTTAACCTTTTAAGTTTTCATAGCCTTGTTGCGATAGTTTCCTAGGGAGGTACAAAAATCATGCAGACCATAGCTCAATGGCGTCAAAAACTTCTTAAAGGTGAGGTCTCTTCTTTAGAACTCATTGATGAAACAATTTCAAGAATAGAAAGCATTGATAACACAATTCACTCGTACTTGTACGTTAATAAGAATAAAGCACGTTTTGCTGCAGCAAAGATAGATGAAGCTAGAGCCGCAGGAGAATCACTTCCTCCGCTAGCAGGTATTCCTTTAGCAATTAAAGACAATCTTTGTACTCAAGGAATACCCACCACATGTTCTAGTCGAATGTTGGAGACGTTTGTTCCTCCTTACGAGTCTACAGTTACGGAAAGACTTTGGAAGGCAGGTGGAATATTAATAGGTAAAACTAATTTAGACGAATTTGCCATGGGAAGTTCCACTGAAACATCCGCCTTTGGAGCCACGGCAAATCCATGGAATGTTTCAAGAGTTCCTGGAGGTAGTTCTGGGGGCAGTGCAGCGGCTGTTGCTTCTAGACTTTGTGCTGCATCACTAGGCTCTGATACAGGCGGTTCAATTAGGCAACCAGCTTCCTTTTGTGGAGTGGTTGGATTGAAGCCTACTTATGGTCGCGTAAGTAGGTGGGGGCTTATTGCTTTTGCAAGCTCTTTAGATCAAGTAGGACCTTTCTCAAACAACGTTGAAGATGCTGCAGAGCTTTTGCAGGTCATAGCTGGAAAAGATTCCAGAGATTCAACATCTTTAGATGCACCTGTGCCAAATTATTCAGAGAATTTGGCAACTTCTATTTCTGGTATGAGAATTGGTTTAATAAAGGAGTGCTTTGATCAAGAAGGGTTAGATGCAGATGTTAAAGAATCTGTTCTAAAAGCAGCATATAATCTTCAATCCCTTGGCGCAGAGCTTGTTGAAATCTCATGTCCTCGGTTTAATGATGGAATAGCTACTTATTATGTCATTGCTCCATCAGAAGCATCTGCGAATTTAGCCAGATATGACGGAGTGAAGTATGGATACAGGTCTGAGGAAGTCGATGATCTTGCTTCTATGACTGCGATTAGTAGAGCTAGAGGTTTCGGAAAGGAGGTCCAAAGAAGGATTCTAATAGGCACATATGCTTTGTCGGCAGGTTATGTAGATGCTTTTTATAAAAAGGCTCAACAAGTTAGAACTCTTATTCGACGAGACTTTGATAATGCTTTTAAAAATGTTGATATTTTATTAACCCCAACCTCCCCTACGACTGCATTTAAGTCAGGAGAGAATCATGAGAAGCCTTTGGCAATGTATCTTTCTGACTTGCTGACTATACCAGCCAACTTGGCAGGTCTACCTTCCATTAGTCTTCCTTGTGGATTTGATCCCTCTGGTTTACCAATTGGCATGCAACTTATTGGAAATGTTCTTGATGAACCAAGGTTACTGCAGGTTGCTTATCAGTATGAGCAGTCTTCAGAAATCATGAAATCCGCACCTGATTGTGAGTTCATAAACTCTTAGCCCAGTTCACTATATGTAGTGTTATGTAAAAACATGATCGCTGTATCTTGAGTGTCTGGATATGATAGGCCGATGGGGTTTGTTCCATTACACAATCACAGCGATTACAGCCTTCTTGACGGTGCTAGTCAGCTGCCTTTAATGGTTTCTAGGGCTAAAGAGCTTGGGTTTCCTGCTTTATCTTTAACCGACCATGGTGTTATGTATGGAGCAATAGAGCTTTTAAAGTTGTGTAAGAAGGAGGGTATTAAGCCAATTATAGGGAACGAAATGTATGTCATAAATGGATCTATTTATGACCCTCAACCCAAAAAGGAGAAAAGATACCATCTTGTAGTTCTCGCAAAGAATTCTGTTGGATATAAAAATTTAGTAAAGCTCACAACTATTAGTCATCTAAAAGGGATGCGTGGACGTGGAATATTTTCAAGAGCATGTATTGACAAGGAATTACTTGGAAAGTATTCAGAGGGGCTAATTGTTTCTACTGCATGCCTTGGGGGCGAAATCCCTCAAGCTATTTTACGAGGTCGTTTAGATGTAGCAAAAGAAGTTGCAAGTTGGTATAAAGATCTTTTCGGAGAAGATTTTTATTTAGAGATTCAAGATCATGGATCAATAGAGGATCGCATAGTCAATGTCGCGATCTCAAGAATAGCCAATGAATTAGATATAGAATTAGTAGCGACAAATGATGCCCACTATCTAAGTGAGCATGATGTAGAGGCTCATGACGCTCTTTTGTGTGTTTTAACAGGAAAACTAATTAAGGATGAAAAGCGTCTTAGGTATACAGGAACTGAATATTTGAAATCTGAAGATCAAATGAAGAAGTTATTTGTTGATCACTTAGAAGAAGATGTTGTTAATCAGGCAATAGCAAACACAGTTTTAGTGGCAGAAAAAGTAGAAGAATACTCAATATTGGGAGCATATAAAATGCCTAAATTCCCTGTGCCTCAAGGAGACACTCCAACTGAATACCTACGCAAAGTAGTTGAAAAAGGATTAGTAGAAAAACTTGATTTGGAATCAATAGAGTCTGTTGATCATAAGTATTCAGAGCGTCTAATACATGAGATAGAAATAATTGATCAGATGGGATTTCCTACTTATTTCCTAGTTGTTTGGGATTATATTAAATTTGCAAGAGAGCAATCAATACCAGTTGGACCTGGTAGGGGATCGGCTGCAGGCTCTTTGGTTGCTTATGCGTTAGGAATAACAAATATAGACCCTGTAGAGAATGGACTTTTGTTTGAAAGATTCCTTAACCCTGAGAGGAAATCTATGCCTGATATTGATACTGACTTTTGTATAGATAGACGTAGTGAAGTCATTGATTATGTTAGTCAGCGTTATGGAGAAGACAAAGTTGCTCAAATAATTACTTTTAATAGGATGACATCAAAGGCGGTTCTAAAAGATGTAGCAAGGGTTCTGGATATTCCTTATAGAGATGCAGACCAGTTGGCAAAATTAATACCTGTAGTTCGAGGAAAGCCAACAAAACTTTCTAAAATGATTAGTAAGGATTCTCCATGTAAGGAGTTTAAATCTAAATATGATAATGAACCTTTGGTTAAAAAATGGATAGAGATGGCTATCCGTATTGAAGGAACTAATAAGACTTTTGGTGTTCATGCCGCTGGTGTTGTTATTGCATCAGATCCGTTGGATGAATTAGTTCCTTTGCAGAGAAATAATGACGGACAAATTATCACTCAATATTTCATGGAAGACATTGAATCTTTGGGCCTGTTGAAAATGGATTTTTTAGGCCTTAAGAATTTAACAATGCTTCAAAGAACCGTTAATCTTGTTGAAGAGTCGGTTGGAGATAGAGTGGATCTAGATAAATTATGCTTGGAAGATAAAAAAACTTATGATCTTTTATCCAGAGGAGATCTAGAAGGAATATTCCAACTTGAATCTAGTGGGATGAAGCAAATTGTAAGAGACTTGAGACCTTCATCGTTAGAAGATATTTCTTCGATACTTGCTTTGTATAGACCAGGACCTTTAGATGCAGGCCTTATTCCTAAGTTTATTAACCGTAAGCATGGTCGTGAGGTAATTGATTTTCCACATTCGTCTTTGGAGCCAATATTAAGTGAGACTTATGGAATTATGATATATCAAGAACAAATTATGAAAATAGCCCAGGATTTAGCTGGTTATTCTTTGGGACAAGCAGATTTATTAAGACGAGCAATGGGTAAGAAAAAAGTTTCTGAAATGCAAAAGCATAGAGGACTTTTTGTTGATGGAGCGGCTGGGAAAGGAGTTGATTCAAAAATAGCTAATGACTTGTTTGATCAAATGGTTCTGTTTGCAGAATATTGTTTTAATAAAAGCCATTCAACAGCTTACGGTGCTGTTACCTATCAAACTGCATATTTAAAGGCACATTACCCAGTTGCTTATATGGCAGCGTTATTAACTGTTAACGCTGGATCAATTGAAAAGATTCAAAGATATATAGCAAATTGTAATTCTATGGGAATTGAAGTCCTACCTCCGGATGTTAACTCTTCTGGTATAGATTTCACCCCTAAAGAAGACCAGATTCTTTTTGGCTTATCAGCTGTAAGAAATCTTGGAGAGGGTGCTATTAGACAATTAATCAAAGCTAGAAATGAAAATGGAGCCTTTAGTTCTTTAGCTGACCTTTGTGACCGAATACCTACAAATGTCTTAAATAGGAGAAACCTTGAATCCTTAATACATAGTGGAGCTGTTGATGTTTTTGATCCCGAAGGGAATAGAGCACAGTTAATGGCAGATTTAGATTTAATTATTGACTGGGCAGGATCTAGAGCTAGAGATAGGGCAAGTGGGCAGGGCAATCTTTTTGACTTATCTTCAGCTACTTCCGATCAAAAAGATAAACTTGAGATTACATCTGTTCCGAAAGCAGCTGATGTGAGCGATTATCATCCAACTGAGAAACTTAGATTGGAGAAAGAATTGCTTGGCTTTTATTTGTCTGATCATCCATTAAAACAACTTGCAGAATCTGCAAAACTTATTGCACCGATTAGCCTTGTTAATTTAGACAATCAGCCTGACAAGTCAAAAGTTAGTGCAATCGTTATGATTAAGGAAATGCGCGTAGTTAATACTCGTAAAGGAGATAAAATGTCGATTCTTCAGATAGAAGATTTAACTGGTTCTTGTGAGGCAGTTGTGTTCCCTAAGAGTTTTTACAGATTGTCAGATCACTTGTTAACGGAAGCCCGTTTATTAGTTTGGGCATCAGTTGATCGTAGGGATGAAAATGTTCAACTAATAGTAGAAGATTGTCGTTCGATTGATGAAATGAGGTTTGTTCTAATAGATTTGATACAAGATCAAGTTAGTAATATTGAATACCAACATAAATTAAGAGAATGTATTTATCAGCATAGGCCTAATAAGGATGAACTTGGTGTTAAAGTTCCTGTTGTAGCATCAATAAAAGAAAATAATAATATCAGATATGTTCGATTAGGGCATCAATTTTGTGTAAAGGATCCAAATGCATTAGTTGAATCTCTACGTAAAAACTCTTTTCAGGCTAGTTGCAGTAAAAGCCTTGTTAATTAGAATTACTCACTAGGCGGAACTTTTTTAAAGGCGCTACGCATTCTTTGTATATTCGGACCAATATGTTCCAACCCTAGTAGACTTCCAGGAGAATCCTCCCAGCTTGCTGAAAGTATGCCATAACTTAACCCTAATAGACCCACGAAAAAACATATTGCCGAACTAGTTAGAGTTAGTGAAGGTGGAATCTCGGCTATGCCTTTTACAATAACTATGTAACTTAAAACAAAAACTCCCATACCTAAAAAAGTTGGGACACCAGTAGTAAAGATAACACGCCTAGCCATTCTATTCGCAACTGGCTTTGGAATCAATGATTCTTTTTTTCTCTTTGATTTAATATTTTCTGATTTAGAAAATTTATTCTCATTAGTAAGTTCTTTTTTGTCCTTAAAGCTTTTCTTATCTTTCATTTTCTTCAAGGGAATTAATGTGTTTAATGCTTAACCACGAATACCTAGCTTTGTCACCAAAGCATCATACCGGGCTTGGCTTTTTTGTTTTACATAATTGAGCAACCTTTTCCTTTGGCCAATCATTTTCAACAAGCCTTGCCTAGAGGAAAAATCATGACTGTTGTTTTGCAGGTGCGAGCTTAGATGTGAGATCCTTTCACTTAACATGGCTACTTGTACTTCTGCAGAGCCTGTATCAGTACCATGAGTTTGGTGCTTGTTGATGATTGTTTGCTTTTCTTGAGTATTGAGCGCCATGTGTGTATGGGAAGTTCTGTGTAAAACCTGATGATTACTTAATCTAACTCGTCAAGTAGCAATCTATCTAGTGTCTGTATTTATTATAATAAGACTTTGTTTAAAAAGGGTCTCAAAATCTAGGATTTGAGGGATTCCTCCCTCCCCTGGAGTTTTAGATGATTTGGAACTTTCGTTCTTTTCATATTCCCTAAAAGCATTTTCGATTTCTGTTTCTTTATAGTCCAGATTGATCAGGGCACTTTTTACTTCATTTGCAATATCAATATTTAGATTTGTTTCTTGATAAGATTTTGTCGCTGTTGTCTTAAAAGCAGTATTTGTAGGGAAATCCAAAAGCTTGTTGTGGAGCTCAACTACTAACCTCTCAGCCGTTCTTTTCCCTATCCCAGGACTCTTGATTAAATGGTCAATTTTTTTCTGGGTGATTACATCTACAAGTTTATTTGCCTCCTGGTTTTCTAGCAGTGCTATGGCTGATTGAGCTCCAATCCCACTAACACTTATTAATTTGCGGAATAAATCCCTGTCAGCTTTTTCGATGAAACCTATGAGGAAGGCCCCATCCTCTCTTTGTATTTGATGAATCCATAGGGTTACTTCTTTCGAATCATTTATTGAGTTTAGATTCCTTGTAAGTACCTGTATTTCATAGCCAACACCTGAACAGGAAAGTATTAGCCCCGTTCTAGAACCATTATTCCAAGTACAAATTTTTTCTCCTTTTAACCAGCCAATCATAAGAGTCTTTAGTTTAAATGTTTATTAATTTCCAGTAACTTCACAGCCAATTTTACTGCCGACAACGGCACCTATAGGAACTGCCCACCAGCGACCATCACCTCTGGACATTGCAGCCCCAGCAGCGCCTCCGAGTAGGCCTCCGGCTACCTTATTCCCAGTACCACAATCCTCTGAATATGTTTCTCTTTGAGGTCTTGGACCTCTAACTGTTGAGGAATATGATTTGTCACATGGAACTTCCATAGTCTCAGTCCAACTTTTTACATATCCAGGAGAGTCTTCAGTCCCTGGGAAATATTCCTCTCTATATTCGTTTCGTGTGCATTTTTTGGAACGGGAATAACCAGCTTGAAACTCATCTGCTATTGCATTTGAGCAGAAGCTTAAAGAGAAAATTACTGCTAGTAAAAACTTCATGATCGGATGCCTTTCCCTAAGTTTAGAAGAAATTTGGTAAATCGCTAATTGAAATTAACGTTCCCCCCAAAACACATATAGCACCTATAGCAATGTAAATGGTTAAGGGTTCTGAGAAAAAAATCACTCCCCAAATACTTGCAAATATGACTTGGCTGTAGTTTATAGATCCTGCATACCCGGCGGGCAAGATTGTAAGACCCCTAGTGATTAGCATCTGTCCTAGCTGAGTATATACTCCTATTCCTAGAAGCCATAGCCAGTCTGTCCCTGACGGGTAAACTCCTTGATTAAGGAGAAATGGCAGAGTTATTGGAATTGAAACTAATGGAAAATAAAAAACAATGACTAGACCATGCTCATTTCTTGCTAGTTTCCTGACTATGACGTAGGCGAGTGCTGTAAGCAAAGCCCCGCATAAAGCAGTTCCTGTTGATGAAATTGAAAAATGATTTGTATTATTATTGTCCCAGAATGGATTTACTACAACTTGTACCCCAATCCATCCGAGGAATATTGCAATTAAAATTCTCTTTTTTACAACCTCGCCCAATAATAACCACGCTAATAATGCTGTAAAAGTTGGGTATGTGTATTGAATAACCGTTGCAGTTGCTAGAGGTAGCGAATCAATGGCTTTGAATACACAAAACAAAGCACCTGTCCCAACTATTCCCCTTGTTAAAAGCAGTTTTTTGTTGATTCCCCAAGGGGATATTCTTTTATGAATCATCATGAGCCTTGTTACAAAAAGGCTAAATATTGATCTGAAAAAAACAAGTTCTGCCGTAGGGAATTGACCTTTAAGTTGCTTTATGCAGACAGTCATGAGGCTGAAAGCCAAGGCGCTTCCTATCAAGCAAATAATTCCCTCATTTTTTCTTTCTTCTTTACCCAAGCCGCTCAATCTCCTTTCCTATTCATTTTTTTTCTTAGTTTGTAGCGATAATTTTTCGAGTTGCTTTTTACAATTCTTGCTATGAACTTAAGACTCATAACTAGAAATAGATCAATTACATTATGTCCTTCATAATCAGGTAATGGGAAACCCTCGCCTTCATCCACGTACTTTAGATGCCGTTAAAGAGAAAGCGGACATAGTTGATATTGTTGGCGAGCACGTTGTTTTAAAGAAAAAAGGGAAAGAGTTTGTAGGGATCTGCCCATTTCATGATGACAGCAGACCTTCAATGACGGTCTCCCCTGCTAAGCAGTTTTATTATTGCTTTTCTTGCGGAGCAGGGGGGAATTCCATCAAATTCCTTATGGAGCTTCAAAGGCAAAGCTTTGTTGACGTAGTGCTTGACTTAGCAAGGAAATATCATTTGCCTATTGAGACATTAGAAGGGCCACAACAAGAACGTTTCAGTCAAGAGCTCTCTCGTAGAGAAAGTCTTTATAGAGTTCTTTCTTTATCAAAAGGTTGGTTCAGTGATCAATTAAAGACACCTTCTGGAACTAGAGCTTTTGAATATTTGATTAATACCCGCCGACTTAGCAAAGGAATTGTTGATAGTTTTGATCTTGGGTATGCCCCTGAAGGATGGGATGGCTTGATTAAGCATATGAGTCAAGTGGAAGGAATCTCTTCTGAATTGTTATTAGATGCTGGTTTGATAATTCCGCGGAAAGGGCAAAATGGGTTTTATGATCGTTTTAGAAATCGTCTCATTGTCCCAATTAATGATCGTCAAGGCAGAGTTATAGGGTTTGGTGGTCGTAGTTTGGATGGTTCAGAGCCAAAGTATCTTAATTCACCAGAGACGGATGTGTTTGAAAAGGGTAAGCATCTTTTTGGTTTAGATAAAGCAGCAAATGCAATTCGTAAGGCTGATAAAGCTGTCGTTGTAGAAGGCTATTTTGATGTCATAGCCCTACACTTTGCAGGTGTTACAAATGCTGTTGCAGCTTTAGGTACTGCTCTTAGTAGTCAACAGATCAAACAGCTATGCCGTTGTAGTGATAGTAAACGTATTGTTCTTAACTTTGACACAGATAGTGCTGGGGTACGTGCTGCTAATAGAGCTATCGGTGAAGTGGAACAACTTGCTATGCATGGGCAGTTGGAGTTAAGAGTTTTACAATTACCTTCGGCTAAGGATCCCGATGAATATCTTCAAGAGCATTCTTCTGTGGATTATAAGACTCTTGTTGACAATGCTCCTCTTTGGGTTGACTGGAAAATTCAACAAGTATTAAAAGATAGTGATCTTAAAAAAGCTGACGATTTTCAACGAGCTGTTAGTGGCCTTGTCCAACTATTAGTCAAAATTCCACAATCAGCATTGCGATCTCATTATCTACAAAAAGTTGCTGAACTATTAAGTGGAGGGCAAGCCCGCCTTGCTTTGCAATTAGAAGAGGATCTGCGGAATCAGATTAAGGGACATCGTTGGCATGGCCGTTCTAATCGATATGCTCTCCCAAATGAGGTTAGTTTAAGAGAACGACTTGAAGCACAAATCCTTCAGCTTTATCTGCATTGTCCGCAACATCGTGCATCTATTCGCATTCAATTAAAGCAGCGAGAACTGGAGGACTTTGCATTGCACCATCATCGATTACTTTGGGTTGCGATTAGTGATCTTGAAGAGAAGGTTGTCGGTTCAGATCTTTTAGAATCCATTAGCCGAGGTGAAAGTGATTCCGATCAGTTATCAGAAATTGACCTTTCAAAAGAGCTTTTAGATCAATTTGTGTCTGATAATAATTCGTCCCTAAGCTCAAGCTTGGCAAGGCTTCTTGAACCGAATGAAGTGCAATTAGCTTTGATCGAGCAGCCTCTCCATCAGTTAAGAGGCACACTAGCTGTTTTAGAAAAACAGAAATCACTTAAACGTTGTAGACACCTTATTGAAGCCTGGAGTGGTCAGAGATTAGAAACTTTGGAGACATGTATCTCTTCGCTTATTGAGCAAGAACTAAAGAATCCCAATGAGAAATATGATATGGAAGTTAAAATAGAAGAAATGTTTGAAAAGTTGAATGTAGAAGCCTTGAAGTTCCAGGATTTATACTACGCAGAACGTAAACATATAGATTTTCTAGATAAACAGCGTTGTGCTATTTCTAACCAGGGCAAAAAACATTAATAGCCTAATTAATTCTTCTTCTTTCTCTTCTTTTATGGCTACTTTTTCTACCTGAGAATATTCATTCCTAAAAGCAGAACTCTTTAAGCAAGGAGATTACTTTTCTTGGTCTATCTTCTAAGGCATAGGCTTCAATTTCTTTTTTGCGTTCTCCGGTCAAATTGGTTGAGCCTTCTAAGGCGTTAAGTTTGTTCGAGTTGATTTTCATGCTTTGGTTACCCTGATAAATTTGATTCCCTCCATTGCACTCTTGGGCGATATGCACTGACTCATGCCGTAGAGCTCTTCTTATCATTAGACCTGTTTTAAATGAGCCGTCGGATTTCGGACCTTTTGCAAACATATATCCACCATATCTCTTTGCATTATTTGTGCATATGACAATTGTTCTCTGCTCCTTTTTTAAGAACCCAAAGAATTTGTTGCTTATAAGACATAGGGGGGTATTCTCTTCTATTTTATAATTTGCTTTTTTAATTAAACTTACAATTTCTTTTTCAGGAGAATTAAGAAATAGCATAAATTCCAACATATGCTTATTGTTTTGACGTTGGCTTGTATCTTTTAGGATTTTATTATATTGGCGATCCTCTGATTAAGTTCCTCCTTTTTTCACCTTATGCTTGAACGATAGGTATATCGCTTAAGCGTGTTGTTGCTAGGGGGCTTAGGTGTCTTCGCCTTACTTTCTGGTTTTGATTAACTCCACAGGCAGCCCAATAAACTGTGTCTTGGCCGTAATGTTTGTTCAAGTTATCGATTGCTTTGATTAGGTCTCCTTTCTTGGACGACTCTAACCTTGCTGTTGAAAGTAAATGTAGTTGAAGATGATCTGCATTTAGAAGCCCTTGCATGGTTACCCCAGACTTTATTAATAAACAATTGGGATGAAATATCTTCTTTGTTAAGCCAAGAGCTGCTGCTAGGAGTATCCGAGTATCATTGCTAGGAAACTCTAGGTGTTTTGTCGCAGATCGACTGTAAAAAATTGGCGTATGGAAGCTAGTACGAGTGAAAATGGTTATAGAAGCAGCATTTTGATTTTGTTTCCTTAGCTTCTCGCTTGCACGTATAGTATGAGTTGCTATTAACTGACGCAATTCTTCGATATTACTTATAGGCTTGCTCACACTGTTGCTAACGCAAGTTTCCTTTTTTGGTATTGCTTTTGATAAGAAATCTATGCAATTGTGGCCTTTTAGTTCATATTGTAAGCGTATGCCTTTAATCCCAATCTTCTCTTTCAGTTTGTTGCTTGGCATATCTCGTAGTTGTAGAGCATTATGAATCCCATGGGTATGACACCAGTGAGCTAGCTTAGGGCCAATTCCCCAAACGCTTTCTACTTCAACTTGCTTAAGAAAATAATCTTTATCTTTAGCAGTTCCTAAATCGAATAGACCTGAATAATTGGCCATATTTTTTGCTAAATAGTTTGCAAGCTTTGCTTGACTTTTTGTTTCACCAATGCCAATAGCGATTGGTAAACTTAGTCGCTGGTATATTACTTCCCGCAATCGACGTGCCCATTCTACCAGAGTGGAATTTGAAGAGCGGCTGATTTTTACAAATGCTTCATCGATTGAATACACCTCAAGTTCTTCGCAATTGGCTCTCATAATGTCCATAAAGCGTTGACTCATGTCAGAATAGAGAGTGTAGTTTGAACTTCTCACTTCAGCACTAACCTCTCTCAATTGATGACGTATCTTAAAATATGGCTGCCCCATCGAGATGCCAAGAGATTTTGCTTCTGCATTACGAGCTATGACGCATCCATCGTTGTTCGAAAGCACTACTATGGGACGACCCGCAATTGAAGGATCTATGCTTTGTTCACAAGCAGCATAGAAGTTATTACAATCAACTAGAGCGATAGGCATATATTTAATTTATCCTTGTTTTATACGGTCTAGCTTATGGACAGAGAACGTCGCAACTCCCCAAAAGTGTACGCTTTCGTGACGATTTAGATTAATTGCTGGATAATTTGGATGCTCTGCTTCTAAGTAGAAGATGTTTTTGCGATAAATGAGTCTTTTTACTATGAAAGATCCATCAACTATGGCTACCACAATGTCTCCTACTTGTGGGTTTAGACTGCGATCGACTATTAATAAGTCTCCATCTAGGATCCCAGCATCACGCATAGATTCACCCCTTACGCGTAGAAAAAAAGTGCTTGATGGATGATGTATTAATTCTTCGTTTAGGTCAATACCCGTCTCAACGTAGTTATCAGCTGGAGAAGGGAACCCCGCGAATACGCATCTTTTAAGTAATGGTAATGACAAGCTTGGCCGAGACACTTCCTTCAAGAAATCTGCTATAGTACATTTATACTATAGCAGATTTCTTGGGTGCGTGAGTGATTGAGAGATCGAAGTTACTCTCTGTGGTAAGGACCTCCTCTCGCTATAGTGGTTGCTCTATAAAGTTGTTCTAAAAGTAAGAGCCTAGCTATCTCGTGTGGAAAAGTTAAAGCTGAAAGGCTAAGGCGAACATGAGCACTAGCTTTGATACTGGGACATATTCCGTTAGCACCCCCGACAATGAAAGCAGTGCGTTGTGATGCGACTGTTTGAAGACGCTTGGAAAAAGTAAGTGAAGTAAATCTCTCTCCTTCTTCGCAAAGAGGAATCAACAATTCGCCATCCTTTAAAGCAGACCTAATTGTTTCAGCTTCTTTCTTGAGACTGCTATCTCGTATTTCGGTAATTAAAAGACCAGGAAGTCTTTTCATGTAGAGATCTATACCGCTTTGAATCCATGGCTTGCGGATCTTCCCTATAGCAATTATTCGATATCTAGAAGGGTTAATCACAATCTCTTTAATTATTAAAAACTAATCATCTTCTTCTAACAATAATCTCTGAAATGAAATGTAAAGGTCATCTTTTAAGAGATTATTGTTTGTATTTTTATTCTTTGATTTAACTGTTTTTTGATTTGTATCTAATTCGGAAAAACTTTCTTTAAGTGGTTCTTTTTCTAAATTAAGGGATTCAGTTTTCTTTAGACGATCAAGTAGATGGGCGGGAACTTTGCCGTCAGAACTAGCTTTTATTAATTCACCAAAAAGTTTTTTCGGATCTTGTTCAGTCTCTATTGGATGAAGTTTTGCCTTTGTGTTCTGATTTGCTTTTGAGGACTTTGCATTTGGTATAGGTAGTGAATTGGGGAGTTTACGCCCTAATTCACGTAGGCGTTCTAGGCTATGGGAATCAAAACTCATTTTTCTTTGAGGAGTATGAATTGCATGGGAACTTAAGAAAAATTTAAAGCTTCATTATTCTATTTGACATTGTCGATTGAATATGAGATGTTTTTGGTATTTGATAGATGTATTGATTTTTCAGAAAGTTGTACAAGGAGAATAATCAATATGTCGTTTGTAGGACATAGCGCAAGGAAGCGTTTTGGTCAGCATTGGCTTCGAGATGATTCTGTCTTGGAAAAAATTGTTGCAGCAGCAGAGCTGAGCAATTCTGATCGTGTCTTGGAAATTGGACCTGGTCGTGGTGCTCTTACAGAGAAGTTACTTAAATCGAGAGCTGAATTAGTGCATTGTATTGAGGTAGATCTAGATCTTATTGCTGGGTTGAGAAAACGTTTTGCTGAAAACTCTAGATTTACGTTGAGAGAAGGTGATGCTCTTTCTGTTCCGTTAGTACATCCAGATGGGTTGCCAGTGAATAAAGTTGTAGCAAATATCCCTTACAATATTACGTCACCTTTACTCGAAAGACTTATTGGTCGCTTGGGGAGGGCTGTTGAACATCATTATGAGAAATTGGTATTGCTTTTGCAAAAAGAAGTTGCAGATAGAATCATATCTTTGCCTGGCCAGAGTAGCTTTAGTGCAATGAGCGTAAGACTTCAATTGTTAGCTAATTGCCGCAGTGTTTGTGATGTCCCTCCAAGTTCATTTAGTCCACCCCCAAAGGTGCATTCAAAGGTAATTATTTTAGAACCATATAGTTCAACAGAATCTCTAGGGTTTGAACTTGGGACAAGAGTCGAAGCTTTAGTTAGGACAGCCTTTTTGTCTAGAAGGAAAAAGCTGAGGAATACATTGATAGCGCTAATACCTTTGAATGACCTAGAGACTTTGGCCCATGGGCAAGGTATTAGTCTTGATCAAAGGCCACAAGAAATTGCACCTGATAAATGGGTGCAATTAGCAAAGAGTTTAAAAAAATGGGAGCGCAATTAAGAAAAGATGAGCATTCAGGAATCAGCACAGTCAAATTCTTTAAGAGCAATAGCAGCAGCAAAAATTAATTTGCATTTAGAGGTTCTTGGACTTCGTAAAGATGGCTTCCATGAATTGGCAATGCTAATGCAGAGCATTGATTTGTTTGATGAGATTGATTTCACAAAGACAAATAATTCGAAGATTATACTTACCTCTGATGATCAAACTTTAAGTACAGGTGATGACAATTTGATTTTGAGAGCCGCAAAATTGATGAGTAGATTCTCAGAAGAGAAACAATTGGGTGCTCAAATTCATTTAAGAAAAAATATTCCCATTGGGGCAGGTTTAGCTGGTGGATCTAGTGATGCAGCCGCAACAATGATTGGACTTAATCAGTTATGGGAACTCAATTTATCATCTAAGAAAATGGAAGAAATGTCTGCAGAACTTGGCTCAGATGTACCATTTTGCTTTAAAGGAGGGACGCAGCTTTGCTTTGGTAGAGGAGAGTCTTTAGAGCCTATAAGTATCGAAAAAGAAGCTTCGCGAATGGCGGTTGTACTTGTAAAAGATCCTGAAGTAGAAGTTTCAACTCCATGGGCTTACGGAAAGTATAAAGAGAGGAACTCAACGCATTACTTGAAGCGTGAAGAAGATTTTCAAGTAAAACGTCAATTGTTAAGAGAGGCTAAATGGTTAAACCCGTTGACTCCTTTAAATCCTCCACCGTTAGTTAATGATCTTCAAAAAGTTATAGAACCTGCAATACCAGCCGTAAAAAATGCTTTGGAGTTCTTGGTTTCGCTTGAAGGAGTTATTGCTGTTGCGATGAGCGGTTCTGGGCCAAGCTGCTTTGCTATTTTTCCTAATCTTAATTCTGCAAGAAAAGCGTTGAATAATAATAATGAACGACTGCAATTGTCTGGATTAAGTGCATGGTGCTGTTCATTTAGGAATAAAGGAGTGGATTTACTCCTGTGATTGACCAGACTAAAAAACCGTCTCCTGAATCAGAAGATCAGAATGAGATGAGAATGAAAGAAAAAGTTGTTCAGTCCTCAAGTAAGGGACCATTAAGTTTTTTATCTGGTGCATTAACCAGTTTTTTCTTTGCATGGCTTTCTTTTCTTTTAAGTAGGAAGGTTGTGATTTATTTTGTTTTACATTCGCCTAATTACACCTCTCAGTTCGCTCAAAGCATTGCTTCAGCTATGAAAACATTGGCGATTGGAATGTGTTTCCTAGCCACCTTTACATTTGCCTTTATTGGATTAGGTCTGAGTATTGTATTTATTCGAAGTTTGTTTCCAGACAAGGTCCATGAAGATGATTAATATTTGGTTGTAAATTACGCTTATTTCTTTAACAAAGGGGGGTTTGGATGAATCTGCATGATCTTGGATTGTTGGTTCTTTTACTATGCCCAGGAATGTTGCTATCGGTATTGATTCTTTCTACATTTGCAGCAGGCGGATAATAGGGCACACTTTGTTATAGCTTGGCTAAGTTACTCCGGATTAGCCGGAACAAAATGAAAACAGTGGCAGGGACACTTCTATTTAACGCTCTTCGCGAAGCCATAGATGAAGAAATGGCTAGAGATCCTCATGTTTGTGTAATGGGTGAGGATGTAGGGCAATATGGCGGATCATATAAGGTCACTAAGGACTTGTATGAGAAATACGGGGAGCTAAGAGTTTTAGATACTCCAATTGCTGAAAATAGTTTTACAGGAATGGCTGTTGGTGCTGCCATGACAGGGCTTAGACCCATAGTTGAAGGCATGAATATGGGATTTCTTCTATTGGCCTTCAATCAAATTTCAAACAACATGGGTATGTTGCGCTATACGAGTGGAGGGAATTTTACTATCCCCACAGTCGTTCGTGGCCCAGGAGGAGTTGGGAGACAACTTGGTGCGGAACATAGTCAGAGATTGGAGGCATATTTTCATGCTGTCCCAGGGATAAAAATAGTGGCTTGTAGCACTCCTACTAATGCAAAGGGATTAATGAAAGCTGCAATAAGAGATAATAATCCGGTTTTATTTTTTGAGCATGTGCTTCTTTATAATTTAACTGAGGAATTGCCTGATGGAGAATATGTTTGCTCTCTTGATCAGGCAGACATCGTAAGAGAAGGTAAGGATCTAACAGTTTTGACTTATTCAAGAATGCGCCACCATTGCCTCAAGGCCATTGATCAGTTGGATAAGAAAGGAATTGATGTGGAATTAATAGATCTTATTAGCCTTAAACCGTTTGACATGGAAACTATTACTAAGTCTATAAGAAAAACTCATAGAGTAATAATAGTTGAAGAGTGTATGAAGACAGGTGGTATTGGAGCTGAATTGATTGCTTTAATTAATGAAAACTGTTTTGATGAACTTGATTGCCGCCCAATAAGGCTTTCTAGTCAGGATATTCCTACTCCTTATAATGGACAGCTTGAGAATCTAACTATAATTCAACCTCATCAAATTATTGAAACTGCAGAAAAAATGCTTAATTCTGAGGTTTAGTTAATGGCACGTCAACAAGGTTGGTTTGCCCTTTTGCTCGCATTAGTAATTTCTGCTTTTTTATTGTGTATTAATCTTCCTTTTCAGTTAGGGTTAGATCTTCGGGGAGGTAGCCAGCTTACTCTTGAGGTTCAGCCCATTAATATTTCGGAAAAAGTTAACTCTGAGCAATTGGAGGCAGTTCAGTTGGTATTGGATAGGAGAGTAAATGGTTTAGGGGTCGCAGAATCATCTCTTAGAACTGTTGGTTCTGATCAGCTTATTCTTGAGCTACCAGGCGAGCAAGAACCTTCTAGGGCGGCAAGAGTTTTAGGTAAAACAGCTTTGCTCGAATTCAGGGCACAGCGAGCAGGTACAAGGATAGAGATGCAGAGGCTCCAAAGATTAAGGAGTCAGCTGAGAGGCATTGTTTCATATAAGGAAAACTTCAAAAGTAATAATTCTGAATCTACAGATCTTCCAAATATTCAGAAGCAACTTCAAGATTTAGGAGCTTCTCTAGGGGTAGGTCAGATTGCGTCAAGTGACGAAGATGAGCAAATAGAACTGATTAGAGGAAAAATAAATAATGAGATAGTAAATCTTTTTGAACCTTCGCTCTTAACGGGGAGTGATTTAGTTAGTGCAGGGAGAAGACAAGAACAAAATCTTTCTAGTTGGGAGGTTACTCTTGCTTTTAATAAGGATGGAGGCGATAAGTTTGCAAGCCTCACAAAATCAATAGCAGGCTCAGATAGGTTGCTTGGAATTGTTTTAGATGGGGAATCTATAAGTGAGGCTTCTGTTGGAGAACAATTTAAAACTGTTGGTATATCAGGAGGTTCGGCTACTATAAGTGGTAACTTTAATGCAGAATCTGCTAGAGAACTTGAAGTTCAACTTAGAGGTGGTTCTTTACCTTTGCCTGTAAAGATCATCCAAGTAAGAACAATAGGACCAAGCTTAGGTGCTGAAAATATCCGAAAAAGTCTTTTTGCAGCTCTTTTGGGCCTAGTTTTGGTCGCTATATTTATGACTATCTTCTATAGGATTGCTGGAGTTGTGGCAATCCTGGCACTTTCTTTTTATTCACTTTTTAATCTTGCTGTATATGTTCTCATCCCTGTAACACTGACATTGCCTGGTATAGCTGGCTTTATCCTCAGCATTGGAATGGCCGTAGATGCCAATGTCCTTATTTTTGAGAGAGTTAAAGATGAGCTTAGAAGAGGGAATACCTTGATAAGGTCTATAGAAACAGGTTTCTCTCAAGCTTTTTCTTCAATAATTGATGGTCACATAACTACTTTGATTAGTTGTCTCTCACTTTTTTATTTAGGAACTGGATTTGTAAAGGGCTTTGCGGCAACTTTGGGACTTGGTGTCTTTATGAGTTTGTTTACAGCCTTAACTTGTACGCGGGTTCTTCTTAGATTCCTAATGAGCTATAAAACTCTAAGAAAACCTACAAATTTCCTGCCACTGAAGCAACTTCCTAAGGAAATTACAATTACCTAAATCAAAGCTGTGTCATTCCCTACTGAAATCGCTACCAAGAAACCAAAAATTAGTATCTATCGCCATCGCCAAAAGGTTTGGCTTGCATCAGGCTTAGCAGTACTCATGAGCATTGTTGGGTTTATTGTATCTTCTCTTGATTCCTCTATAGGGCTTCCTGTTCGACCAGGACTTGATTTTACTGGAGGCACTCAAATTAGGCTTGAAAGAGATTGTAGTAATCAATGTAATCAGATTGGTTCTGAAGTTATAAGTGAAGCCTTAAATAACATTAGTCTTTCCAATAACGAGTCACCGCAGAAGTTTTTCGGAGCTAGAGTTCAGTTTCTTGATGAATATAATTCATTATCTATTAGAGTCCCTTCCTTATCAGCAAGTGAGAGCAAAAATCTCATTCAATCACTAGTAAGTATTGCTGGGCCCTTCAAGAGTGGAGGACAGTATATAGAGACAATTGGTCCTACTTTAGGAGCCAAGTTGCTTAAAACGACATTAATTTCACTTTTTGCGGCATTTTCTTGTGTTGCTTTTTATATATCAATCAGGTTTGATAAGAAGTTTTCATTCCTCGCAATTCTTGCACTGATTCATGATGTTTTAATTGTATGCGGCATTTTTTCCTGGTTAGGTATCTATTTAGATGTAGAGGTTAATAGTTTATTTGCTGTTGCCCTATTAACAATAGCTGGATACTCGGTTAATGATACTGTTGTTGTATTTGACAGAATTAGGGAACTAAATAAACAAGATAATTCTTTAAACCCAACTCAGAAGATTGATTTAGCTGTTTCTGCAACCCTTACTAGAACGCTTTATACAAGTGGAACAACCTTGTTGCCTCTTTGTGCGTTGATATTTTTTGGCGGATCTACGCTCTATTGGTTTGCTGTTGCATTGGCATTAGGTGTAATTGTAGGAAGTTGGTCAAGCATTGCATTGGTTCCCTCGTTGCTCACACTTCAAAAAGATGAGTAATATCAAAGAAAAACAATATTATTTTTATAAATACTATTAAACTTTTGAAGTGGAAAAATTTCTCAATAGAAAAATTACTTGGATACCAGTTTTTCTTGGCTTGATGTCAATTTGGGATCTTAGGGTTGAGATACGTCTACTGGTTGAGAATTTTACCTTTATTGGATTATTTTATGCAATAGGTAAACATCCATTGGCTATTAGTGTCTTATTACTGTTACCATTTATGCTTCAAAAACGATCAAGATGATAGAATTATCGAAGTTAAATAGTATTAACTATATCCTTTTTATCAAGTATATCATGTACTAGAACTTCTTTAACTAATACTTGAAGAACTACTGTAAGAGGAAGCGAAAGTAGTAAACCTATGGGACCAAAAATTATAGTGAAGATAAATTGCGCTGTTAAAGTTACAGCTGGAAGAAGCTTTACTTGATAATGCATCACTGATGGTGTTATTAGATAACTCTCTAGATTTTGAATGATGATATAGCAGAGAAGAATTGCAAAAGATTTCCAAGGAGCATCAAGTAGTGCAACTGATATAGGAAAGATTGTACTAACTGTGGGCCCTATGTTTGGAATAATGTTTAAAACACCAGCAATTAATGCATTAGCAATAACAAGCTTAATCCCAAGCAAATATAAGGAGATTCCAGCCAGCAAGGCAACAAAAGTTGAACTTATAATTACACCTGTCATCCAGTTGCTCAGAGCTTCTCCACATTCCAAAAGTATCTTTCTTGATCTTTTCCTATAAAAAGAAGGCATTAGTTGTATTACTATTTCTCTATAGGCTTCTGGTTGGACACAAATCATCAAGCTGATTGATAATACAAAAATAGTTTGTATTATTCCAGCACCAAGGTTGCCGGCAATATCTAATAATCTTCTTAAACTATCTGTTATCCCATTTGCTAGGACTACACCGTCAGGAAGTGGGTCAAACTCTTTAAAAACAAAAATATCTGAAGGAACAAAAGATGAGTTTTCACCATAGACGATTCTTGAGATCCTTTCAATCGTTATAGTTATGATCTCCCAAAGAGTCTTTGCAGCTGAGGGGAGTTGAATTATTAATTGTTGGAATTCTTGAGTAAATTGGGGTACAACTATTATCATTGACATACTGAAGATTAAAATAACACTGATTAGTGATATTAATAAGCAGAATTGTCTTGGGAGTGCTGATAGTTTATTTATTTTTGCTGTAAGTGTACATAATGCCATTGCTATTATTACACCCGCAAATATCAAGATGACTACATCTCTTAAGCTCCAGAGTAAAAAAAATGTAGTTATTAAGGCAGTTAGGTTTAGCCAATTAGAGAATTTCAAGGCACTTATTTTTCTGAATAGCCCATTCCATTGCAAGAGGCATAACGCTTAGCAAACCTCATGAAACGTTCGAATTCTTTTTCGCTTTTCCAAACGTAGGTGGCTTCTATTGCGCTTGGGTTGCCATTGAGAAATCTAGCTTTAACTTCTCTTGTTTTAATCTCTCCTTCTTCATCCAGCATACTCATGCCTTTAATTGTTCCTTCTTTAACAGCTGATAATGCATTGGGTTCTTCAAATGTGAAAAAAGCTTGACCTGTCCTACCGTCACGACTTCTTGTTAGTCTAATTTCCGGGACAGTTGGCTCCTTAATACCTTCTAGAAAGCTAATCGAGGCTGTGTTTTTTGTTTCTTGCATGGTCTTTAGAGACATGTCTTAAATAGTACTGAAAAGGGATTGATAGTGTAAGGAAATCATTTCTTAATACATAAGACCATTTGCTATTAGTTTTTCTGTAGCAGATTTATTGCCTAATCCTGAGAGGTCGATTGTTTCTTTGTGTTCAATTTTTTTAAGCTCGTGTTCATAACATTTGTCGTAATACTCAAGAATTGCCAAGCATGCGTCAGCCCATGAGCCCACTTCTATTGATTTAATTGCTTGCTTTGTGCGTTGAGGACCTAAACGCTTACTGATTTTTACAGTCGCATCGATTAGCTCTGATCGTTTATGCCTGCTGTACTGATCAACTAATATCTTTATTCTTTCATGTTTGCTTTTTGTTATTTCAAGCACACGAGCGTTTTTCATTTGTTCGAAAAGTTTATGTGGAATTCTGCATTTTCCAAGATTTGCGCTTTCTGCTTCAAGCCAAATTGCTTGGGAAGATTCAACTTCTGAATTGTGGAGAGCTTGAGCAAGCAAGTTTTCAAATTGCTCGCAACTAGGTTGAGCCCCTAAACCAAGCCCCCCAAAACTACTTCCTTTGTGGTTTGCGAGCCCTTCTAAATCAATAGTAAAAATTCCTTTTTTGGAAAGCTCTACCAATAAAGGAGTTTTCCCTGTACCTGTTTTCCCAGCTAGAAGCCTTAAGGGCCATTTTTTCTCAAATTGATTTATAGCCCATCTTCGATAGCTTTTGTAGCCTCCACTTAATAAAACTGGGTTTAATCCAAGTGCATTAGCTAGCCATCCTACGCTAGCTGAACGCATTCCACCTCGCCAACAGTAGATTCTTAAGTGAGATTTAGTTGATCTTGACTGTTGAAGCTCTAATTGGTTCTTTATCTTTTCAAGTTTTGGAGAAGTAACTCTAAGACCAGCGATAATGGCACTCTCTCGGCCTTTGCTTTTATATGTTGATCCAACCAATGCCCTCTCTTCGTCATCAAAGAGAGGAATATTATGTGAACCAGGCCAATGACCTTGCTTATACTCCTTTGGACTTCGAATATCAATCAAAGGTCCTTTAAGACTTCTGAATGTATTTAGTGAATATGAAGTTGGTATTCCGATGCCTGACATAGTTGAATGAGGATGAATATTAGAACGGTTGAGAGTTATGCCATCTGAAACACCTGAATCAACCAATATCACTATTGATGAGTTGCTTGAAAAGTTTTCAAGTAGTTCAGAAAGACAAAAACGACGTATTACTACTGAACTTGAGTCAAGATCTGAAGAATTGAGTTCACTTGGGCCAAATCTATTGAATGGTTTTGATCAGGAATCAGATGATTGGACATTTGGATGGATCTTTCAAATTTTAAATAGACATCAAAAACAGTTTCTTTCAGATCTTTTAAAAAAAGAGCCATTGCCATGGTTTGTTACTCCTTCTTCAAATGGTATTGATTATGAGCCTTTGCAGCAAAGTCTTTTAGAAGAGCGCTTTGAGGACTCTGATCGAATTACCAGTCAAATCTTACGGAAACTGGCTGGTGATGGTGCGGTTGATCGTGGATATGTTTATTTCAGTGAAGTTGATGGAATGGATGCTCAAGATTTAATTACATTAGATCGCCTTTGGACTGCCTATTCTCAAGGAAGATTTGGCTTCTCTGCACAGGCACGTCTCTTAGAGTCTTTGGACGAACGTTACGATAAGCTCTGGCCAAGAATTGGATGGAAGCTGGAGGGAGTCTGGACTAGATATCCAAATGCATTTACTTGGTCACTTGAAGCCCCTGAGGGGCATATGCCTTTAGTGAATCAATTGCGTGGTGTTCGCTTGATGGATGCTTATATGAAGCATCCATTCTTAAAAGCTAGAAAACAAAAAACATGAGGGTTAGATTTACAAAAGTTAGATAATGCAAAGGAACTACTTAACTGTTTTTTTTAGAGGCTCTTATTTCTAGTTTTTTATTTTGAACTGCAAGCGCTTTCAAACTTTTATTTTTCTTCGAATGAGGTTGTTTCGATGGACCGATTTTGTTGTTCCATCAAGTCTTAACCTGAGATTAGACTTAAATATGCTAATTGAACCAGTTGATCTTAAAGAGACTAGAGAGCGCATAGAGTTGGGATTGCACGAGGCTCTTATCAATGCAGTTGTACATGGAAATTTAAATGCTCCTGAGAAATTTATAAGAATTAGAAGAATCATTACGCCAAATTGGCTTGTATGGCAGATACAAGATCAAGGCAATGGCATAAATGTTTCACAAAGAAACTTTAGTTTACCTTCTGAAATTGATGCTGAGAGTGGCAGAGGGCTTTTCCTGATTCATGAATGTTTTGATGATGTTCGTTGGAGTAACAAAGGAAATAGGTTGCAAATTGCCTGTCGGCGTTGAGATGGACTATTTAGAGGGACATCCAGGGTCTTTAACTTCTTCTCTTAGCCACTTTAGAGATTGCTCAATAAGGTCTTCAATATCAGAGTCCTTCCCTCCATTGACAATTTGACAAAGAGCACTGACTAACAACTCAGTAGCTCTACAAGTCTTATTGTTCTTTAACTTGTGCCAGTTGCTGTCTTTTAAAACTAATTCTGAATGAAGAGAATTTATTAGATTGATAACTTCATCAGACCAATAAGATTTCTTTAGCGCCATTCATTTATTCAGTAGTGTATCTATAAATTGTATCTATTAATTTGATTATTTTATCAACTTCATAATCATTTTTAAGGCTTCTCTTGGAAATGAACTGCTTAAAGCCACTGCTTGCTGGAGTTAGGTGGTTACCTTCTAGCTCAATTACTATAGAATTATCTTTTTCCCTGGCTTGAAGATGCTCTAATAGCTGTTTTGTTTGGTCTATTTTGTCATCTTTAAATTTAATCAATATATTTCTTTGTTGTATATAATTCTTGGTAATAAGATTCATTGTTTCTATTGGACTGGGGCTAAATTCACTTTCTATTTTTAGCTTTCTTTTGAATTTACCGATCATCGGGACTGAACTGTCAGCTTTAAAATTATTGAAACTTAACCCTATAAATGATTTGCTTACTCTTCCCCTGTCAGGTGAAATTAAATGCAATTTGCAACCTAGACTGTGCCCAATCCTAACAGGCTTATAAGATTTAATTCCAATTCTTGATTCTAGCTTAAATCTACATTCTCTAAATTCTTTCCAAGCTTCATTAGCCTGTGCTTGATGATCAAACCCTGGAATATAGTTCCATGCATGTATAGCAATATTCTTTTTGCTAAGACCTTCAAGTAGTCTTTTATAACTAATATTAGGAGATATTCCAAGGTAGCTTCCTCCAATCATTTCTATTAATTCTTTTGGTCTTGATGGCCAAATACACCAAATACGATTTATTTTCCGCCATTGAGTCATTTTGATTGGCTGATAAAAATCACGTTAAATGCCAACACTATAGTGGAATTAATACTAACTATAGAGTTATTACTATCTTCAAAGCAGATAATTTTTTATACTAACTATAATTACTAAGAAGGTAAGGTTTTGGAAAGAATGCAGAAGGAACTTGAACTCTTTAGTAACGACATTACTTTAGAGGCGGAGAATTCTTTTGTGCCAGAGTTTTTATTAATTCTCGATACAGAAACAACAGGGCTTGATGCATCAGATCATCAATGTATAGAGATCGGAGTAATTCTTTTTCATGTTCCGAGCAGGTCGGTTCTTGCTCAGAATTCTTTTCTGCTACCAGCTATTACAAACGCAGCAGAAATAATTAATAAAATCCCTCCTGAAATTACTCAACTAGATCAACCTTGGGAAGTTGGCTTGAAATATTTTGAGGCGCTTTTAGATAAAGCCGATTTGGTTTTGGCTCATAATGCTTCCTTTGATCGCCAGTGGTTTGGGGTTCATCCTCTACCTGAGATTGCTAAACCATGGATATGTACATTGGAAGATATTTCTTGGCCTTCAGAACTTGGTCTTAAAAGTAGACCCTCAGTAAAAGACCTTGCGCTTGCTTATGAAATTCCTGTTTGGAGTGCTCATCGTGCCTTAACTGATTGCATTTATCTAGCTGAGGTACTCAGACGCTGTTCAGACTTAGAGACTCTTTTAATGCAAGGTCTAGAGCCAAGAACACTTATGAAAGCCGATGTTTCTTATGAAGAAAGACATTTAGCAAAAAATTCTGGTTTTCGCTGGAATGATCCTATTCGAGGGGCATGGACGAGACGAATGAGTCAGAGAGAAATTAGAAAACTGCCTTTCCCAGTTACAAATGTGGATTTGTAATTAGGATAATGGAGTACCTTCTTTTCATATATTTTCTTTAGACCTTAGAAGAGACGTTTTTTCTTCTCTTAAGTTAGTTCTTCTGAGTCCTAGCTCAAAGTAAAAGCATTTTCTACTTTTAAATAAACTTGTTATGCACTTAGAGAGCCGAAAAATAAGAAGAAGTTTGAGACATTGGCAGCAAGTTAGAAGTTGGGCGAGATTGATTAGAGAGGCTGAGATCCTTTGGACGGTTGATCAAAAGGAACTTAAGAGGCTTGGAGCTTTGGAATTGTCTCAATTAATTAGCGAAATCCCGCCATCTTATAGAAGGCGGATAAATCTTTGGCTGATTAAATTTTCTGTTGCTACAAGGTTTAATTGTAGGCAAAAAGGAGATTAAGCTATAAAGGTTTGCAGTATTTCACGGATGATTGCATAATCAAGAATTATTTTGGGTTTAGAATCTCTAACCAGATTCCTTATTCTAGGTTTAAAAAAAGTTAAATTAATAAGGCAAACTACATATTAGAAGAAGCTTGAGTTGACTAACCTTCAATCGCTTCGTGGAATGATTGACCTTTTACCTTCGCAAGCCGAGCGATGGCAAAAGGTTGAAGCTTTGGCGAGAAATCACTTTCGAAGAGCCGGTCTTGGAGAAATCAGAACACCTTTAATTGAACATACTGAATTGTTTTCAAGAGGTATCGGAGAGACAACTGATGTTGTTGGTAAGGAAATGTATTCTTTCATTGATAGAGGTGATAGATCTTGCACTCTTAGGCCAGAAGGAACAGCTTCTGTTGTAAGGTCTGTAATTCAAAATGGTCTTCTAAGTCAAGGTCCTCAAAGACTTTGGTATATGGGTCCCATGTTTAGGTATGAGCGGCCTCAGGCTGGTAGACAAAGACAATTTCACCAAATAGGAGCTGAGTTTTTTGGTTTATCATCTGAGATAAGTGATGCAGAGATTATAAGTATTGCTTGGGATTTCTTGAATGACCTTGGATTGCAAGAACTTACCCTAGAAATTAATAGCTTGGGGACTACAGAAGACCGGAAGAAATATCGTGAAAACCTAGTTGCATGGTTGGAAAATTTTTCGGAACAATTAGATGACCAGTCATTGAAACAACTTAAACAAAATCCATTGCGAATTCTCGATAGTAAAAAAGCACATATTCAAGAATTGCTTAATGGTGCTCCTATGATTGGAGAAGTCTTATGCCAGAGAAGTCAAGATAGGTTTTTAAATATACAGAGCATTCTTAATAGCTTAGGAATACCATTTACTATTAACCAAAAACTTGTTAGAGGACTTGATTATTATTGCCATACGGCTTTTGAAATCACTAGCAAACAATTAGGAGCACAAGCAACGGTTTGCGGTGGTGGTAGATACGATGGACTTGTTGAACAGTTAGGTGGTCCTGCAACCCCTTCTATCGGATGGGCTATAGGCCTAGAAAGATTATTAATACTATTAAGTGAAGACTATTTTAAAAAAGAAGTTCCAGAAGTATATATAGTTAATAAAGGATGTAAAGCTCAAATAGAAGCATTGAAGTTAGCAAGAGATCTTAGAAAGTCAAATTTTCTCGTTGATATAGATTACTCTGGATCGGCTTTCTCAAAGCAGTTTAAAAGAGCTAATCGCTCAAATGCATCTTGGGCAGTTGTTATTGGTGATCAAGAATTACTACAAAAGGAAGTTCGTTTGAAAAGCTTAAAAGGCGAAACCATAGATCCTGGTGAGCATTTTGTAAAAATATCAGATCTCAATCAGATCATCGAAAGATTAAGATCATAATGACTTTTTGACTTGAATCAATTCATAGTTGAACATGAAGGTATTTTTTCTGCTGATATTTGCATTTTTTTTATATACATTTTATTTTTTTTTCTTAGGAAATAATAATAGATCTAGTTTAAATAAATTGAGTATCTCTGACTGGATGAACATGGAGAGAAAAAGTAGAAGGAGATTAGATCAGAAACACAAGTTATATATTATGCATAAGAAAAAAGACATGGTCGATAAGATAAGGAAGGAATATATAAGTTATAAAAAATCTTTAATTAAATAGTGCTGCTATGAAAGATTGGCCACCTATAAAAGCTTGGACAAGTATCTACTCAATTAAAGGTAGTAGGCATTTTGTTGCTATCAATTATGGCTTTGAACATGGTATCCGCTGGGTTAATTTAGTTTGTGTTGTAAATGGGAGCTTGTATTTTCGGGTCCCTTTTGAAGATCTAACTGATGTACGTTTATGGCTGCCTGGATGGCAAGAAAATTTTAGAAAAAATGTTATAAATAAAGATATTCCGAGCCAAATCAAACAGTCTTGTAATTTTGAAGATGCATGCCTTCACCTTTCACATGATTCGGGCCTTGTTGTATCGTCAGATTGTATTGATCATAGACCTTGGTTCGCAGCTACCTAAACCTGACTCTTAAAACTGGAAAGCTTTTATTCATAAACTTTAGCTCGCCCCCCCTTACTCCATACTGTTTTTTACGCTACTAAAAGAAAATAACTTCAATTTAAGCAAATGCCTACTACTCAGTGGCTCCTTGAAGAAGATGCTAGTAGGCATTTAGGAGTCAGTCAAAAGACTTTGCAGCATTGGAGAGAAATTGGATTTTTAAAGCCTGGGACTCATTGGAAAAGTGCTCCTAGCATGAATTATTTGCCTTGGAATCCCAAGGTTATTTACCACCTCCGTTGGTGTAAAGAGATTATTGAATATTGGCGCAAAAGGGATGCCCCTTTCTCTGACTTGGTTGCATAAGAATAATTACGTTTGCCTCTTTGTCTTAATGTTTCTGTAAAGAGATTGTTAAGCGAAAAGACTTTCTTTTCTTGTTTTGATTTCTGATTAATAATTAGGCTTTGTCAGAGCCTTATTTACTTCATATAAGTTTAAGGGCTGTTTTTGTTCTATTTAAGCAGCTAGCACGATTGTTATAAGATGTTCATCTAATTTAAATAAAATTATTATTAATAAAGATTTTTTGATGAGAAGTTGAATTTTGATTGAAAAATAACTCTAGCTTGGAAAATTGTCAGGTAAATCGGGTACAAATCTCTTGAAGAAAGTGATTAGAAACCACAAGATCAAAATATTGCCTGCCATTGCAAGAGCAAACCTGAGCCTCATATCTTTTACTAAGGGAAGAAGATACTCCCATAATTTAAGAAACATACTTTTCCAATTAATTTATTGCTTTATCTTAAACCATTTAAAAACCTCATGATTCTCCAGGGTTAGTTGTTTTTGAATTGTTCGTCCTTGGTTCATTAATTAAATTGATAACCTCTGAAATAACCTAAAAGAGTGTTTTCTAAGCTATGAATTAGTGATAGTGGCTTGGTTTTGATCTTTTCATGTCTAGAGGGGCTTCGTTAAAAAGACTTACACAATGTAAAAGGTATAGCTTTTAGCAACTTTCTTTTCTCATTTTTCGTTATTGTCACTGGTCATACTGAACTTGCGCTTCTAATGCAAACCTATGGGAATCCAGATGTCACCTACGGGTGGTGGGCTGGTAACGCTTTTGTTACCAATCGCTCTGGTAGATTTATTGCTTCGCATGCTGCGCATACAGGCTTAATTTCTTTGGCAGCTGGTGCAAATACTCTTTTTGAATTTTCTAGATTTGACCCTTCTGTCCCTATGGGGAATCAAGGTTTAGTCTCTATTCCTCATTTAGCTGCTATAGGAATTGGATTTGATGAGGCTGGCGCGTGGACAGGGGCTGGTGTTGTCACAATTGCTATTCTTCATCTAATTCTCTCAATGGTTTACGGGGCTGGTGGTTTATTGCATGCCATCAAATTTCCTGAGAAAATTGAGGACTCAGAAGTTAAGCAGGCTCAAAAGTTTAAACTTGAATGGGATAACCCAGACAACCAAACATTTATATTGGGACACCATTTAATTTTCTTTGGTGTTGCCAATATTTGGTTCGTTGAATGGGCCAGAGTTCACGGCATCTATGACCCT
>QCLI01000013.1 GCA_003214695.1 Prochlorococcus sp. AG-412-P08
TGACAATGATGACTCAGCAGCAACAAACACAAAGCTTCATATGCAATATGACGCTAAGTACGAACTTTACTCTAGCTTCTCTGGTAGAGACCAACTTTACACAAGGATAAGGACTGGCTCTGGTAGTGGTCCTTTTGAATCCACTACTTCAGGTACTCACCTATCTAAGTCTAATTCCAATGGTGGTTCGCTAAAAGTAGACAAAATCTGGTATCAATTCCCTGTTGGTGATGACATCACTGCTTGGGTAGGTCCAAGGATAGAGAACTACTACATGCTAGCTAGTTCACCTTCAATCTATAAGCCAGTAACTAAGCAGTTTGCTTTAGGTGGCAATGGTGCTGTCTACGGTTCAAGCACAAGTCCTGGTTTTGGTCTTGCTTGGACACAGCCAACTGAAAACCGTGGCGACGCAAGGTTTGCTGTAAGTACTAACTATGCAGCTTATGGCGGCGACTCACCTTCTACTACTACTAGTAAAGGTTCTGTAGTTTCATCTGGAGGTATCTTGACCGATACTCCTTCAAAATGGTTGTCAAAGATTGAGTACGGCTCATCTAAGTGGCAGGTATCTGCTGCTATGGCTGTGAACAATTGCACAGATGATACTGCTGTTACTGCTAGTAAGCGCTGCAAAGATTGGGGTGGCTACTACAACACCACTCAAGCTGGAACACTTACTGGCGACCAAACTGCTTATGCGTTAAGAGCATCTTGGAGACCTGACTCCACAGGAGCCGTTCCTTCAATCCAAGTTGGTTACGACTGGTCGACTGTTTCCGATGATGCATCCGCTGGTGCAACAGAAGAAACAAAAGGCTATATGGTAGGTCTTAGCTGGTCTGATGCCTTTATTGATGGCAATAGAGCTGGCATAGCATTTGGCTCACCCGAACATGCAAGCAAGCGGGTTGCTGGTGGATCAACAGCAGAGCAAACACCATTTGCATGGGAAGCTTACTATGACTACAAAGTCAATGATGGCCTCACCATTACACCTGCTATCTTCGGTTTTGAAGATCGTGATGGTACAACAGGAACCGCAGATGACGGTTTTGGTGGTTTAATTCAAACAACCTTCAAGTTCTGATAACTGAATTTTCAGCAGAACTAATAAAAAGGTGCTCTTATGGGCGCCTTTTTATATTGAAAGAAAAAAACACCTGCAACAATCACAGGTGTTTTTTTTTCGTCTAAATAAAACTAATTAAAATATAGGTTATTAATTTAGTTTCGATAATCACCAGCAGTTTTCTCCTTCTCCAATTGGTATGCAGTAATCTTCTTCTTCAGCTTCTTTCATTAGCTCTTCGGCATCTGCATCGAGTTTACTTTCCTCATCAACAGATTGATCAGTAGTCCATTCTTTTAGTCCACCCAAATTATCTTTGCCAGCATTGCTAATGCTTGGATTTAATGTAGTTGCAGCTAGTAGTGCAGATGCTGCCATGAATATTGCAACAGGAGATTGATTGCTCATAGAATCATTTCTTTCTTATCATTCTGCCTGCATCTTATTCAAAGTAAGATCAAAAGAATACATTTCCCAGTATCAATTGATGCAACTACTAATCGCCTAACCTGCGGAGCAGGTTGCTGTAAGACTGAAAAAGAAGGTCAACTTCCGTCGTTCTACCATGTTTAGCAAGAATAGCCCTAGCACCAGTATCTAGGTTAAACAATGATTTCCTGTCTTCATTACTAGCTACATAACTATGAATCCAACCTACACATACGAACCTAATACCAGATTGAACTTCCTCAACAGAATGAATACTGGTACTTGGATAAATTACGATATGACCTTGAGAAAGTTTGATTCTTTTTG
Organism: Prochlorococcus sp. AG-412-P08; assembly: GCA_003214695.1. Taxonomy (GTDB): domain Bacteria; phylum Cyanobacteriota; class Cyanobacteriia; order PCC-6307; family Cyanobiaceae; genus Prochlorococcus_E. The sequence continues at coordinate 1,829 of QCLI01000013.1, forward strand.
TTTCTTGAAGTGTCTGAATAGCAAGTTCCCCTCCTTCATAGTCTGTAGGATCACTTAAAAATAATGTAAAGGAGAGGTCACTGCGACCAGAACTCATGTACGCATTATCGATATGCATTCCATAGCCTTGACCAGCTGATGATTTAGAGAACATAATCCCATGAATTTTTCTTGGCAAAGTAAAGCTTTTAATTAACTCATTCTCTCTAATTGCTTTGCTTATGAGCCTGCTATTTTTTACTGAAATTTCTGAATCTCTTTTTAATTGTAGGTTATTTTTTATAAGTGAAGCATGAGAACCAGCCGTTTTCTTTCCACTTTCCCAAAGACCTTGATCTTCTTCAATGCTCTCAATACAACTCTTTGCAAGAGAACAATCTAATAACTTATGAACTAGAAAATCCATTGAGAGTAAAACAAAAGCTAAGCATCCTCATAGAATATTATTACATGAAACAAATTATACTTTCTGATGTAACTTAAGAAGCTTTGTAGGAAGTTTCATGGTTTTTGTATAGACTGAATACGAGAATAATTTCAGCTTGAATTAATGAAAAACCTGGGACGTATTATTTCTTCTTTAGCAACAAGCTCTATTATATTAGGGACATCATTAAGTCTTCAAGCAAGTGCTTCTGATAGAGAAGTTCGTGTCTATTCGGGTCGACACTATAATACCGATAAACAGGTTTTTAAAAAATTTGCCAAAGAAACAGGAATTAGAGTAAGGCTAATTGAGGCAACCGGTATTTCTTTGATTGAGAGACTTAAAAGAGAAGGAAAGAATTCAAAAGCAGATGTTATTTTATTAGTTGATGCAGCAAGAATAAGCAATGCTGCAAATAATGGACTTTTGCAATCATTTCGCTCAGAGAAATTAAATGCAAGTGTTCCATCAAAATATAAAGATGAAAAAGGCAGATGGTTTGCTCTGACAAGAAGGGTAAGAGTTATGGTTGCCAATCCTAAAAAGGTTGACATATCTAAGATAACTACATTCTCCGATCTTGCTGATCCATCATTAAAAGGTTTGGTTTGTCTAAGGAAACGTAACAGTCCTTATAATCAATCATTAGTAGCGAATCAACTGGTACTGCGTGGAGAGAAAGAAACAAAGACTTGGTTGAAAAAAATGTTATCCAATGTGTCTCAACCTTATTTCCCTGGTGATATTGGAATTACAAGAGCCGTAGCTCAGGGTAAGTGCGGAGTTGGAGTAGTTAATCACTATTATGTTGCTAGGATGCTTGCTGGCGTTAATGGGACTAAAGATAAAAATTTAGCGCAAAAAGTAAAAGTCATAACTCCTAATCCAGCCCACGTAAACGTGAGCGCCGGGGGGCTAGCAAAATTCGCCACCAATAAATCAGAAGCTATCGAATTACTAGAGTTTCTTGCTTCGCCTAAAGGTAGCATTGGCCTTGCAGGACCAACATATGAACATCCTTTAGTTGGATTCAACAACAGCAATGAACTCAAAGGGTTCGGTGTCTTCACTCCAGACAATGTGTCAATAAGTCAGTTGGGCAAATACAATTCAAAGGCTATCAAAATGATGACAAAGGCAGGTTGGGAATAGTTTTTGAAGTACTTCTCACAAATCAATTAACCTAGTTTAATAATTAATATGAAATTAGAAAGGGAGAGATTAGTGCTAGTAAATTACGTTTAATACTCACCTTTAATCATAAAGTATTGTTAGATGTAATAGCATTAATTTTTAGAATACTTTCTTTAGATATTCAAGAGCCTGCTATAACTAATGTTTTGTTAAAGAATTTAGATCCTTATATTTAAAGAGTATATTATGAATATTTCCCTTCCATAAGATGAAAGGTTTTGGTGAAAATCAAGAATCAAAGAAGAGAAGGATCATCAATAAATCTCATTATATCTCGCCCGAGCAGATACTTAATAATGCATTTAACTATCATTCAAAAGGCAACATTCAAGAAGCAGAGAAATACTATAAGTTATTTCTTGATAATGGCTATCAAGATCCAAGAGCTTTATCTAATTACGGTATCATCTGCCAACAAAAAAATAATCTGAAGAAAGCTAAAGATCTATTTTTAAAATCAATTGACTTATATCCAAATAGTTCCGGGGCTTTTTCAAATCTGGGTGGTGTTTTGAAAGATCTAGGTAGGCTTGAAGAAGCAGAGATATATACTCGTAAAGCAACGGAATTGGCACCAAACTCTGAAGAGGCTCATTTTAATCTAGCAATAATTCTAAAGGACTTAGGTAGATCAAAAGAGGCTATATTGTCTATAAAGAAAGCAATAAATATAGATCCTAATTTTGCCGAATTTCATGCACACTTAGGATATATATTAAAAGATCAAAATGACCTGCAAGAAGCAGAGGTATCTACACGAAGAGCAATAGAGTTAAAGCCTAATTTTGCCGAAGCTTACTCAAGTCTAGGAATTATTCTTATGGGTCAGCGGAAATTAAAGGCTGCTGTGTTGTCGTTGCAAAAGGCAATTGAAGTAAACCCAAATTTTGCTCAAGCATATTCAAATCTTAGTGCAACATTAATCCATCTAGAGAGTTTAGAAAAAGCTGAGGGTTATGCTCGGATTGCTATAAGAATAAATCCAGAACTTGCAGAAGCTTATTTTAACCTAGGCGACATTTTTCTAAACGTTGGTAATTTTAAGGAAGCAGAGTACAATCATAGGAAATGTATTTCTTTAAACCCTGATTGTGCAGAAGCGTATACTAGTTTAGGGGTTATTCTTTATATCAATGGATACCTAGACCTAGCATTAAAAGAATTAGGAAAAGCTCGCTCTCTTAATGCAGGGATGGAGATGAATAATTTGATATACAGTATTTTAATGAAGAGGAAGGCAAGGGAAGATAGAAAAGTTATAACTAATAGGCATTCTACTTCTAATCAACATGATTTGTTAGATTCAGGATCACTTATTATTAAAAGAGATGTAGAAATAGAACTGATTAATGAGTTATATAAAAAAAGCACTTTGGAATTAAGTAAAATAAATGATCCAAGTCATGGTAACGCAAAAGGTTCAGATTATAACTTATTTAAAAATAATAATAATGTAACTAGATTACTAGAAGATGATCTAACTAATATATCAAAGGAAGCAGTTGGATCAGACATAATAATAAAAGATTCGTTCTTTACTATTCTGGGGGCAGGAGGAAGTGTAAGTAATCACAATCATATAAATCTTATAGATAAAGTGCCCATTTTAGACTTAGGCAATCAAAAGTTTAGCCTTGTTTATTACCTATCTATAGGAGATCAAAATTGTACAGAGCCTGGCATCCTAAAATTATATGAGCCAAATGAAGATATTCTTCCTTACAAAGGTATGATAATAATCTTTCCCGCAAGAAGATATCACTCTGTGAACTACAATGGTAAAAAAGATCGGCTTATAGTTGGAATAAACTTTTATAGTATTTAATTACATTGTTGATTTTAATTTCTTAATTTAGAATATCTAATACATGGAGAGGTGGCTGAGTGGTCGAAAGCGAACGACTCGAAATCGTTTGACGGCAAACCCGTCCGTGGGTTCGAATCCCACCCTCTCCGTTGAATTAATTTGTCAGGAGTTGTCTTGACGTGTCACTTTCACGTGAATACGTTGCAGTAACTATTGTTTTAAGCGTGAAGAGATATCCACCAGTATTCAGGATAGTTCAACTTTGGGAAAAATATGTTGGGGATATGTTGGGGATTCTTATGGAATATGTTGGGGATTTATAGGTACCGTCTTTCTGCTCCTTTACGAAGAGTTTTGTCGAGATCGATTGCTCTGTCTAGACTGTCTATACAAGACAAGGTGTCTTTGATGTACCGCCGGACTGCTGCTATTTCCTTAGAAGTAGATGGTACTTAATTATTAAATGAGCACTGTGAATGACTAGTGATTTCTTTAAAAATCTCCAAAAGAACAAGGAATTAGCTGCTCAGAAATCTTCTAAGGACAACGAGTTAGCAGCTAAATATCTAGATAGTGGATGTGATAAAGATGATAAAAAAGACTCAAAGGGAGCAATAGAGGATTACACCAAGGCGATAAAATTAAATCCAAAATATACCGAAGCATACGCTAATCGTGGTTGCGCCAAAGAAGAATTAGGTGATAAAAAAGGTGCTCTTTCTGATTGGTACAAAGCTTTAGCATTGGGAGACAAAGAAGCAGAGAATTGGATTCGAGATGTAAAAGAAAAATATGAAATGACCCCAGAGATGGAATCAACTCAAAAGAGATTTGAAGAACTTGCTGCTAAAGCAAAGCAAAATGGAAGTAATTGGCTAACGGAACAAGTTCAAATACTTCAACCAGAAGAATTAACTCTTCTAATTAAATTGGATCAACAGGCTGATAAAGAACACGTTGCTTGGTATAACAAAAATCCTGGATTAATCGCTGGAGGAGATCGATATATAAGTTTCGACTTAACTGTGGGTGCTAAATCAGAATACAGGGATGTAGTAGAAAATTATTCTGAGCTAATTGAAAAGTTAGAGCTTGATTACTACAAGTCAAAATATGCTGAGCAACTTAAAGAATCAATAGACTTGGAATCTCGTACTTGGGTAGCTAATGCTGATGAAGGAATTATTTGGGGATCCTTTGAAGGTGAAATTGCTAGATTTTGCTACAAAGATACTGACCACGGAGGAAATGTTTATGTTCCCAAAAGATGTATTCTTGCCGCGCCAGACTTTTACAAGATTGAAGACTGGGATGAGATAACAATAGAATATTTGAAGGAGACGAATTGCGGTACCGAGGAAGAAGCCAATGAAGAATTTGAATATCTTTCAGAGAAATGTAATGAACCTATTATGGTTAAGTATGTAAACACCATAGGTTATGTAGACGATATAGATGGATACGAAAGTGGATGGCTTGATGATGATTTTGCCGAACTAGAAGCCCAAGGTGTGAAATATGAAGATGTTATTGATCCAGGCGGTCTATCAACCTGGCACGATGGTTGAGTAATGATTGACCTCTAATGATTACATCATTGACGATGGAATTTACGGTACCTGTCATTGCTTGTCCTCCTTGTGACTAGAAGGGTTCTTTGGACATATCTCCTCGTATTTCTCTGTCCAAGTCATTCCCTGCACTCTGGCTTGTTTCGATATACAGGAGAATTGCATTTTGGATCTCGTTCTTTAGTCGTCTTCTCTGACCAGTCAGTTATTGGTGGATTGTCGTACGGGTTTAGACCTTTATCTCTACCTTGGGTGTCTTGTGGACCTTGGCTATTGGGGAGTCGGTAGTTGGGAATTGGTATCGCTATTTCTTTCCTCCATCGACCAAAAGCCCTCATAAATTCCCGCTGAGCATCCCAATTAGCAAAAAGAAATAGCGCATTCTGCTCTCTACCATTTTGAGCTTTATAGGTAATGTAGTTGTAATGCTCATCTCCATCTATATCGTACCGATACTTAATTAATTGAGAGGATTGTATTCCTCCTTGTCCTTCGACCCACATTCCTGGTCCCTGAAAACGAAGTCGACATTCATTCTTTATCTTTCGGCACCAAGCATCGTGATAACTCTTAGGTCCAGCATCAAACATTCCTTCAGGGAAATCAGCATCCCCAAAGTCAGCTTTTACATCAGAATGAAAAGCAGCAACGCTAATAATGGCAAGCAAAGTGAGGAGAGATCTTTTCATCTATCTCGCCTCAACACATTCATAGGTCCTAATATTTGATGAATTTTGAGTCAATCTTTTACTAGACATATAAGTGAGTGCAGCCTCTTCACATTGATCTATTGATTGCATTGGAATTGTATTGATTGTGTTATTCCATCTAAAAATTAGATAGGCAGTCTTAGTCTTCCCACCAGTTTTTTTCATTGCATCCAAAGCATCCTTTCGAGCTGTTTTTATTTCATTCAGAATCTCTTTTCTTACTTCTTTGACCTCAGCCAAAGCATCCTGTCGAGCTTGAGTTAATTCACGCCTTGTATTAGCTAATGCTTCATCAATATCATTACCTTTTTCACTTCCTGTTCGTACGAAAGAATTCCCAGCAAGAGCGATGATCCCAACAGTACTTATGGTTGCCAAAGCCTTATAGAACAAATTATTACCCATTAAATGTGTACAAGTCTGTATTCCTTATTTTTAGCTGTTTTGATCTATTAATGCTTTTCCTGCCAACAAAGGAAACATTTGGTCAGTCGCCTGAATCCCTGCTCTTAGAAGGGTTCTTTGGACAGATCGCCTCGTGTTTCTCTGTCCAAGTGAAAGGTCTCCAGTGTGCTCTCGGTGCTTCTAATCCGCAGTACCGACATATGCGACTTCGTTCTGTCGGTACCATCACGCCGCTGCCTCTCTGTCGAGGATGATTCTTCGAATGGTGTGATATCCCATCGAGGTCTTATCCCTGATCTGTCTGTAAGAGTCACCTTGATCTCGAAGATCTAGTACCAGCTGTTCTCTTTGCTTACTTGTCCTAGGTCTGCCTCCTATGGATAGTCCATTCTTTCTTCGGTGTTCTATTGACTCCAAAGTACGTTCCCTAATCAGCTCTCTCTCAACCTCATTCAGACCTGTAAGGAGACCAACCAATATTGGTGCCATCTTGCCTAAGGCACGAGTCGAGATCAGACCATCCAGAGTTCTGACGTGTACCTTATTTTCCTGCAAATCGTGGAGTCTGTTGATTACCTCTACTTGAGTTCTTCCAACCCTTGAGAGTGAGTGACAAACGAGTTCATCTCCCTCTATGAGGCAGTTCAGTGCTGCTTGTAATTGAGGGCGATCCTTCTCCTTCTTTCTGGTACTAACAACTTCACTGAAGACAAGATCACAACCTGCTTCCTTGAGTGCTGCCACCTGTGACTCCACGTCTTGGTGAGACGTACTAACTCTTGCGTAGCCAATAGTTCTTGATGACATTGCTGCTGAAATGACTGTTACCGTTCAGTGTCCAGCTATCACCGTTTCTGTAGTAGCCACATCCCAGTTATTGCAGCCATTTGTAGCCGTTAAGAGTACCGTACGGTTTCAGCAGGGGGTTTTAAATCTCTATGGGACTCCAAAAATTTTCAGAAATTTTCTGATTGGAGTCCCACTACAAAATCGAATTCGATATCACGACCCCGTCTGGCTACTTTTATAGCTTGTTGTTGGGACTCATTTTAATATGTCCCAATCGCTGTCTCTTGGCTCTATAAAAGGGATCTCAGCTATCCCTAGGAAGTCACCAGATGGTACAGAAAACGATTGTGGAGTATATGGATCAGTTCGCTGTTTGGAGGCATTACAGCGTCAAACACAACAGACCAGAGGCGTATAGGTACTGCGTATCAAGAGCAAAGTCCACTGGCAAGAGGATGCGTCTATTGGATGAAAATAGATGCTTGTTGGATCTAGTAGATCCTTAAAAGGTAGTGGTACTAACCCTAAAAACCCGTCCTGTAGGTAGTTCAGGCGAGACTTTTGTCTCGGTGGGATAGTACCGCTAATGCTATATGCGGTGAAATTCCTTCTTAAAGACTTCCTTGTACTTTGTCTCCAACAGTACCGTCAGGTACTCCTCTTGAGTGAGGCGTACCTTTCTTGATAGAGCAGTGATGATGTTCTGTTGTGTTCTAGTGATCTTCATAAGTTAGTAAATGGTTGACGTGCTTTCTCTCTTTGGAGTGCTTCTAATTGACGCAACTTCCTTGATCTTTCAAAGATAAGATCTCCTCTACTTAGTTGCTTACGCTTACGTTCATTCTCAAGTAACTTATATTCTTCTGCATTGCGATTAGCAATGGGTAGGTTGATAGTTTTCATTGAAAGAACCTGTCTAATGTTGCAGTAGGCGTATCACTATTTATCCTTATATTGTCATTGAAGTGCTGTAACTTTACTAAGTTATCTTCATCGATGTTTGAAGTATTCCTTCGGTCTTTAGAGATGCTCTTTGTACAGTAATTAACTAGTCCTTCCCAACCAAAGTACCCTTCGAACTGTTGTTCTTGATCTACTGGGGAATATTTAAGACCATCTTTTGAAGTGGGATAATATACCTTAAACCCTCTACGATTCTTATCTTTCCACTTATCTAATTGAATGGGGTTGTTAAAGCAATATCGATACACTTCTAGTTGAAATTCTTGAGTCCACTCAGCACCACCCCATTTAAATGCCTTAGTATAATAATGACCTAACTTTTTACCTGCTGCTGCAATAGTTTCTTTCACTGATACTCTTTGGGTACCTTTGATTAATCTATCCAATGGTAACCAGGGTAATATAAGGTGTATGTGATAACCAGTGTTGTACTGATTCTTTTCGTACATAGTTAATAATGGTGCAAATATTGGTATTCTTCTCTCTGGATCTAATCGTTGTATAACACAATCACGTAAACCTCCTGCTAGATACTTTATTTGATCCTTATCTAATTCTCTCCAAGGAGATACTGTAAGCATTGCCAATGGTTTTATTGTACTATCATTGATCATTCTGATTAGATAGTCTGTTGCCTTTGTTCTACACCTTGCATTCATTAGTTGTCCCCTTAATGCATCTGTAAGTTCTGGTCTGGTCTTTAATTGAATAGTCATAGTAGTTACTTAGTGGGTTTAGATTTAAGGTTTAAAATTAGACATACTTAGACCACCTTCAACGAGTTTTAATAACTCTTGGACTGGATCTATATGCGGTACCAGTACACTCTTGTTTAGTGCTGTTCAACAGACGTTTAGTCTAAGATAGGTTCTTATCTAAACACTTCTAGCGAGCGTATCGTCCTTTTCTATGTGGATCAATAGTGATCCAATTAGTTGTACAAGTATATAGTAACTTAGGTATATTTTTCTGTTCTTGTGAATAAATACAACCTAAGATCACATCAGGAGGTATGTTTTTTGCAATATTAATTGCAAATGCGGGAGTTGTATCATTAGTGATACTTAAATTCCGCTTTTATCATCTTTTACCTCCGCTTCGATTGGTATGAATGACCGCATTGACATTCCTTGATTAACTAATTCCTTAGTCCACCAAGTTAAGAACTCTTTTCGATCTTGTAGAAATTGCGTTTCATCGTAATCACCAATAGCACCTTTCTTGTGATCAGCGTGACCTATTTGTCTCTGAATGATCTCTCTGTGGTACTTCCCTACTTCCTGTCCTGCTGTTACCACTACCTTCCGCCAACCGTGTGCAGTGAGTCGATCTTTCCATCCTAGGTTTCTTAGATGTTCATTCAGTGTTTCTGGATTCAGATGTGGATACTTATCCCCTTCGGGACTTAGAAACACGTACTTCTGATAACCAGTGATCTGACGGATTTGATCCATCAGTAGATGTAACTCAGGTGTAGCAGGTATGAGGTGTGCATACTTATCGTTGTCCTTATGCTCTAATTTTCTCTTGAGTCCTCTAGTAGATGCAGGAATAACCCACATATCGGTACTACTATCAAACCAATCCCATTCAAGAGAAACTACTGTTCCCACTCGAATGCAGGACATTAAATAGAACTTCAGAGCAAGTTGAGTCAGTACGGTACCGCCACAATCGTTTGCATTGATTGAAGTCATTAATTCAGGAACCTCATTCCAAGGAATTGTTGGGTTACCTGTTTTGACGTGTCCTATACCTTCCCTCTTTGGTTTCTTCCAAGCAGGATTTTCATCTTCTGGCATCAAACCCTCATCGCTAGCAAGGTGGAATGCATTTTTTAAGATTGACCTACATCTACCTGCGTGTATGTGAGCACCTCTTGCTTCCATAACTCTCATCATCTCTATAACTTTCTTCTTGCCACCATTACTAAGATAAAACTCATATAAAGGTGTATCTTCCCCGAAATATTCCAGCATTTGATTTATCTTGTTTTGTCGATCTTTCCAAGTGGTTTCCTTACAAGTTTGCTGAATATATCCTAGGAACGATGAGAATACTTCCCTCAAAGTTAAGTTAGAAGTTTCAGGTACATCGTTGTTCTTAAATAACTTAGGATGTTTACCTGTGTCTTTACACCATTTTTTCAGATCAATCCATTCCTGTTGAATGTTATCGAGATCTTTTTTACTTTGAATGTCTTTACCATAGACACCCATAGGTACGTTAGTAGTTTTACCTTTACTTCCTCTTGGGTACCTAGTTACGCCTTCAAATCGTATACATTTTGAAGGTAACTTCTCTACAACTAAGTACAGACCGTCAGAGACTTTGTACTTTGTCCTCTTAATCCTAGGTTCTAATGTTTTGATTTTGCTGAAGGTAATTGTCATTTTTGACCTCCATTAACTGTCAAAGTTTCTTGGCAATATTGAGTAACCAAGTCAATGCGATAACCAACTCGTCTGGCAGAGATCTGTTGCCTTCTCGGGAACTGATCTTTCTGCTCAAGTCGTCTAATTGTTGAAGGTGAGAGAGAAGTAACTCTTGCACACTCCTTAATTGTAAGGAAATAACTGTCCTTACCCCAGTCAGAAACTGATGTTACCATAGTATGATGTGGTTTAAGTGAATGGTAAATATATGGACTAAATTATATGCTTCTAACAAATAGTCGCAGAGTGAGATGGTTCTATTCATCCCGTTTCGATACTTATAATTATAGCATAAAAATGCTGCCCTGTCTACGGTTCTAATGGGTGTGATTATATTAAACTTAGGGTACACTAAGTACAAATCAAGAAATATGTTGGGGATATGTTGGGGATATTTCTTCGTTTTGCTTAAAAGACTTGTTCAGGAGTGTTCAGGACTGGTCTCTAGTACCTGACCTATATTTCACCCTCTCCGCATTTTTATGTTCCCAGGTAATCCCATACATACCCAAGTCGTCTCATAAGTGTAGTTTTCTAAATTTCATTAGGGTTTAGGGTAAAAAGACAGGAATTATTGTTCTCATATTTATCCTCCTCAGCACATATATACCGATATATTGTTGGTGGATATTGCTCCTGAAAATTTCTTAATTTACTTTTTTTTCAGAATCCTTAATTTTTATATTATTACCCCTCAAATCATTACCAACCCATAAGAAACCATAACCGTTTAGTAAGTTTTTATATAGTTCGGAATATCTATTGATTGGAGATAACCTCTTTTTATTTTTATATCTTCCTCTTACATCAGAAACCCATCTTCCTAAATTAAATCCGCTTTTGGTTATTGTATTCTGAGAAATATCTTTGTCTTTCCTATCATTTGTGTACTTATAAAATTCATCAATACCTTTCATGAATGCATCGTGATTAGGTTCGTATGTCCAATTAGGTAAGGATTCTAGAGTAATGATTATATGTGTTTTTAATGCTCCATTAATTGCTTGCTTTCTCATTCTTGATACCCATGCACCTATCCCGCGAATTTCTATTGCATCAAAATCTACTTTAATGTTCGCAACAATATCAATTTCTTCTTTAAAACATTTTTTGTAAACTCTTACAAACCCCTCCCAAGTCTCCCAATACCAATTGGGTATGCTCTCTAAAGCATTAATCTCTTCTTTAGTTAATTCACGCTTATCAAGTGTAGATTCATTGAATTCATCTTTGTATTCTTGATGATTTCTATATCTCATATATCGATATCTAGATCTACATTCGTTTGCAAATATACCTAAATCAAATTCTTTTCGCTTGTAAGAATGATTAAAGGTTTTTGGCGAACCTGGATGAATAGTTTTTCTCCTAGGTGCAACAGAATGATTGGTCTTACACCATTTTTTTAAAAAACTGATTTTTTCTAAAGATATATCAATAGTTGGGTTCCACATCCAATACTTATTAAGTTCGTTTAATCTGTTGAAAGTTGGCAAATATGTTTTGTTGTTCGGATTTTTCTCATAGAGACTCCTTATCTTATTTGCGGGCATATAGTATTTTTTTTCAGAACCTTCAATTACTAAATGTTTATGTTTTTCCAAATATTCTTCAATAGATTCTAAATATTCTTTTGATTTGTCTTCATAAATATTCCATGACCATCCTTTATCAATAAGTCTTTCTAGAAGTTCTATCTTTTTATTAGAGAGTATACCTAATCTGTAATTTTGTCTTTGAGTATTAGTCCATGTACCAAGATTTTTATCTTTTTGTGGTACTGTTGCATGACCATTATCTTTTTTTATAAATTTCAGGAGTTCCCCATATTTTTCGTACCAATCATCAGTAGTATTCCTAGCAATTATTAAATCAATAGGTTCTGAAAATAAATTACTAACTCTTTCAGAAATTATTATCTTATCTTCTATTAAACCTTTTCTAGATTTTGTTGGTTTTTTTCTCTTACCTAGTGAGATTCTTAGTTCAATTATTTTTTCTAATAGATAGTCATCATGTTCGGAAAGTGCTTTTGCTATTCTCCATACTTGATTGAACCTACTTGTTAATAACTCTTGATTTTGATCATCACCATCTTCTAATATAACGGGAATTAAAATAGTTCCAACTTTTTTATTAGGACTTAATCTCATTACTCTCCCTACTGCCTGTATAATGTCTATATGACTTCTTTTGGGATCAATAAAAGTTATACAGTCTAGAGATTTAATATCTACACCTTCCTGTAAGCACCTAGCATTTGAGATTATTACTCTTTGCTTATTATTTTGATCTCTGAGTGGTTTTAATTTCTCATTCCTTTCGAATGAATTCATTTCACCATTAATATAATCACATTTTATTTCTTCTTTAATCCTATCTTTTGTATTCATCCACTTAATTATTTGAGGATGAATGATAGAGAAATTTTCTGCTTGTTCTTTTCTTGTATGAAAAGTAATTATTCGTTTTAAATCATATTCTTTTATTGCTTTCTCTAAAGCAATATGACTTACTAAAGTTTCTGCATCAATTATATTTTCACCATCAGTAGATAATAAATCTCTATTTATTATCTTTTGATATATATCTGATACCTCTGATCTATATAATTCTATAGCGACAATTCTATAGTCACAAAGGAGTGCAAGTTCGTATTTATTTAAAGCATCACTAAAAGTAAGTGTGTGTGCTTGTCTCCCAAACTTTTCAATATCATCCATTGAGTGAATTATATTATTTTTCTCAATTGCTTTTTCTTTTATATGTTCATCAATAATCTTTGGCGTTGCTGTAAGAAATAATCTTTTATTTGACCTTATCTTTTTATTGTCTAAGATTGGTGAGAAAATCTTGGAATCATTCCCAGCACATCTGTGTGCTTCATCACAAAAGGTGATATCAAAGTCTTTGATCTTAGAATCTTGCTGCGCTGCTTCAACTAGTTTTGATGATTGATAAGTAGAAAAAATAACTTTTTTTGTCTTTCTATTAAGGAAATTTTTAATATCTTTTACTTTATTTTTTACAGGAATCTTTATTTCAGATAACTCTGTTATCCAGTCGTCATTATCTTTTCTTTTCTTAGTCACAGAAATGTCAGAGCAGACGCAAATAGCATCAAAGTCATGATTTTTGTGGGCAAACCATTCTTCGATTATTTGGGATAAAAGATTTAATGATGGAACAAGAACTAGCACTTGCTTGCAGTTCAACTTTTCTTTTATCCATAAAGAGACAAGTGTTTTGCCCGTACCACATGCCATAACTGCTTGAGCACGATCACTATTTCTGAAATGTTCCGTTATGCCATCTACTGCATCCTTTTGATGTCTTCTTGGTTTGAACTTTACTTTTGAACTGGTTTTATATCTTTTTTTTAGGAAATCTTTGAAGTCATTAAAATCTTGCTTTGTAAGATCATTAAATGTTGAGAATGTTAAATAACTAAAGTCTTTGTGAACTTGCAACATATCCTTACTAATATCAAATGTTGAAGTTATTAGAAGTCTATTTGATAGATATTTATTGGTTTTATTCCTTTCTGTAACTGCAAAAAAAGTAGAGACATCTCCTTCATAATTAATATTAATCTTGTGGTTTGAGCGGTATTTACATTGAACTGCCCAATAAATACCTTCAAGATCTTCACAAATTAAATCGACACCTTTTTCAGGTCTTAGTAGGTTTAATTTGTTTATGTATATTTCATCTTCTAATTCACTTTCATGCCAAACATTTTTTAAAATTGATTTATATATCGTATTTGTAGATAGATAACAAATACATAGCAATTCAAATGCATTACCTTTTACCTTCTCTTGTTCATTTTTGATTAGTTCTTCGAAATCTGCAAAGGTATCACTTCTATAAATGAATTTCGTGATGGATTTTTCTCTGAATTCTTCTTTCTGATTTTTCTCGAGATCAATCATTTAAATTTGAAGGTATATGAGGTGTAAAAATCTTTTTTTTAATTCTAAATGGTATTTCGTATATTCCATCTATTGAATCGTTCTGAAATCTCACGGACATGAGGTTGAATTAATGGAGAATCGGAATGTTGTGGGATTTTGTTGTGGGATTTTCGGAAATGTTGTGGGATAAAATCAAGTGTTGTGGGATTTCTTTAGATCGATTGGTATGACTACTCTTCTGGTTTTTATGAGTTTCCTGCAAAAGTGATATGAAAAATGTTGTGGGATTTGTTGTGGGATTTTTACCTCGATCTCGCCTTATTGTTCCTCTTTATGCCCTCACCGTCCCTCCTGAACACAAATCGACGACCACCCTCTCCGTTTTTCGAAAACTAACCTCTTTCGAGGGAGAGTAGAAGTTAAGTGTTTGCAGTCTATTATAGAGATTCCCGTCTCTAATAATGGTTCCTACTCTTGTTGATTGCAAAATTGCGGACTCTCTGAAGTTACTTACATTTGTTCAGTTGGATATCCAACTGTCAATCTTATCTCTTCTCCTATATCTACAAAGTGCCGTATAAAGAGCCCAATCAAAGATCCCTTCTCTTTCAAAAAGGAGATGGCTTCCACAACTTAGATTGTTAAAATTATAGTTGCCATTTATCCAATTAAAATAATGAGTTGGCTCAAAATAAATACCTAATAAATTGCTGGTTTTGACAGAAAAATTGAGATGAAACTTGTAAAAATCCTTGTTTGTGGTTTTTATATCTTTATTATTTAATTCTTCTATTTTATTTATATCTTCGACCAAATATATTGTTAAAGAGGCTGTTTCGTGTTTTAATCTTTTCAGGTAATCATGTAAATCTTTTGAGGAAGTCTTAAATAATTTAACAACATCACCTTTAGTTAAATCTGCTTTCATGGGGATCGATTTAGGCAGAATAAATCTATTGTATTTACCTCCTAAGTTTATGTAACTATTTTTTGAATTAATTTCTTTAGATAGCTCTATTGATCCACCACCTTCTGTTAGAGCTAATAAGGGTTTGGACATATTTTTAGCTTTCTCTTGCCAATGTTTTATTAGTTCATCATTAGTAGGAACAGCTATATAATTTTCTAGATTCTTCTTTTCCCTTCCAAGTTGATAAGCTGCACCTGCTGGGATAACAATATCTGAAAGTACTATTTCTGAAGAACTATAGAAATCATTCATGATTCTATTCTTTAGATTAATTGCTTCTTGTTGCCTGTCTATGTTTATAAAGCATTGAGGGTATTCACTTCCTGCACCAAATGTGCGACAATATAAGTTTATTTTATTAAATCCTAAAATAGACTTTGCCTTGCTTATTAAATCACCTAATATAGTATTATTAATTACCATATCTACTTGGTTAAAAAAACATTCTTCACCATTTTTGATGAAAATTGCAGTATCCATATCATAGTCAATCTCTGAAGGCAATGCATCTTGATTAGATTGAATTTGTGGTATGATCATTATCTCAACTGAATCATCAATAGAGAAGACTTCCCACTCATCTAAAATAATTAGATTATCATTAGAGATACCATAGTTCAGTAGAATTTTTTTTAGGATATTATCCTCAAATCTTTTTATTATATATTGCGTATCTTTACTTAAACCAGTTATAATATCTTTATCATGATGATCATCATGGATATGACTTATATAAACAAAATCTGGTGATATTAGATTGTGTTTTTCAATTTTATATATTGGAAAGATCCCATTTATATTTGCCCCAGAATTCCATGGGTCAGTCCATAGGATATGTTTACTATTTTCAAATTCAACCTGAAACCAAGAATTAACATGGTGAGTTACTTTCATCTCGTATTACATTCATTAAATGATTATAGTAGATATATGCTTTTTTTAAAAAAGAATTCCTTTTAGGAAGATACCAATAAGGAGAAACCACTCCTGATAAGAACTGACATAAAAGGTTTCTACGGAAACAGAAAACACCCTTCTAACGGCAGAAGGAAAATCTTGTGGGATATGTTGTGGGATATATGAACCGATTTGGAATTCTTGTTCCTCCTTGTTCCCTCACCTGCCTTTTTAAAACGAAATCGAAATCCACCATCTGCGTTATTGTAAGTACCAGGAAGTCCCAGAACGATACACTATTGCTGCAATTTGGCTAATTAACGAGATTTTTACTCTTAATTAGTTCGAGAAAGGATCAGTAGGTCCCATTTTGGTGTTAGGGAAAAGACCAAAAAACAACACGAAGTTGGTTCCAGGAAGGACCATGTAGTCGCTAGTTAACGGACAACCTCTCCTCATTTTTGTGTTGCCAGGTAATCGAATAAATATCTCTTAATTATAGAGTTTAGTTTTTATGAGCGATTAGGGCAAAGAGACTGGATTGACTGCTAACAAACTTATTCACCTCTTCTCATATATAACCGATACATTGTTGGGATGGTTCTAAACTAGCTAAAAAAATCATTCGATTGTTATTAATTTGAGTTTTATTGTAAAATGAAATTGAGATTACAGACTAATAATTACTTTGTTACAGTTATATAGTATTTTAATTAGTTATGATAGTATATATATGTTTTTATAAATAGCATGTGGCATATGGATGAATACAAAAATAATTTAAAGTCTTATTTAAGAAAAAATCAGGTTTTTTATAAAATAATTAAAAAAATAATTAACTCATATAATTACATCTCTTTAAAATTTTTCTCAAAATCAAGAAAATCTATATTTGAGGATATATATGTTAATAACAAGTGGGGGGATAATGAATCATATTCAGGAGGAGGGTCGGGTTTAATTCAAACTAATAAATTAAGAGCTGAGTTCTCAAAAATACTAGTTGAATACAATATTAAAAGTATATTAGATATACCTTGTGGTGATTTTTATTGGATGAAATTAATAAATTTAAATGGCATAAATTATATTGGTGCTGATATAGTTTCTGAAATGATTAAGAAAAATATTAAAAATCATAGTAGTGAGAATATTAATTTTAAAGTTTTAGATTTATTAGAAGATAATCTACCTATGACTGATTTAATTTTAGTAAGAGATTGTTTAGTTCATTTTTCAGAATCTGATATTTATAAAGCATTGAAGAATATTACTAACTCAAAGTGTAAGTATTTAATGACAACAAGTTATACAACTAAATCTTCAAATGATTATTTTAATAAAAATATTGCAACAGGCCAATGGAGAAAATTAATCTTAACTGAAGCGCCATTCAATTTTCCGCCCCCTATTAGAACACTTTCAGAGGAATGTACATTTGTTGGTCAAGAAGACAAGACCTTATCTATTTGGGAAATAAACTCTATTCCACTAACTTAAATTAAGTTTCTCATACAGTCATTGGTTGAATGTGTTTTTTGCAGTTTCTCTGCACTAAGTTAAACATCTGTTTATAGACTTTTGTGATTTATACAAAGAAATAAGCAAAAGTTAAGAAGACTATACTAAAACTAACGTTTGGATGATATTACGTTTAGCAGGTTCACCTTGTTTTGAACCTTATATATGGCGGAGAGGCATGCTCTGTTCAACCAATTTAGATGTTAGATTACAAAATAAGCAGAAGGAAATATTAATACAAGTAATTTTTATTATTAACGATCTCAGTTTTCCTTATCCTATCTAGGATCTATTTCCTAGTTTAATTTAGTTCGAAAATAATTGCATTTATGTATTGATTAGCTAATATTCTATAATCATAAATTAAAGCATCAGCAAATTAGTTTGATTGTAATTCAAAAAAAATTAGTGATCGCTTACATGATCTTTTGTAATAGATTCATAATTTGAGACCATAGACTCAGCTGTATATTTCTCCAAGAAAAGTTTTCTTGCTCTAATTCCAAATTCCATTATTTCTTTTCGATCAAATCTAGAGATTTGATACAATTTATGATATAAAGATCCTTTATTTAGGTTTACGGACCAACCAGAAATTTCATTTAATAGCAGTTCAGATGTCGCTATTGAATCGAAGCATAAACAAGGTCGAGACAACATGCTTGCCTCAAGAAATACCATGCTAAAGCTTTCACAGCAACGCGATGGGATAAAAACCAGGTCTGAATTGATAATCAATTCAGAGATATGATTTGAAAAGCCAAGAAAACTTATATTGTCATATAATTTTTCAGAGGGAATAAGGCTAAATATATATTCAATATCAATTGGTCCGACACATTTTATGTTATATATATGACTTAACTTTGAAAGCTCTACTAAGCATTCACAAGATTTTTTTGTGGATAGTTCTGTAAAATTTGATATCAATAATAGCTCTAATTTGCTTTTTTTTTGCAAGGCATTTTTTCTAATTAAGTCTTCATAAATGCAATATCGATCTCTAATTCCATTATTAACAACTTTAATTAAAGGGAAAAAGAATCTAAGCTTTGATGCAGTGAACTCAGAAACGGTTATTATATTATCTGAACACCATATCGCTACAAATGAATATATTTTAATAACAAATTTAATTTGAATATCTATTGGTTCATTATGAATAATCAAATTAATTTTTTTAAATCTAAAAAGCTTTAAATATAACAACAGCAACCTTCCTCGAATTCCAGCAGGCCAACCTCCTATATGCACAAACCAAGTTAAAGATCTTGGCAAGCAGACAACTTGGAATAATAGAATTAACTGGTCAAGAGGAAATGATATAACATTGAAAATTCTTCTAAATAATTTAATTAGGTAAATAATTTTTCCAGAATGTATTTGATTTATATTTTTGCCAAATATTCTATAGCCAAAACCCTTTATTCCTAATCTAATAATCTTATTAGTAAGGTCCTTAGATTTCGTCCATTTATAGTCGATCCAATGATCATGATTTAAATAAAATATTGTATTTGGTCTAAGGGATAGATACTCGCAGCATACAGAAGCCATTCCTGTTGTATCTTTTGAGTATTCCTCACTAAAGATGGCAACAGGTTCTTTTTTGTCCTCTAATGAATGTATCAAGGGAGTATTATAAATAGTATTCAAAATCTGAAAATAAAGAAATAATTTTAGCTCTAAAGCTTTTTGTTAATCTAATTTTATATAATTGACTTCATTTTGATGTACCAAATAAATTATAGGGTTAATATACACCAATAGCTGGAGTCGTAAATTCTGTAATAACTTCAGTAGCTGAACTTAATAGAGAATTACGAACCCGTATCGCATCTTTTGAAATCAGTACAGGGTTTTTAAAGCTCTCAATTTGAGAGTTAGGGTCGTAAGCAAATTTTCGTCGATCAACAGTGCCATCATGCTTGAACCGAACAAATTCTATTGGTCCATGTAAAACCTTTAGACCACCAGCTGCAAGTATTGCATGATTTAGTGTGGCTCCTGGTGGCAGACTTACTGCTGTTCCATTACCTGCATATGACGATGCCATAAAAGACATATAAAACAAGAAGAATGGTATTAATAGCGAACTCAAGTTGTGATTCTTTTCCGTATTGCGAGTAAATCATGCGTATCCAAGGAAAACACTATCATTAGGGCTAAAGACTTCCTCCATAGAGGCTCTAAGGTGTTTAATCCTCACCTAAAATCCTTATTAATTAGGAGGATCTTTTCGACTATATAAAATATACATTTCCATAAATCTTTGTAAGTCTCGAACAGATCTTCCTTTAGAAAGAGATATTATTGTAATTTACTGACTTAGTCGCGAGGGCGCATAGGACTAGTAAAAGCACAACTTTAGAATGAAAATGAATACTAATTTTCAACATACCGTATTAATCATTGTTGCTCATACTGATGATGAAACTTTAGGCCTAGGCGGGACTATCGCAAGGCACATAGAGAATGGAGATCAAGTTTATGCTGTGTCAATGACTGATGGGGTTGGATCAAGAGATGAAATGCCTAAAAACGAAATTAAGATTAGAGCTCAAGCAGCATATCAAGCTTCAGAAATATTGGGATTTAAATGGATAAGCGCCGGGAACTTTCCAGATAATGCTATGGATTCAGTACCACTATTAAAGATTACGAAATTTATTGAAGGAGTAAAGAGTCAAACAGCACCTACGATTATTTATACCCATAGTGCAGCTGACCTAAATATTGACCATAGAATAGTAAGTCAAGCTGTGCTAACAGCATTTAGACCACAAGATCATGAACTTTGGCATGAAATACGTACATTTGAGGTACCCTCTTCTACTGATTATGGGAATAGATCAGTTACTAATTTGTTTTATCCGAATTTATTTATAAATATCACCGATTTATGGGACAAGAAAAAAAGTGCATTAAATGCATATGCTAATGAAATGCGAACTGAGCCTCATTCAAGATCCATCCCTGGGATAGAAAATCTAGCAAAGTATAGAGGTAATCAAGTTGGTCTGAACTATGCTGAGGCTTTTGAAGTCATTAGGAAGATAGAAAGATAAAATACTCTATTTGAACATTTAAAGATTGCTTATATAGTATTTTATTAGAGAACTAGAATAAAGGGAACTAATAGGATTACATTTTAAAGGCAAAATTATTATTTATATACAACATAAGAACCTATACAGAGCTCATCTAATCCAGTTCCATAAAAGCATCTTAAGGCCTGCTCTGGATTCTCCACAATGGGTTCCCCTTTTACATTGAAAGAAGTGTTTAAAACGATTGGATGAGATTGATATTTCTCTAAATGATCTAATAGGTTCCAATAAAGTGGATTAACTGAAAACGATACAGACTGTGGCCTGGCAGTATTGTCAACATGAACACATGATGGAATTAGGCTACTATATTTATTGTCTACGTCGTAAGCAATAATCATATACTCTGGATTAGATTTGTAATCACTATTTAAGAAGTATTTTGAAAAGGCTTCTTCTTTTATAGATGGACAAAATGGTCTCCAACTTTCTCTATTCTTTATATTTATATTTACTTTATCTCTGATTTGTGAAGATATTGGATTAGCTAAAATAGATCTTGAACCCAATGATCTTGCACCTACCTCCATACGACCTTGAAACCATGCAATTAACTTATTCTCTGAAATTGACTTAGCAGCATATTTTGCAATATCGGAAGATTTCTTATAGTTTACCTTACACTTCTCCAGAATCTTTAAAATTTCATCGTCATCATATGATGTACCTTGATAAAGCGATTGCATTCTAGATTGAATGATTTTAGTTTTTGTATACTCTTTTTCTGCAATTAAAGCTGCTCCTAGACAAACACCATTATCAGAAGCTGCTGGTTGAAAGTAGCAATTTTTAAATAGATTTCCTCTGAGTATATATCCATTAGCTTTGCAATTCATATGTACTCCCCCTGCAAATAAGCAAGTGTCTGCATTTGTAACTTCTTTTGTCCATGAAGTCATTGAAATTAATGCTTTCTCGAGAGAAGCTTGAAGTGCAAATGCAATATTTCTATATCTCTCTTTCATAGGTGATTCCTCTGGCTTCCTTGGCTCCCCAAGAAGCTTTATTAATTTATCTGAAAATCTATTTCCCTTACTTCTTTTAAAATTATACCTATATGTTGGATCAGTTTTGTAGAAGCCATTTTCTGGTTCGACAATAGTTAATATTTGAGCAAAAGCCTCCTCTAAAAAATCATCATGCTTACCATAACAAGATAGTCCCATTACTCTGCCTTCATCTTCATAAGGCCTATAACCTAAGTACTCAGTAATTGATGCATATAATGCACCTAGGCTATTTGGAAGGATAACTTTACTTATTGGTTCATTGATGATGCCATCTTTATATTCAAAAATAGCAGATGAGATAATACCACCCACACCATCATTTGTTATGATTGCTGCATGACTTTGATCCTCAAGTATCGAAATTGTTGAAGCTGCATGACATAAATGATGTGGCAAGAAATATATTTTTGGAATCTTACTAAAATTTTCTTTATTGAATAGAAGTTCTATATTTCTTTTTATTAATATAGGGTTATATGCCAAATTAAGCTTGTCCTGAGATAGCTTATTTAATTCGTCACTTTCAGATGGGAATGATAAGTTAGTTGAAAGTAGATTCTCTGTAGCCTCTTCCTTGTAATTAACACAGTCCCACCCATAACCAATTGCTTTAATATCATTGATATTGGCCTTCAAGTAATCCAGACCTTTTTGTATTGACAAGTAAGGAAATGAGTGCGGAGATGTCTTGATTCTGGTAAAACGTTCTTCCTCTGCCCAAAAAAGGATTTCTCCATTTTCAATGAAACAAGCAGAAGAATTTGGTCCTGGTCCAAATATTCCCAAATACATTGAATTAATATAAAATTAGATTTGGAATCAAATCTTAACAGGCATTGAGCGTTAGTTCCTATAAACAGATATTTGGTAGAACTCTGACTTATAGAAATTTATTTATGAATAAAAAGATAAAGGCCAGCAGGAAGCTTCCTTTATAGTTCCTGAGCAATTTTCTAAGCAGCCAATTCCTCAAAATACTGCTAGGGTTACTAAATCATTGAATTTTGAAATCTGACTACAACCCATATATCAGTCTGGTTTTCACCAAAATAAAACGCTCCGTTTTTTCTACTGAATTGATCTATAGGTATCAAGAAACTTCTATTTGAACTAGTTTATAGGGATCGACGCTGATAAGAATCTCCCAAGGCCTAATAATAGAATTTAAATTTAGTTGAAGGGAACTTAGTATTCTTGGCAAGGTACGAATTAGCTTTAGTTTAATTCAGAAAGAGCTATAACCAAAAGTGATATAAGGTGACATGAAACTCTGTCAAATAGGCATAGTAAGTCAATTTAGACTTACATTACATAGACAGATATCTCATTTAGGAGAATATTTCATAGTAATACTTACCTCTAAGAAGTAAAGGGTAAAAGGAATTTCTTAATTGAAATTTTTTAAGCAAATCTGTTTCCCTTTTTGTGATAAAGTCATACTTGACAAGGAAGTTCATAAAAAGCTAAGGTTGTTAAATACAGTTAATGATTAACTACTTGGAGAATAGTTTAATATCATAGATATATTAGGCTATCTGGGATACTATAGATTCTAAAATATAGACATAGCTTATATTTTCAAGCTAAGCATTATACAAATAATACATTATGAATAAGGGTAACAATTAAATAAAAGGTATTGAAGTTTATAAATATTATATATCGTTATTTATCACATCGCGTTGTCAAAGATTGGTCTAAGATATTCTTAATCAATTCGGTAGGATATTTGGACAGGCTTGCATCCTAATAACTTGACAACATCCTGAAAGTCTCTATCTTCATTAGGTACATTAATATAAAACTCTTGAGGTATTGCTGACTTTAAAGCAGGGCAGGGTTTAAATTTAAACTTAATTATTTTAATAATAAAAGGTATTGCTTCAGAATAATATTTCGAATCAAGATATATTCCTATTGAGTTGTTATACTGAATATAAAAAGTACCTATATAGGAATCAAGTAGAGAGATTAAGAACCAATACCTGTAAGGATGCGAAGCTACAAATCGTTTATGAGATAAATATGAAGGCTGTTCTTTATGACTTATATTATATTTCCGACTAGCCAAGAGGGAAAACAAAACATCTATATGCTCTGATTTAGATTGAACCTCATGAATTTTGTAAGACATAGGAGATCGTAAATTAAATAAAACATAACACATATAATAAAATTATACTCCAAGAGAAAAGCATACAATAGATATATAATAGTTTAAGGACTAATATATGAAAAATGATTTAATCTCAAAGTATTCATTAAATACTCAAATAAGAAAATATGTTTACATTCAGTTAAATTCTAATTTTTGAATTAGAATACAATCAAGGTAGTCCATGTAAACTATGCAGAATAAAGTATTTGTAACTGGCTATGCAGGTCCCATTATAGAATTATTGTTATCTAAAGTAGGTAAAGGTGATTTTTATATATCAGTAATGGAAGACGATAAAAAGAAAAGAGAACTATTAAAAAATACCTATTCAACTTGTATTTCCTCCTTAAGCTTTGATGAAGGAGTTGGCCTAATTTCAAACTCAGATTTTACTGCAGAAATTTATATAGGAGTTAGCTCTACTCCTAAGAGTAGACTTATTGCAAAAGAGCTATTTGAAACTAAAAATATAACATTCCCAAAATTAATTCAACCTAGTGCGAAAATATCAATATCAAGTAAATGTTCAAAGGGAATTTATATAGGCGACTTTGTCACTATAGAATCAAATGCAACTTTACATGATTTTTCTTTTATTCATAGCCATAGTCACGTTGGTCATGACTCTTACATAGGCAAGTTTTGCGTCTTAGGAGGTTCAGTAACGATTAATGGAAACTGTATAGTTGAGGACTACTGCTTTTTAGGATCTTCTGTTACTGTTATAAACGACAGGAAGATTGGGAAAGGAAGTGTTATTGCAGCCGGAACTTGCGTAACTAGGGACATCCCGCCCTTTAGCTATGCATGTGGAAACCCGTCCAAAATCATCAGCCCTGTTCAAGTCCTAGGTCAAAAATATATTCTCCCTGAAGAGCTGATCTGACTATGATCAAAAATAATAACTCAGATTAAGTTTGTCCTACAAATGGTTTAAAAAATAATTCATTTGAATTTTAAGCTAAATCAATTTCTAGATTCAATAAATTCTAGATAATTAAGATTTTAATCAATTAAGTTCTAGGTTTCACCTAGTAATAGCCTGAAATAAGACTTAATTTACAATATTAATTAAGACTTGTTTCAGAGATCTAGAAAGGCTTGCTTCTCTCTCTTCTATTGCATCCATTTAATTGTAAAATTAAATAAAGAATATCCAACGGTAATAAGCTGTTATGAATGAAGGAAAATCAATTTACTTACCTTTAGGAAATCATTTCCTGACAAATGATGAAGTTGGATTAATTGATGAAAGGTTAAAAGAGTTTCCACTAGAAGATATAACTATAGGAGATGCAGGAGAGATAAATAATTGTCAGGTAGGTAGATTGATGGAAGATCAACCAGCAAAACTTCCTAAAATACTAAATGATTCATTATCTAAACCTATTTTGAGTCTATTCCAAACTGCCAAGGCTAAGAAGTTTTTCAAACAATACCTAGATTCTGAATCACCTCAAATCATAAGAAGAAGTCAGTTCAATTTACTAGGTACAGGCTCCTACGTTGGCAGGCATTTAGATACAGACAGCAACCCAGATTACCAAATAGCTGCTGTTCTTCAGTTAGGTAGTGACTTCTCTGGTGGTGAATTTATTGTCTACCCCTCAAAAGAAGCAACAAAAGAAGATGCTCAAATTATTAAACCAAAATTTGGATCTTTAACTATCTCTTTTTGTTCCAAGGAACACGAAGTCAGTACGGTGAAATCAGGAATAAGAACTTCATTTGTTAATTTCGTTTCAAACTATACAGGTATTAATAAAAGAACAATGAGCTAAAAATACCTTGTCTAGAATTAATTCATATATAAGTCGTTCTATTTTAAAGCAGTCTGCTTCAGAATCAGTTGGATATTCTTCATGGATGAGAACGTATCTATCTGCAAAAGAATATCATTTTATCAAGGACAATTATATGCATGCCATGCCTATAGAAGACTTTAAGAAAAAAATAGATTCAATATTAAATAATTTAAATATAGAATCTGATGTAAACCTTGTTGAATATTTAATCAGAGTTAATACAAGGCTTGAAATTATCCTAAAGATAATTAGATCAGGTTTTTACGGTAATTTCCAGACAAAGAAGGAACATAGAATTAATCTTCTGCTGCAGATTTTCTCTTATAGGATACTGAAAAATTCAGATCTAAATATAATTCAACCTGAATTATTCACATCTAACAATAATAAAGACAACGACCTTCATATAATTGGACCTGTATGTCCTGATTATTCTTACGTTAATACAAAGGATGGGCGATACAGATATACATTTGAGTCAATAGGTAATGGAATTGGATTAGTTGCTAAAAAAGCAATAATCAATTTTTCAATATTGGATAGATTGTCAAAAGATTTGGTTGCGAATGGATTAAATTTAAAATTCAAAATACTTATTGGTGACTTTGAAGCTAATGAAAAAAATCTAGAAGCATTAAATGAATCAAAATCTAGTTTTCTTAAAAAGGTCAGTTTGAGTCGTGACACAATAGAACAGACAACAGGTATTAAGACTGACTTATTTACATCTTTAAGCCTTGGATTAGAAGGTTGGCAAACCCAAATTGAACAAATAAAACTAATGTATAATTTAAAAGAATTTATCGACCTTGAAAGACTATTTCCTGATATTAAACATGAAAAAAGACTTATTTCTAGGCTACCATTATATAAAAAGTGGTTTGGTAATTCTGCTAATTTTAAGCAAATATTTTTAAACCAGACCTTAGAGTATATTCTAATGGGAAGCCTTATTTCAAATTCGTATCAAAACAGAGCTTGTATTCTCGCCTCAGATCATAAAGCCATGAGAGAGTATTACTCATTGATATCTAAAATCGTGTTAATATCATCTTCTTTCAAGTATTAAATGAAGAAAATAGGCTTATTCTTGATACCTATAAAAATAGATCCCTCAACATCTACCTACAATGACTATATAGACTTCCTTGTACAAGCTGAAGATCATGGCTATAGCCACATTTATATCGGGGAACATTTAACTGACTCTAAAGAAGACATACAATCATCCCTAATATTTGCGGCTGCTTTGCTAGCGAGGACTAAAAAAATAACTCTATGCCTATGTGTCTTACCTTTACCCCACTACGAGATCAAACTTTTGGTAAAGCAACTTGAAGATTTATATCGACTATCTAAAGGAAGAATTGAAATTGGTTTCAGCCAGGGTGCCTTAAAGTCTGATGCGGAATATTTAGGCTTTGATCATACGAAAAGAGGGGAACACTTCAGTAGGAAGTTAGATGAACTAATGAATACAATAAAAGAATCAAAGTATTTAAGTGAGCTTCCAAAAGAAAGCTTTTTCTCTACGTTACTATCCCCTCTTCCGGTTAAGTCTTCTATACTTTTTGATCAAGGTTATTCCGCAATTACATCAAATTTTGTAAATGAGGAATATTGGGATGCACATATTAGTTGCTTATCAAAAAATATATCTGATAGCAATAATTCTAATTGGCATATTTGTATTAATTTGATACCAAAGGAATCAATCTCCAAAAAATCAGAAAATATAATTAAAGAGAGTCTCTATTACATTTATGAGAAACTAAATAACTGCAAATTAAATATTATGTTACCTAATCATAGTATAAATATAACCAATAAATCTAAATTACAAGCTTATCTGTATACAGAAATGACTTATAATAGCCTACCGAAGAGATATTTTGAGCTAGAGAATAAATATAAAACTATAATAGGACACCCAATAATTAATCTTTTTGACTGTATAAGTGATTCATGCTATCGTGATTTTATATGGAGTTTACCAAAAGATGAAAGACTTGGAAGATGAAGTATTTGATTTTATAAAAAAAACTCTTAAGAAAGCAGACTATACAATAAATCTTGAGGAATTCAACAAAAATACGGATCTAGCTTCTATTGGGGTTGAGTCAATAGTAATAGTTACATTGATAGCTGATATAGAAGAGAAATTTAAAATAAGTATTACTTTGTCAAATTTAGAGAAATATGACTACATTGTTTCCGTAAAATCAATTTGTGCGAGTATTAACGATGAGAAGTCTTAAAGAAGATATACATAAAAGGCTTCTAAACAACAATCAATCTATTGTCTTTTCAACATTCTCAGGCAAAGGTTACACATCAGTTCAAATAGAGTCGTATTATTTTAATATAATTACTCATGTCGATCCCATATCCTCAACTATTATATTTCTAGCTGATTCAAGTCTAGAATCACATATTCTTTCGCTGTTTCTTATATTAAGTGAGTATGATGTAATCTTAATTAGTAACTTCTCTGATCAAATTCTTAGTATATATAGCGATTCAACAATAATTACTCTAAGTTCAAAGACGTATAATGATATAAAAGAGTTAAATATAAATAACAAAGTTATACAAGCATCCAGGCTAGATGGATTTGTAAAATGGAGTCACCCTAGCTTTAACCTTAAAGATCTCTCAAATACATTTTATAAGAGCAGTAAGGTTGGGAAGTCAATATTTCAAAGTTCAGGTAGTACAGGCAATCCAAAATTAATTCCCTTAACATATAATCAAATAAATAGTTGCTATAATAATGTTTACAATGGTTTTTTAAATTCATTAGATTTTAAGAATATAGTAAGTTTACATGATACAAGTTTTGTCATTATTCTACCATTTCTATTTTGTTTAGCAGCCAAAGGGGACTCAAAGTTATTGGCAAGTGAATACCAGTCTTTGTCAAACCCTATATTAAACTTTTCCTCAAATATAAATTCAATTGAGAATTTTATAATTATTTCGGTACCATCTATATTCCGCTTATTATTTAAATTACTTAAGGATTCATTTGTAAATTTATTGACAGAATCTAACATTATTACTTGTGGAGAACCCCTAGACAAAAATCTTGCTCTTAAAATTAACGCTGCAAGGCCCTTGTCCTTTTTGAATCTATATGGTTCCACAGAAGTATCTCCATGGATAATATATTTAGATGTTATTAATTTTATAAATACATTTGAAAACATAGAGAATATTCCTTCTGTGCTACCAGCCGGAAAGTCATTACCTTCAGTTCAATTACAACTAAGTTTATCCAATGAATTATTAGTTAATGCATCTTCAGTATTTGATGGGTATGAAAATCTTGAGAACTCCAAAGTATTTACTACTATAGAATCATGTAAATTCTACAGAACAGGTGATCAATTTGAAAGAAGAGATGAACTTTATTTCTGTAAGGGCCGAATCAATAGTTCTTTAAAAGTAGCCGGCGTATTTGTTAACCCAATACTGCTAGAAATAGAAATTAAAAGTAAAACAAATCTAGAGAATCTTCTTATTATCCCCCATGAAATTAAAGCACAGTTAATTATTCTTTTCTTCAATCAAAGTCCTTTAAGCTTGACTAAAGAAATTTCAACTCTAATAAAAAATACTATTAATAATAATACTTCAAAGAATATTCCTCTTCAGATAATATTAGAAAAAGATGAAATAATTTATTTGAAAAGTGGTAAAATCAATAGACAATATTATAAAGAAAAATATTTACAATGCTAAGCATTAATTCCCTATTATTAAAATATAATTTACTTAAGTTTAACAAGTAAATTATATTCCATCAGAATTCCATGATCAAACCCTATTCCATATATTTATAAATATATTTTTTAGCTCTATTTTCATTTTCATACATTCCTGCAGTTATTAATAAAATATTATCTCTAGCAATTGTCTGAACATTTATATTAATAGAACAACAAAAGAACTTTAGATTGTGTTAATCTAAAAAAAAATAGGGTCCTAAGTGAGAATCATTGCGACAATAGAAGCAAGAATGGGTTCTACTCGCCTCCCTGGGAAAGTACTATTAGAAGCTGGTGGTCAACCATTATTAGAACATTTAGTTCAAAGACTTAAACTTGTACCTTCTATAGATGAAGTAATTATAGCTACTACTACAAATCAGAAAGATGAGCAAATAGTAGACTTTGCAGAGAAAAGATCAATTAAATTTTATAGAGGGAGTGAAGAGAATGTCATGTCTAGAGTTTTAGAGGCCGCTAAAACTTCAAATGCTGATGTAGTTGTTGAGATAACAGGTGATTGTCCCTTGATTGACCCAGATATCGTAGAACAAACTATTAGGTTGTTCATACAAAATAAAGTTGACTATGCTTCTAATGCATTTTATCGTTGTTACCCTGGAGGCATGGATACTGAGGTAATTAGTAGAAGAGCGCTTGAAAAGTCATTCTCAATGACTAATGACCCTTATCATTTAGAGCATGTCTCAACACACATTGTTGATAATCCAGATTTATTTTCACATGTATATTTAATAGCCCCTCCTTCATTAACCTACCCTGAATTTGAATTCATTGTTGACGAGGAAGATGATTATAAATTGGTAAAAGAAGTAATAGAAATATTGGGATCCAAAAATAAGTTTTTTAGCTGCATAGATATGATTAACTTACTAAAGAATAATCATGAAATTGCCTTTAAGAATTCAAGAGTAAATAGAAATAACACAAGACCTACATGTCTATGATATTCAAACTACTGATCATCAGATTAATAGAAATAGGGTTTGTGTATAAGTTTCTAAACAAAGCCAAGAATTTTATTCAATCTCACAGTAACTCAAATGATTTCACTGCGTACTTAGAGCTGCTAACAAAGAAAAAAAGAATACATAGCCCTACTAATAATTTCCCATCCATAGTAGCCATTAATATTTCAAATATACTAAATGGGGATTCTTCAGGACTATGTACAATTAAAGCTGCTCAGGTTACACTTAATTCGTTAATTAAAGTCAAGGAGAACTTATGAAGTCTAATATAAATGATCATCAACTAGCATTATTTGGTGGTGATAAGGAAGTTAAATGTACTTTTGAAAAATACAATCCTCATTCACAGGAAGAAATTGATGCAGCAACTGAAGTTGCAAAAACTGGTGTATTATCTAATTATCTTGCTGGATGGAGTGAAAACTTTTATGGAGGTAAAAAGGTAAAGGAATTTGAAAGAGATTGTAGAGATTTCTTCAAGGTTAAACATGCAATTACTTTCAATTCTTGGACTTCGGGTTTAGTAGCAGCAGTGGGTGCTATTGGAATAGAGCCTGGTGATGAAATAATAGTAACCCCTTGGACCATGGCAGCTACTGCCACTGCAATTCTACATTGGAATGCAATACCTGTTTTTGCAGATATTGAAGAGGATATGTTCTGTTTAGATCCAAAATCAGTAGAAAAGAATATAACTAAATATACTAAAGCAATACTTTCAGTAGATATTTTTGGGCAATCTGCAAACATGTCTAAATTAAAAGAAATTGCAGCAAATAACAATTTAAAGATAATATCTGATACTGCTCAGGCTCCTGCAGCTCTTTATAAAGGTTCATACGCAGGAACAATTGCAGATATAGGTGGTTTTAGCCTTAATTGCCACAAGCATATTCATACAGGAGAAGGAGGCATTGCAGTTACAAATAATGATGATCTAGCAGAACGTCTGTGCCTTATCAGGAACCATGCTGAAGTGGTAGCTTCAGAAATGGGAAGAGTAGATATCAGTAATTTGATTGGCCATAACTTTAGGCTAGGAGAAATAGAATGTGCAATTGGAATTGAACAATTAAAGAAATTAAAAGAACTAGTAAGGGTTAGACAAGAGCTTGCAGAGCAACTAAATGATGGATTAAAAGGGTTGAAAGGCCTAATTACTCCAGTTGTAAGAAATAATTGCACTCATGTGTATTACGCATATCCCCTTAGACTTGATTTTGGAATTATAAATTCAAATCGTGAAACGATTATAAAAGCACTCAGAGCCGAAGGAGTTCCTGGCTTAGGTTCCGGGTATATCAATCTTCATCTTTTGCCTATGTATCAGAAAAAGATAGCTTACGGTAACAGCGGTTTTCCCTGGAATTCTGATATATGTAAACGAAATATAAACTATCAGAAAGGAATATGTCCTATTGCAGAAAAACTACAGGACTCAGATTATATGTGTATAGAAATCTGTGCCTATGATTTTAATGAGAAAAATATATCAATGATTATAAATGCTTTTCATAAAGTTTGGGGAAATATAGAACAATTAAGGCTATAAGAGATAGTACTTCGTTTTCTTTTACTGCTAATAAAATCTATTTTGATTTTAAGTCTCTTTTTTATTTCTTACTTTTAGATTATATATTGCTTCGGCAATAGACCAATCCTCATTGTCATCTATGTCTATAGAAGAACTTTTATTAAGTTCAAACCCAATAAAATTTTGGTTAGAACCGGCACCACTTGAGCTAAGAATATGAACTGGTGAAAAAATAATGAAATTTCCTGTATCAAAATATTTTTTTTCTAGATCCTGAGATCTAATAGCAAATCTTCCAGGATAAAGAGGCTTTAATTCCTGATTTTCACTCTTTTCATAAGCCCATTCTATGGGAACTGAAAATTCAGAGACAGACATGACAGGTTTAACAGCATTTTGCCTTTCAAAAAGCTTACAAGCACTTATTAAATCTTTTGCTTCAACCAAAGGCGAGCATGCTGTTATTAACCAGATTTGGTCGAATTCCTCCCCTAACTCTTTATATTGTTCTAAGACATATTTCATAACAGGCATTAATGGGGAGTGGTCTTCCGCCAAAAAGGAAGGGCGATCAAATTCTGGCGGGAAACCTTTCCTTGAAACAAACTCCTTGATTTTCTCACAATCAGTAGATATATGTATTTTATTAAATAATTTGCTTTTTACTGCAAAGTCAATTGAGTAAGAAATTATAGGTTTACCACAAAAATTCTTTATATTTTTATTTAAGATCCTCTTGGAACCACCACGAGCAGGAATAATAGCGAGCCTTTTTAACATCAATTTATAAGCTAGTCTTTTGCCATATCTAATAGTATAAAGTTAAGCGTTGAAAATATGGATAACATACTTCTGCTTCTAATAATGAATTAATCTTGCTTCGTCATTCTAAGATCATACAATATTATCTGGTTGTGAAAAAACAGAAGACAACCTTGACTGCTATCAAATTCCGATAAACAGTTTCTGCAGTTAAAAAGACTTTTATTCCATCATATCAGCCAATTTTATAAGATGCTGCCAGAGAGAATCAGTTGATGAGTAAAGATATTCATTGTGAATGGTTGATTGATTAATAGAATTTAGAGAAAGGAGTAGCTTTTAAATGACTTGTGTTCACCGAATTCAAAAGTACTTAAAACCAATTTGATTCCGTTGATGGCAAGGTTCTTGATGCTTGAGAGTTGTTCCCCGCGATAGGTATTGACGAGGCTCTTCTCAAAATCAATCAAGACCTGTTTAAGGAAGAATTAAGGCGTGATAGTAAAAGCAGAAAGACGACGCGACGGTACTTGAAAGCTTCGATAATGAAATAGGACATGATAACTTTAAGTAGAGGGATGGCTATCGAAAAACTAGTTACTTTAAAAAAGCTGCAGGAATAAATTTTCGAGGAACATCTAGATGATACTTGGGAGACATCAAATAGTTATTAAGGGAAACACCACAAGCTATATATGCTAGTTAATCAATCTTCCTAGCAAAGCTGCTTTGGTCACAAACAAAAAACACTTGAGGATCAATCATAAAAGGATTAAATTCAGTGAATAGAAGTAAATAAATTATTTTGGTTGAGAAACTTCTTTAAATGATTCCATTGTAGTGAGTATTTTCCGATAGAGGAACAAAGTTCATCAGTAAACATAGGCTTAATAACTCCAAAGCTTCGATCTTGCAAATCAAATAAGTCTGAGTCATGAAGCATTGGAAGAAAAATATCTTGCCAAAAATAATCAATCTTTTTACAATTAGAAATCATAGGAATTAATTTAAAATTTTCCAGCTCCTTAAGAACAGCCGATCTATTTTCCAAAGTATTTGTTAAGTCATGCCTTAAGGCTACAACTAAAATATATTTACTGTTATGAGAATTTTGGATAGGAAGAAATTGAGTTAACTCATGAACATATTTAATTATCGAATTTCTTGGAAATAACGCTTGAGAGTAATTTCGCAACTGATCTTGCTCAACAAGGTTAGATTCACTTTCTAAATAAAAGTGAATAGATGGTCTCTTATGCTTTTTTAGATTCAGATATACTTGCTTATGATCTATCGTGAATCCTGAAGGAGGTATGAATCCATGCGATAAAAATAATTGCTTAGTGTTATATTCTCTACCTCTAACAACTACTGTTGCGTTGCCAGGAAGAACTGAGATATGTTCAATTGATGATTTAGACATAAGATTTAAATTAGTTTCTGAACAAAGTTTTGACAACCTATTGGTGAATTCTAATGCTCCTTTCTTAGGATATTTTGTCTGATGGTGACTAGGATTCTTGGTTAAAGATATAAATTTAGATAAGTTTTGGTTAACAGCAGGTTGAGAATCTAAATTAGAAATAATTCTTGTGATGGGATTATTGTAAGGCAGTAATATATTTCTACCTAGAATATTCCTTGCAAAAAACTTATTCTGACAATTAGAAAGCTCTATTTTTAGAAAATTATTTATAAAATTATAACCATCATCATTAGGGAGTAAGTAATGTACTGCATTTTCAACATTAGGTATTCCAAATAAATCAATACAATGCCAGGCACCCAAAATAAATGGGGATTTATCTATAACAAGTACATTTTCTTTTGCTATAGTAGAATTTATAGCATCTAAAATATGAACAATGCCACTACCTATATATAGTTTATCAAGTTGATTCTCAAAGTTCATTTTGATGCCTGCCACTGAATCAACCAACCAGGTAATAGACCAAATCCAGCAACATCCTTGCTAATAGTTAAATCTATTAATCCGCTGGAGGCTGCATCTTTAAAAGCTTTTCCTAAGTTACAGGTGTAATTATTCTGCCTTGCATATTTCAAGGCTAACTTAGCATAAAGTGGGTCTAAAAGTTTATAAAGCATATCTGTACATGGTTCAAAATGAACACCAGCCTTATAACCACTTGTAACTAATTTTTCTACATGACTTTTATCAAATTTGTTGAGGTAATGAAGTCCAAATGAACTAATTATAATACTTGGTGATTCTACTTTTATATATGAAATATCATCTAACTCAAAATTTAATTTAATTGTTTTTATATCTAAATGATACTTTTTAGAAAAATGTCGACAAATAGATAATCCATTATCGGAAAGGTCAATAGCATATAAATTTAGGCTAGAAGGTGATAAGTTCATTCCTAAATTTATAATCTTTGAACCATATCCAGAACCATATTCGTATATATTATTGTAAGATCGATATTTTAGTAGGTTATTAACTG
The DNA here is from genome assembly GCA_003214695.1 of Prochlorococcus sp. AG-412-P08. Taxonomy (GTDB): domain Bacteria; phylum Cyanobacteriota; class Cyanobacteriia; order PCC-6307; family Cyanobiaceae; genus Prochlorococcus_E. The sequence continues at coordinate 37,047 of QCLI01000013.1, forward strand.
ATGATAGGATTTTTTGATTTATATATGACCTGAGCCATTTATTTTGACCAAGGAAATGCTTATTATTATAAAATATATATTCATCATTTTCTCCATCCAATAAATCTTCAAATTCGGAGAATTCTATATTCGGTTCCTCCAAAATCTCTCTTAATAAGGGGCCATATACATCATGGTCAAATTCTCTCAGTAATGAAGCAGCTGATTTAATATGTAAAATTGAATCATCCTTCATTATTAATTTATCTAAATCGTATGCAATATCAAGTCCAGATGCCAGATTGATCTCTTTTCCTAAAAACTCTAAGAAATCCACAATATAATAATGATATGTTTTTCATTCTATAGCTGTTTAAGATAGATGGTACACAAAAAAATTCATAAATTGCCGAATTCTATAAGAATTCTCAAAAGAGTGTGGTCGAATCTTTCTGCTCAATCAAGGAATTCTCTTTATGGTCTATTGATTATAATGCTACTCAGCGGAGTAGCTGAGATTGTATCTATAGGTTCCCTAATACCTTTCCTATCCCTTATTACTAATCCAGAAAAGATTTGGAATAATCCTTTTATAGAAAAATATGCGGAAATTTTCAATCTAACTTCTCCAAGTCAAATGATAATACCTGCTGCAATATTTCTTGGAGTAGCCTCGACTGTCTCAGGAATCACTCGGATTACAAATCTTTGGTTAAATGGTAAAGTCTGCGCAAAAATAGGAAGATCTATTAGCACCAAATGCTTTACTAAAACAATTTATCAACCTTATTCCTACCATATATTTACTAATAGTAGCGAGATAATAAGTTCGGTTACAAAAGAGATTTCACTATTTGTGGCATTTATCAATGCCTATTTAATTGTCATCTCATCTTTCATCACAAGTGTTTGCTTAATGTTTACACTACTCATTTTTAATTGGGAAATATCCATCACTTCATTCACATTATTTATTATAGTTTATGGAATAATAATCCGCATTTCTTCATTTAAATTAGATTCTATTGGAAAAAGTAATGTTAGGGCAAGTCGTTTACAAGTAAGGGTTGTCCAAGAAGCACTTGGTGCCATTAGAGACATTCTACTTGAGAGAAACCAGAATTACTTTCTAAAGCATTTTATACTTCAAGAAGGAAAGTTAAGAGATCTAGAAGCAGAAAGTAAGTTCATAAAAGGTGTACCAAGATACATTTTTGAGATTCTAATAATGATTTCTATCTCTCTTTTTACAATAATAATAAGATCAGATAGCTTTTCTAATAACTATAGTGATCTCATTGTTCTACTTGGATTATTTGCTATTGTTGCACAAAAGTTACTTCCTAATTTCCAACAAGCATACTCTTCTTGGGGAACAATACGAGATTGCTCTGCCGCAGTTGAATCTATCCTTTATCTTTC
>QCLI01000014.1 GCA_003214695.1 Prochlorococcus sp. AG-412-P08
ACTGGTCGTGCTTGGTTGACAAATGTGCATTACTATCTTGGATTCTTCTTTATTCAAGGTCATTTATTCCATGCACTACGTGCAATGGGCTTTGACTTCAAGAGAATAAGAAAAGCCTTAGTTAATATGGATACTGCAGTTGTCACTTTGAATGATTGATGTTTCTTCTAAATTCTCTGGGATTCCCACAGAATTTGTTTGAATTTATAAAAGCTCACCAGTTATGGTGAGCTTTTTTTATTTTTGACTAGATGATTCAATTGTTTTTAGCTAGTAAATTTATTGAACTATTTTTTTTTCATTAAATTATTGAATACTTAAAATATGAGCAGATTGAATCATCTCATAGAGAATCAACTTCTTTCTGATTCATTTACCAAGTTGGTAATTGCATTTGGCTTTCTTTTTATATTTGCAATACTTTTGATTGTTGGCAGGAGGCTTGATTCGGCCTTGAAACTAGAGAGATTAGGCATTCCTATATCTATTTTGTTTGGCGCATTTGTACTTTTGATTGGTCCTCATGGGCCATCACCTCTTTTACCAGAGTCAATTACTGATATTTGGGTCAAGTTGCCGACCGCCTTGTTAACCATGGTTTTTGCAACACTAATGCTAAGTAAACCAGTCCCATCAGGGAAGGGGTTATTTCAGCCAGTTGCATCGCAAGCATTATTAGCTTTGCTTCTAGGTTTTGGTCAGTATCTAATCGGTGGACTGGTGCTATTGCTTTTTCTTATTCCTTATCAAGGAGTTGATCCTTTGATGGGCTGTTTAATAGAGGTTGGATTCGAGGGAGGGCATGGTGCTGCAGCTGTAATGGGCCAGAGTTTTGAACGGTTGGGTTTTTCTGAAGGACTAGACCTTGGATTAGCAATGGCAACAGTAGGTCTATTAGCTTCAACTTTGTTAGGAAGTGGATTGGTAGTGGTGGGGAGATTATTGGGATGGATCAGCTTTGAACTTGAAACATTGGACAGGGAAATCTCTATAGATCAGCAGTTGCCTTTACTACAAAAACTAAAAAACTTGGTAGTTAATCTTGGTCTCGTAGGATTAGCTATTGCGTTTGGGGCCACTCTTCTTGTTTTTGTAAGATTTTTTGGAGGAAAATTAGGTGGAACTTTTAATGAGGTTCTTTCTGTTTTTCCTGTTTTCCCATTAGCTCTACTTGGATCGCTGGTTATAAGATTTGTTCTGGAGAAGTTTGAAAAAACTGAACTGGTTTCTGAGATATTACAGAGAGAAATTGGAATTCTTTCAACAGATCTTCTTATTACTACAGCAATGGCAGGACTTGATTTACCGTTGTTACTAAATGATTGGATACCTTTATCTGCGCTTGCATTAAGCGGCTTGTTATGGAATCTCTTTGGGATGTTCTTGTTTTCAAGATTGCTATTTAGACAACAATGGTTCGAAAGGTCGATAATTGAATTTGGCAATGCAACTGGAGTTGCTGCAAGCGGGATATTGCTTTTGCGTTTAGCAGATCCAAGAGACCAAACAAACATATTACCTATATTTTCTATAAAGCAATTATTCCTTCAACCATTACTTTCAGGTGGGTTGATTACAGTTATTGCACCAATATCCATCATTAAGCTTGGGTTGATTGGATGGACTGAGATTTGTGGGGTTTTAACATTATTGTTTCTTATAATCTCTATTTTAATGAGATCGCAGGAATTCAGTCAGAGCTATGAAAGCCCTCTAAGCTAGTAGAATTAGATTTTTACATAAGGTTATTATTTATGGAGACTTTATAATGAGATCGAACACCATTAAGGATATACCTTCACAGGAATCTAGAGAGAAATGGTTTAAGAGCCACCTTTTAGCTAGAGAAGTGGAACTTAAAGAGTTATACGAGATGCCTCAGGAAGACTTGGACTTGTTAATGGCTGAAACGGCTGAACTAAGAAGTGATTTAGGAAATAGAGAAAGGAACATAGGGAAGTTTTGTACAGCTGGATATTTCCTTGAACTGGCTAGGATTATAGACAAAAGAAGAATAGAGAATTGATTTATATTAACTAGAGTTTATTAAGCTTCAGGTGGTTCTTGTTTCTGCTGGGAAGATCTCTTCTTGATTTGAACATTCCCAAAATTTGCTTTTCTTCATTAAAACAGGGTATAAAGAATGATTTAAATAATAATTCAACCACAATTTCATTTTTAATAGATCTTTGTCGTTATCAAACTCCTCTGGATTTACTAGACGGTATTGACGGACAAATGGCCAAATACACCAATCAGCTATCGTTTCTCTTGCCCAAGCTAGACAATGCATGGATGGTTCACTAGAGGAAATCTCAATCTTTTTTTCCCATCTCCTCAAGATTTCCTTCAAGGCATGATTATGATCTTCTGGAACAATATTTTTAAATCTATTAGGATACTTATATCTATCTAGGTGGTATTTAAAGACATTGTCGTTCTCTTTAATTAAATCATAAATATCTTGACTTTTTTCCTCATTTTCATTTAGAAGTATTTTTCTCTTTGAAGAGCTTTTGATAGCCCACGACATAATGTCTAAGCTTTCATCAATTACTGTCCCATCCTCCAGAACTAAGATAGGAACAGTTGCTTTTTTTGATGCTTTAATTAATTCTGGGGGTTTATTCGAAAGTCTTATTTCTCTTAATTTGACTTGCTTTTGACAGAGTAATATTGCCCATCGTGCTCTAATTGCATATGGGCATCTTCTAAATGAATATAATATTTCATTTGTCATAGGCTAAAGGTTTTACCTTTACAACTATAAATCTTTAGAAAGGTTTGTTTGCACTCTGTTTGACTTTGCCTATAGGCCAATTATAATTAATTAAAATTACTGAGATCCCATCCCTTTATTTACAGTTGTTTATTGTTAATGTTCAATGTCGGGACATGTTTACTTAATTAAAAAAGGCGACTTTTTTATGATTGGCAGTACAAGAAATATTGATAAGCAAATGAGGAAATTGCGACCAGATGAAATTATCTCCACTACAAAAATAGATAGTCCAGAAGGACTAGAAGCAAGGCTTTTAAGACGTTATAGGAATGTAAGACTACCAGAGTCTGGATATTTTCAACTTTCAGAAAGGCAATTGATAGATTGTAAGAAGCAGTTAGGAGAGAAAAGCAAAATTCCAAAAACAATAGGAGATGAGTTTTATATTGCGATTACAGGTACTCTATTCTTATTCATACTCACTTCATTTGTTTTTCTTCGTATAAATCTTTATCCTTCATTAGAACTTGCTTTGGCTTTTGCCCTTGCATCTATTCCAATGTGGATTTTGTTTCTTTTAGGTAACTTTGGAGGTTATTTTAGTAGTGACTTGAGCCCTTTTTCTGCTTGGTTTAATAGAATACGAGCCCTTCTAGCTGCATTGGTTCTCTCACTATGCTCTTACTTACTCATTAGCAAGTTTTCTTTTTGAAAAGTATTTTTTAATAAAAACTATTAATTTAGACTTGCGTAATAAATAAAAAAGATGATCATAAAGTTTAAGTCCTTATAATTGATTCAATCATTATTAATTTTTTATATGAATTACTCTTCTTATCTTAAGTTGCTCAGCCCTTTTCAAGAGCAACTTTCTGGTGTTTACTCAACAGCTACATTAGTAATCAGCATCCTTCTCGTACTGTGGATTTTGAACTTTGTTGTTGGGTTGATAACTAAAATATTTTCCCTTGGAAAAACCATTGGAACTTTCTATCGTAGTTTTCTTCATAGGTATATAAGAATTATGATTTATAGCTTTATAAATTTATTTTCAAAAAAAAAATTAGCTAAATAAAAGTTATGTTTTTACTTTTACCTATTTAGATTTTTCAAGATTGCAATTAATATTAATTTCAAAGGGTATACAGCTATTAGGTAACTCAAGTATCTTCGAAACAATTTCACCTATATCTTCAGGCTGAGTCATTTCTTCTTTTTTTATACTTTCAACTTCACTTGCCATTCGCGTATTTACCCAGCCTGGATTGATAGTGCTAACCCTTAAACCTTTTTCCCATCCTTCATTCCTTATTGTTTGACATAGACCCATTAATGCAAATTTTGATGCAGTGTATCCAGCAAGCTTTCCTTTTGACCTTTTACCACTCATTGATACAAGAACTATAACCCTTGAATTATTGTTCTCAGTGAGATATTTCCAACAGGCCCTAGTAAGTATCCAAGGTCCCAATACATTAACTTTCCATAATTCATTAATATCGTTCTCTTCCTTTTCAGCGTAATTCAATGGAGTTCTTTTAAATATTCCTGCACAGTGTATTAATGTATCAATCTTACCAAATTTTTGCTTTGTTTTCTCAGCCCATAAATTTGCACTAATCTTATCTTTAGCGTCATAACTTTCAACATGTATACGCTCACTTTTTTTTGTTAGATAAGGAAGTTCTGAATTTTTAAGACATTTTATATCTCTTAAGCCAATACTTATATTGTGACCATCTTGAATTGCCTTTTCAGCAATGCATCTTCCTATCCCTCTTGAGGCCCCACTAATTAGAATGTTTCTCTTATCGCTAGACACTTGGCTTAAGGAAATTCCAAAGTAACTTTAACTCTCGACCTTTCATTTCCATCAATCCCCACTTAACATTCATTGGAGCTTGTTTGAACATAGCCCACATGGCATTAACAAGTTCTTTTAAAGTTAAGGTATTAGTAAGAAATTTGTACCATTGATTGTTTGATAGGCCAAAAAAACTTTTAAAGAAATATCTTAATTGCCCCTCTTTGAAGCGCATTAGTTTTTCTAATCCAAACTGATAGAGAGCTTGCTTCCTTCTCAATTCCTTAGGCCAAAGTGTTTGCCAACCTATTCTTGCAATTTCAGAAGGGGTGTTAGATTTGTCTTTAATTGCGTTTGCAATTTCTTTTGCTAGGGATGGCGCTCTTCTCAGCAGACTACCAACTAAATAGCCTGATGCTGGGTGAACCATTCCTGCAGCACCGCCAAACCCAAGAATTGATTGATTTAAATCTGGAATAGGAATGTTCATTGGCAAGAAGACGCCATGTTCTTCATGATCAATTTTTAAAATTTCTATTTCTCTATGTTTTAGTCTTGATTTAAGCCTTTGTTTAAGTGTTTCTAACTCAACAGGAGGTGCCAACCCTAAGGATGTTTCTTCTAGAAAGAATTTACCATTACCCATATCCATTGCATAAAGAAAAGTAGGTGGCTCTTCTTTTTCATTTTTATTTAAATGATCACACCTATAATCCATTAACACAAACTGGCCTTTTTCTACTGGCGGCTCACTGAATTCGCCCACTATTCCATAACATGTTTGGACAGCTATCTCACCATGATTTGGAACACTGAGGAAAACTGGGTCATAACCTGTAGCATCTACTATTAGTTTTGAAATTAGGCTTTTACCATCACTAGTTATAACAGTACTGTTTACTTTATTAATTTCAAATTTATTAGCCTTGCCCCTAAATAAATTCACAGAAGTATCTTTGCATTGATTTAGCCAATACTCTTGAAGCTTCTTCTTGTCAAATAGGCCATAGTCACGATTGTGTCGAGTAGCTTGATTGTGAGGAGAATTTTTATCTGTAGAGCCTTCCCCTAAAAAACTAACTGTATTTGACCATCGATGTTTTAATAAATTTTCAAAACCTAATTCATCTACCTCTTCTCCCCAGATTCCGTATGTGTAAGGCCATGGATCAGATGGATCATTTAATGAGAGTAGACCAACTTTAAGTTTTTCTTGGCCTAGTGCTGCTGCTATTGATAAGGCACTTGGTCCAGCTCCTATTACCAATACGTCCATAGGTGAGTTTGTGCTCATGCTTATAAGAGCATGCTTGTTAGGTTAAACTTGCAAATGATAAATAACTTATTCAGCTTTTTAGACACGCTTACCTCCTATTCTCATTGATTCTAAGAGGATAACCTGACTTGGTCTTTTAAATGACATTTGCAAAACTTTTATTTACTAGATGTAGCTATTATGTTGTTAAATATTGCAAATATTTTTTAAAAGAGTGCTATCCTTGGTCTATTAAGATTTAGAAACTAGTTCTTAACAAATAAGAGCTAGTTTGTGATTAACCTAAAATGGAATTTTTAATCAATGATTGAGTAAATTATATTTCTCTAACTAATTCACTTTTAATGAAAACTAAAAATCAAAGAAGAATACTTATAACAGGGGCTACTTCTGGTATTGGTTATCAAGCTGCTCTTAAATTGATTGAGGATGATCAAAAACTAGTTATACTTTGTAGAAATTCTAAAAGAGTTGATTCCACCATTAAATCCTTAAGGAGTGAAAATATACCTCTTTCTAAAATTGAGAGATTGGCTAAATTTCCAATTGTTGACTTATCTGATTTAAACTCAATAGAAGAATTTACTGCTAAGGAACTTTCAAATAGTTGTAGAATAGATACACTTATTCTTAACGCAGGCCTTCAATATACTGGTTCTAAATTTATAAGAAGATCGAAGCAAGGAATAGAACTTACCTTTGCTGTTAATCACCTTAGTCACTATTATTTAGTTCAAAGGTTAATTCCTTTACTTAGAAAATCAGAATTCCCCAGGGTTGTAATTACTTCGTCAGAGGTTCACAATCCGAACTCTCCAGGAGGGAAAGTAGGAAAAAAAGCAGATCTTTCTGATCTTGCAGGGCTTAGAAAATCCCTGGACTTTGAAATGATAGATGGATTCACCCCTTTTGATGCTGATAAAGCATATAAAGATAGCAAGTTATGTAATACTTTATTCTCAAAAGAACTATCACGTAGATTTTTAATAAATAATTTTAATATACCTGTTTTATGTTGGGCTCCAGGTTTAGTTATACCAACCACAAAAGAAGGATTCTTTAGATATAGTCGCAAATATAATGAGTTAGGGCAGATTTTATTTGCTTTTATAGCTAGAGATTTATTGCATATAACCGAGTCTCCACAGAATGCTGGTAAGATCCTATTTGATTTGGCAACTTTAGATTCCTACCAGGGAGAGAAGTTCTTATACCTGTCTAATAATATCAAAACATTAGGTCAAATGATTTTAAAGGAAAAAAATATTAGTAAAGAAGCAAATAATTCAACTAAGGCAGAAAATCTTTGGAATCTGTCTGGTGAAATAATCCAGAAATTTGTTACTATAAATCCATTTTAGTCAAACTATTTTTTTGCAAGATGAATAGTCTGAGTGGGGAAAGCAAACTCTATTTCTTCTTTCTCAAATAGTCTCATTATTTCAAGATTAATTTTTTGTTGAGCATTCATTGCTAATAGGTAGTCATTTGTTGGAATGTAGTATACCAATTCGAAATTTAGACTACATTCACCGAATTCTATAAAATGACATCTATCAAATAAGGCATTTTCTGTTTGATCTACAATTTGTTTTATAATATTTGGGATTAATAACATTTGCGAGTAATTGGTGTCATAGGTAACCCCTATTTTATGGACTAATCGCCTTTGCTTCATTTCTGCATAGTTAGAAATAACTCCATTTGTCAAATTACTATTACTCATAACAATTATTTCTCCATTAATGCTCCTCATTCTTGTAGATCTAACACCAACCCTTTCCACTTTTGCTAGAACACCATCGATATGAATAAATTGACCATTCTGAAAAGGCTTGTCTAAAAGTATAGTTATATATTCAAAGAATTCTTGAACAGGTTCTTTTAGTGCAAGGCCTGCACCAATTCCACCAGCACTTAAAAGAGCCCATATTGCTGCCATTTGTACGCCCATATTATTTAAGTAAAAAACAATCCCAATACTCCATATTATGGCCCTAAGCATTGGACTTAATGATTTGAGCATTGTACTAACAGCATCATCATTTATTCTCTCTGACCAGCTACTAACTAACCTAAGAAGTATTCTATTTATTAGCCTAACTATAAGAATAAGTAGGATTAATTTGAAAATTCCAGTTATACCTTCATTAAGACCAAAACTAGTTGTTTTTATTGCTAATATTCTCCATGAAGTAAAAGCACTAATAGAGATACCTAAAGGCTTAACTGTATCAAGTAGAACTTTGAGTATATAGTCATCTGTTTTGCTATTGGTTCGATGGACAACTTTTTTTAAAACACTGCTTAGAACTTTTGATCCGAAAACTGTAATTAAGCTTCCTAATATAAAGATGCAGCCAGAGCTGATTAACCTTGTGTACATTCAATAGATAAGAAATTAACTTAATTTAAGTATGGCACCCAGATGCACGTTTAGCTATAAGCTGCTTTTTCTCGGCGAAATATCATAAGTGGAGTATTTCTTTTTCTAAACTTAGAAATTATCTCATTTTATTTTAAAGATATTAGTTTTTAGTTCCTTTCACAATCCTGCTCAGCTCTCTAAAATTTGGATGCAGAGCTGTTTTACATAGCTCAAAGATGGCCGTCTCAGTTGTTGTAACTTGTATGCCTGATTGACTGAACCTTTTTATTGCTATCTCATGATCTACCCTTTTTCTACTCATAACTGAGTCTGCAATAACCTGTACATTAAAACCAATTCTATATAGATCAAAAGCACTTTGAAGAATACATATATGGGTTTCTAATCCAACTAATAAGATATTTTTTATCTTTCTTGATTTTAATTCTTTTATCAGATCTTCACATTCAGCACAAGAGAAACTCATTTTAGAAATATTGATTAATTCATTACCTTTGAGAATCTCTTTAACCGAATTCCCAAGTTTCTCTGGATTTTGCTCTGTAATATATTTTGCGACATTTAGGAAATCGCAGGCCTCAGAAATCTTAAGAATATTCATTTTCAATTCGTCACTATTAGAGATAGCACTTATTAATTTCTCTTGTACATCAATTATAATTAAAGCCGTATTTTTGATATCAAATAACCTATTCACTTGTGCATTTGATTTCAAATTCCCCTTGGACTCTGAGCCAAATAAAATAGGACGATAGATCATCTCAGTTTTATGTACATAACATTCACTTTAAAGTATTTAAGGGCCAAAATTACTACGTAATTAAGGATGATTACCTGTTACAATCTATTTGCTCTTCTCGCATTAGCTTGTACTATTGAGAAAACCTTTGCTTCTGGTGTGAACTTAAACGCAGGGTATTCATCTTTAGCCTCACCGCTTGAATTAGGACTACACAAAAGTGGTCTTCGTCTTACCCCTCAGCGTAAGAAAGTATTGGACTTGTTTCAAAGAATTGGCGGTGGCAATCATTTAAGCGCGGAAGAAGTCCATGCTCATCTTTTGCAGATGAAGTCTAGGGTTTCTCTGGCAACTATTTATCGCACACTTAGATTGTTAGTAAGAATGGGTTTTTTGCATGAATTGGAGCTTAGTGAAGGAGGGCATAGGTTTGAATTGTTAAGCAAAGATCACCCAGATCATCATCACTTGGTTTGCATAAATTGTGGAAGGACGGAAGAATTTGAAAGTGATGAAGTTGTTTCTGCAGGTCGCAAGGCAGCTGAAAACAAAGGCTTTAAATTAATTGAATCAACCTTAAATGTTAGAGCCCTATGCCCCAAATGTATTTAATCCGAAGATGAGCCTATGTAAGCGACCCCCCACAACTTGATCCATTCCCGGCAGTGCAGCCAAAACAGTGACTATCTACAGTAATTTCTTTGCCTTGCATCAGGATATTTCCTTGAGATAAATCCCTTAGAGTTCTAGGAAATAAATTGCTTTTTACCCCTAATTGTTGATTGAAATCACAATCAAACAGATTACCTTGCCAGTCAACACTTAATGTACTTTTGCACATTACAGATTCAAGATTTTTAGAATTATGATTACTCTCCAGCATGGATTGATAGCTATTTAATTTCCCTTCCTTTTGCAAATAATTTGAAAATCTGTTAATTGGCATATTTGTAAGAACAAGTAAATTATTAAATTCTATGCCGTACCTTTCTTTAAGAATATACTTATATTCTTTTTCTAGAGACTCTTGTGGAGGTGGTAAAAATGCACCTATCGGATTGTATACTAGGTCCAAACTTAGTGTTTCATCATTCTTACCATAACCTAATTTATTCAATATTCTTAATACATTAATACTTTTTCTAAATACATCTTTGCCTCGTTGCTTGTTTACATTTTCTTCTTCATAACATGGAAGAGATGCAATTATTGATACTTTTGCTTTAGCAAGATATTCAGGAAGATCCTGGTATCCAGGCTCATCAAGAATTGTGAGATTACATCTGTCTATTATTTTTACACCTAATTTACAAGCTTCATTAACCAACTCTTTAAAAAGTGGGTGCATCTCCGGTGCACCGCCTGTTATGTCAAGAGTTTCAATAGCATAACTATTAATTACCTTTGGGATTAATGAAATATTCTTTGGATTCATCATCTCAGTTCTAAATGGACTTGCATTGACATGACAGTGAAGACATGATTGGTTACATTTATAACCAAGATTCACTTGTAGAGTCTTTAGTCTTCCTCTTTTTATACTTGGGAAGTCCATATTTACTATGTGTTCTTTCTATAGTTTAACCTATATATAAATATATAGCGCTAAGTATTATAAGTATCTGAATTTCTACTTCTTCTCTTGCAAAATTCTTTTATCCAACTCTTGTATTGCTCTGGTCCTCTATTCATAACAATAGTAAACTTTAAGTTGTCTCTCTCATCTGTAATACCATCAAAGTTACCATCAATTGTTGAAGGTCTATATACTTCTCCATAACTACTATCTACAAAAATGATCTGATTTTCCTTATTATAAGCTTCTCCTAACTTTTGAATAAGAGTTAAGAATCCTCTGTCGCTCCCTCCTCTTAACCAATGCTGGCTATGTTGATCTTTTGTAGAAGTGATAGTGTCACCTACACCGATAAGAGTTGGCATTTCATTATTGGGAACTTTGCTTTTACAGAGATCAATTAGTTTTTGAATCGTTTCAGGTGCATCCCTAACACTGAAATCCTCACCAAAAGGGTATTTACCTGTTCTGTTGAACACGTATTTATTTATTAGCACTATTAGACCTGCTTGTTTTAATGCACCTTTTATAATTAATTGAATGTCAGTAGTCCCTATATCTTCCGGAGTTGCATATTTAATAATCTCACTTTCATCATGAGTTCCTAAATTTGGTGATATGTGTAAATAAAAAGAATTTTTCAACCCAGAAACCACTGAATAGTTAATCACCTCATCCATTACATTCTTCATTATCAATTGAAGTCTTTTTTTGCTTTTTAGTTCACTGCCAACCATGCTGAATAAGCTATTTAAATTAATAGCAGGTGAGTACCTTGTATCGCAAACTGCTATTTCAACTTCATTATCTATTTTTCCCTTTTCTACATTGGGAAAATTTCTAAGTAACTCTATGCTTAATAGATCTTTTATTTTTAGAGGGATTTTACTAAGAAATAGTCTTTCCTTTTTGCTTAAGCCTAATGTTTCCACATTCCCAAATCTATCTTGATATTCGATTCCACAAGCTGCTAATCCTGGCAAATAAAGACCTTTTTCTTTTGGAAGACTTTCTGATTCAAAGGCTCTTTCTATTATTCTGTTTACGCCTCTTTTTCCTTCATGTTCGCCACAAGTCAATACCGAAAACTCATCGCCAAGCTTTGAGACTTCCTCTACGTAACTTTTGTCTATTACCCTGTCGAGTGGGTTGCTAACCAAAGGAATGCATACGCCATCAATATCTTGGACAAATAAGAGTTCTTTACATTTTAATAGTTTAGTGAAGGAGTCATCTATATTGCTTTTAAATAGCATCCTTTATTAAGAGCAACTTCTATTAAATCAGACTAGCATCTCAATTGCCTTGTATATATATACTAAGTAAATCTTATACGTTATTTCTTTGGATTTTTATATCTTCAATGCAATTAATTTTTAATACACTATACTTGAGATGATTCCTAGGCTAAATTTTTTATATTTTTAACTTTTCTGATGAAAAATAATTTCTTTGAAAATTGTCATGACAAGCAATCTATTGCCCAAAGACTTAAGAAATTGCAATTTGCAAAAGTTGGATTTTATAGTGTCGGTTTATATCCAGCCTCCCTTGCCTATAACTGTGCGATGCAAACAGAAGGGGATAGACTGCTTCTTGCCCCTAGACCTGGAAGAGATATTTTAGGGGCCTTCTCAGAGCAATCAAGAAATGAACTTAAGCAAGAATATGTTGATAAGATGAGGCGAATGTCCTTGTATAGGGAAGAAGGTAGTCATAGAGTTTATACATTGAAGGATTTATTTTTGAAATGTGAATTAGTAATTTTATCTGCCAATAGTAATCATATTGAGAAAGATTTAATAGAGGCATGTGAATTGAGAGAGGTTATAGGAAGGCAGGATGTTGTTATTGCTTGCTTGGTTGGTTCGTTTACTTACGATCAGGAGACTAATTCTCCTTCTCTTCTATGCCAAAAGAATTACAATTTAGCATTTTTTTCGGGCTTTCATAGGCATGGAGCATTGAGGAATCCAATGGATAGCTTCACTGCTAATTTCTGTCACCCTGACCCCTTAAATGCTTTACTAGGTTCACGCATACTAGATAGTATATCTCCAAATATTCAGGTTTCTTCTGGTGTTCATAATGTAGAAGGCCAATATATTAAAGCCTCGAAAAATATATCATCAATTTTTGCAGGATTTGGTCATACCTTTCATAAGGGAAACCCTGGACTATTGCCTACATTACTGACATTGTTATTACATCAATGCTTGGATCAGGCTGCTACAGTTTCAATGACTAGAGTTGACCGAAAAACACTTTACGCAAAAGATAAGTTACCTTTAACTGAAATTGGCTATGGAGTGCAAATGATCGAAGCTGCACTTTCTAAAGACGGTTCTATGCACAAAGTAAGAGATCATACTTTTAGTCAGCTTACAGCCATGATTGCCGATGTGAAAGGCAGCATGATGCTTCCTGTTTCAGGTAATCCAACAAGGAATTTTCAAGTTGGCCAAATTCTTGCTAATCAAATGCTTAGCTTCAAGCGTTGTCCGCTAGGTCTTGCTGAGTTGATAGATTGGTGCAAAGTGAATGGGTTTTCGCTGGGAGCACTTGAAGGTATAAATTCTCTAAGGTATTGGCCAGATATTCTTCGTAAGTATTCATTATCTTATCAAGATTCTTCGATGATAAATCTGCTTTATTTGTGCATCTTCTCCACTCAAGAAGTTAAAAAATATGTCTATACGATCATGACTGATAGCAGAGAATTGACCAGGTTCTGTCAAGAATCTGTAAGACCTGAATCTTCCTCTAGGATGAACCTTCTTTTGAATAATACTCAAAGAGAAGAAGTTATTGATTTTATTTCTGAAGCAGTCCTTAGCAAATCATTTAATTCACTTAGATATGACGAGATTCTTTCCTCTAAAAATGAACTTAGGTCTTTGAATGATAACTCCTCTTACTTTAAAGTTAAGAAAGCATTTCATGATTTATTCCTATGATTTACTTTAGACTCTATCAATTTTGTTTATGATACTACTCTAACCTTTTACAGAAATATACTTCCCTTGGATGCTTCTTCCGATATTAAATTAGCCAATAAGATTGCATTATATTTTCTTACGACTAACTATAATCTAAAAATAAAAAGGATTCATTCTGGAATTATAAATAAAACTTTTTTAGTTTTACCAATTAAGAGTAAAGAGTTCGCACCTTTTATTCTTCAAAAAGTAAGTTCTATAGTTTTCAGTAAACCAATTGATCTGATTTCGAATTATTTGATTTTAGAGGAATATATCGACAGTAATAATTCCTTCACGAAAAAGCAGGAAGAATCCCCTATTGTTTTTCCTAGGTTACTTGTCAATTTAAGTACCGATAAGAAATTCCTTATTCATCAGGGCATACTTTGGAGGGCCTTTGATTATCTCCCAAATACAATTTCATATGATGTAACCCCTTCCCCGGATATTACTTTTAATCTTTTTAGAGGACTTTCAAAATTCCATTATTTCACCTCAAATATTAGATCCAAATCATTATTGAAGATTATACCAAATTTTCACAATACTCCATTAGTGTCTTCTCTATATACTTCTAAATTGCACTCATTCATTTCTTTAAAAAAAGATTTGAAAGATTATAGCTATCTTCTTCAATTGGTGGAGATTGTCAAGAATCAGAAGCCTAATGTCTTTCTCTTAGAAAGATCCAAGACTCTATCGACTATTTCTCATGGTATTATTCATGGAGACCCTAAAATTAATAATTTCCTTTTTGATTTTAAAACTAATAAATTTGTTTCTTTAATAGATTTAGATACTTTGCAAGAAGGAGTTATTTTGTATGACATAGCCGACTGTCTTCGCTCATGTTGTAACCCTTTAGGAGAAGAAACTGATTCTATTGAAGAAGTTCAATTCAGTTTTGATAGTTATCAACAAGCTCTATTAGGTTATCTTTCATATAGGAATAAAATTATCACTAAAAATGATATTATTTTGATTCCTGCCAGTATTAAAATTATTACATTTGAACTAGCAATAAGATTCTTGATTGATTATATGAATGGTAATATCTACTTTAATTCAACATATGAAAATCAGAATTTAGATAGGGCTAATATTCAGCTTCGTCTGTTAGCAAGTATAAATGATCAGTTGGATTCAATTGTTTCCTTCACTAACTCTTTAATTTCCACCGTTTTTTAATCAGCATTAACTCTTGAATTTGCTTTTCTTATAAAATTTAGTTGTTTTCTTTGCTATTAGTCTTTATATATATAAGGTGCTTGTAATCTCTAAGTGGCTAAAGAATTAACTCATCGGGCTGACGAACTAAAGCTTCTGGGATGGTCTCAACATGATCTTTCGAGGTACATCGACCTTTGGGATTACAGGCAGCGTTGGGGCGCAATCAATTTGGAGAGAGAAGACCGACAGTTTTTACGAAAGGCTGAATCAGAGCTCCCAGATATTTCATCCTCTAAGCCCAGTACCAAAAAGCCGATTAAGGAGAAATCCTATTATTGCAGGTTGGTTTTTTTTGTTGATCTAATGACGGAAGCTGAAGAATCGTTTGAAATACCATCTTCCTCCAGAGGTTTGTGGCCTATGTTACTCGAAGAGGAATTAAGGTTAATTGAATATTATGAACCTGTTTTGGGTTTGCCAGATGCCTTGAAAGCTAAACTCCTCATTCCTTTTAGAGAAAATATTGTTTCTAATTTATTAGGACAATTTAAGGATTCAATCGAATCCTTTGAGTTTGATTTCGATGGTCCACTTGATTCTTTTAATGCCAAAGAAAAAAAGAAATGGCAACCCCTACGAGATGGTGTAGAAAAGAATGAAAAACTTTATCCCGTAATTGATTCTGATCATTTGAGTGCTTGCAGAACTTATATAAGAAAAGAACTTATACCAATGATTAGAGACCTTTTCCCATCATTAGCTGAAACTTCTAAGCCAACCCCACCTGACGAATGGATTCCAGAATCAAAATCTTGAGCTAAAAGTAAAGGTAGATTAGATAATTTCTTTGACTACACATCGCTACGAAACTCTGCAGTTACATGCTGGCCAGGAACCTGACCCTACAACTAATGCCAGAGCAGTACCTATTTACCAGACAAGTTCCTATGTATTTAATGATGCTCAACATGGAGCAAATTTATTTGGATTGAAGGAGTTTGGCAATATTTATACCCGTTTGATGAATCCGACTACAGATGTATTTGAAAAAAGGGTTGCGGCTCTGGAAGGAGGAGTTGCTGCCCTGGCCACAGCTTCAGGCCAGTCTGCACAGTTCCTATCTATAGCTAATTGTATGCAAGCTGGAGATAATTTTGTTTCCACTTCATTCCTTTATGGTGGGACCTACAATCAATTCAAAGTACAGTTCCCACGCTTAGGTATTAAAGTCAAATTTGCTGAAGGTGATGAAATAGAGAGTTTTGCCTCACAAATAGATTTCAATACAAAGGCAATTTATGTTGAATCAATGGGAAACCCTAGGTTTAATATTCCAGATTTTTCCGCTCTTTCAGAATTAGCAAAAGCGAACGGTATTCCACTTATAGTTGATAATACTCTTGGAGCAGCAGGTGCTCTGATAAGACCATTAGAGCATGGAGCAGATGTAGTTGTACAAAGTGCTACAAAATGGATTGGGGGACATGGTACAAGCTTAGGAGGTGTAATCGTTGATGGCGGAACATTTGATTGGGGTAATGGTAAATTTCCTTTAATGTCACAACCTAGTGATGCCTATCATGGTTTGATTCATTGGGATGCCTTTGGTTTTGGTAGTGATATTTGTAAAATGCTTGGAGTCCCTGATAACCGAAATATAGCTTTTGCTTTAAGGGCCAGACTAGAGTGTTTGAGAGACTGGGGAGCAGCCTTAAGCCCATTTAATTCATTTTTGTTGCTACAAGGCCTCGAGACATTGAGCTTAAGGATAGAGAGACATACTTCTAATGCAATGGAGTTAGCAAGTTGGCTCAATGATCACCCTAAAATCTCTAGTGTTAATTATCCTGGACTGCCCTCTGACCCTTACCATCAAAGAGCTAAGCAATTTCTCACAGGAAGAGGTATGGGATGCATGCTCATGTTCTCTTTAAAAGGTGGATATGATGATGCAGTCTCTTTTATTAATTCATTAGAACTTGCAAGCCATCTGGCAAATGTTGGAGATTCGAAGACTTTGGTTATACATCCTGCATCAACAACTCATCAGCAACTCTCTTCTGATGAGCAGGAGTCAGCAGGTGTTACTTCTACGATGGTTAGAGTCTCGGTAGGATTGGAACATATAGATGATATAAAGGCAGATTTCTCAAAGGCTTTAGATCAAATTTGATGACTATAGGAGTAAGTCAATGGCTTTAATTCTGCCACGTGGTTATCACAAAATCGCAGCAGTTGAGCGTAATCATATTTCTTGGATTGAGCCTGAGCTAGCTAAGAGGCAAGATATAAGGCCTTTAAGAATAGGTATCTTGAATATTATGCCCTTAGGGAAGCAATATGAATTTAATCTTCTGCACCCTCTTGGTCTTTCTCCACTTCAAATAGAACCTATTTGGATAAGATTAAACACGCACAGTTATAAAACCTGGGATTTATCCCATTTGTCTAGGCATTACGTTGGATGGGAAGAAGCAATGGCACCAAACCCTTTAGATGGCCTTATTATTACGGGTGCTCCAGTTGAAAATATTGCTTTTGAAGATGTTAATTATTGGTCAGAATTGGTCGGAATTATTGAGGAAGCTAGACAAAATTGTGCAAGTACCTTAGGACTTTGCTGGGCTGGTTTTGCTCTTGCTTATTTGGCTGGTGTAAATAAACAGGTTTTTGAGAAGAAACTTTTTGGAGTATTTCCAATGAAAAGCCTTATCCCGGCTCATTCAATTATGGGCACTCAGGATGATACTTTTTTCTGCCCTCAAAGCAGATATGCAGGATTGCCTGATGAAGAAATGGAACAAGCTCATGAGAAAGGCTTGTTGAGATTACTTGCCTATGGTGAAAAGGTAGGCTACACAATTTTTGAAACCACAGATCAACGTCAGCTTATGCATTTAGGCCATCCTGAATATAATGTTGCAAGATTACTTGCAGAAATGGAAAGAGATAAAGCAAGAGGAGATGTACCTCCTCCTGAAAATTTCAACTCTGATAATCCTCAGACTCCTTGGAGATCTCATCGAAATTTAATGTTTCAACAATGGCTTTGGTTTTGTTATCAGCGAGTTAGCTTAAACAATTAGAAATTCAATTTAATCAAATAATTATTAGATAAGTGCCTAAGCCTCCTATAATTATTAACAGAAAGTGGCTTGATCTTGAAAAAGCAAATTTATTAACTTACCAAATAAGCAATAGTATAAATTGGGAGCAACCAAAAGCTAGAGTGTATGGCAAGGAGTTTTTAGTTCCGCGCTTAACTTCATTCTTAGCAATTAGGGGAGTTGAATATAGTTACAGCGGAATTGAGCATAAAGGAGAAGGCTGGCCAAGTTGGTTTGTTCCATTATTAAATGATGTACAAGATTACTGTGATGTAGATTTCAATGGTTGCTTGCTAAACCTTTACCGCAACGGTGAGGATTGTATGGGCTGGCATGCGGATAAAGAAAAGGTTATTGATTCATCAAAACCTATTGCATCTGTTTCACTAGGAGCTAAGAGAGATTTTTTACTTAGGAATCTTTTAAGTTTAGATAAATATTCTTTTGCCCTTGATAATGGAGATTTGTTGATTATGAAAGAAGAATGCCAGAAGTATTGGGTTCATTCAATACCTAAAAGAAGAAAAGTTAAAAATCAAAGAATAAACCTTACATTTAGGAAATACTTATAAGCATGACAATATATCTTTAGAAAATATTATTTTAAATTAAAACTTCTCCTTAATCTGATTCTGAAGCTGATTCAGCAGCTGCTTTCTGAGCTTTTTGTCTTGCAGCTTCTTGCTCAGCTGCTGCTGCTGCTGCCGCAGCTGCTGAGGCTGCCGCAGCAGCTTTTTCTTTCTCCAAAGCCAAAGCAGCAGCTTTTGATTGATTGTTTAGCTTAAGAGTTTTATTATCTGCAAACTTTAGAGCTGTTATAAGAATTGGTACGTGGGCAATACCCCCGGCCAAAACTAATGCTTGACTGTAAGCCATTCGTCTTGATATAGCTATTATCAATTATCACATTCATATTTGCTTATTTGCACCTATTAGTTGTAAATTTTTTTATTTTCTTATCAGTGAATTTGAAGAAGCTGCTTAATCAAATAGTTCTTTCTAAAGAAGTGATAGGTTTAATCTCTATCCATGAGAGGGCTCCTGCCCCCCTAACCTTTCAAATAGATTAAGACTTTCTTCGTTTAGACCAACAACATTCACATTGGAACCACCAATGCTGAGTTTTCTTATTATTTGATCTAGAGCAGCTACACCGCTTTGATCCCAAATGTGAGCTTTACTCATATCAATAGTTATTTTTCGAGGATGATTATGTGTGTCAAAACCTTGAAGAAAGTAAATCTTGCTTACAAAAAATAATTGTCCAGTAACTTCATAAGTTAGTTCTTGATCATTAACTTTTATTCCCTTAACACTTATAACCTTTGCTACTTTCCTGCTAAATAAAATTCCAGCTAAAGCAACACCCGCAATAACACCAAGAGCTAAATTATGGGGAGTAGTTAACATTGTCACTGAGAAAGTCATTAACATCACTGCCGTATCACTTCTAGGAATCTTAGAGATATTTTTAAGACCATTAACATCAGCTGTACTTATAGCAATAGTTATCATTACTGCAACTAATGCTGCCATTGGTATTTGTTCAAGCCAATGCTTACCTAACAAAATCATTAGAAGAAGACTTATACCAGAAGCAAAGGTTGAAAGTCTTGTTCTTCCACCATTTTCAGTATTCATAACAGATTGGCCAACTAATGCACAACCTGCCATCCCACCAAATAATGATGAGATGATATTTGCGATACCTTGTCCTCTTGCTTCCTTATTCTTATTAGAGTTTGTATCAGTAATATCATCAAGAATATCTTGAGTTAAGAATGTTTCCATTAATCCAACTAACGATATTGCAAGGGCTGTAGGCAGTACTATTCCAAAGGTTTCTAGATTAAAAGGTACTTTCCCTTCAGATACTGAGCCAAATGGTAAAGATAAATTTGGAAGGCCTAATGGTAATTGACCTAGATCTTTTACTGTTGGTATATCTATATTTAAACTTACAGTTATTATCGTTAATATCAAGATAGCAACTAGTTGAGAAGGTATTAATCGAGTAATCTTTGGAAGTACATATATTATTACTAATCCTAAAATAACTAATAGCCAAACAATAGGGATTTGCATTCCTATTGGTAATGAATGATCAGCCTGACCCTTTATTACATCTTGACCATAATGTAGGTTTAAACCTAATTGTGGAAGTTGTGCTTGGAAGATTAACAAAGCTAGCGCATTAACAAAACCACTTAATACTCCTGTCGGAACAAACCTCATTTGATAGGCAAGACGCAAATAACCCCAAAGGATTTGAAATACACCTGTTAACAACCCAGCAGCAATAAGATAAGACAAGCCCAGTCCCTCACCTTGTGCATTACCTGTTGCCACTACACCTGTCATTAGAAGAGCAGTTGAACCAGTTGCTGAGGTAATCATTCCCATTCGACCACCCACAATGGCTATTGTTATGGATAGACAAAAAGCACCAAACAGACCTACCTGAGGATCAACCCCTGCTATTCCAGAGAATGCAATTGCCTCTGGAATCATTGCAAATGCAACTACAAGTCCTGACAAAATATCTTTCCTTGGATTAGATAACCAATCCTCAAAAACATTTGTTTTTGCTTTATTTAGCATTAATCAAAAAACTTCTCTGAAGACGCTATATCAAAGAGGTAGTAAAATTCCTTCTGGGTCATATTTTGATTTTAATTGCTGTAGTTCTGGTAACCATGATTTAAACGCTGCGTTTACTTCTTTTTGATGCCAATTAAGGTGAGGATGAATTTGCGCTAAATGTACACCAGGGAAAAATTTTTCAAGTTCTAACCAACCTTGTTCCATCCAGTCTAGGCTTTCTTTTCTTTGTTCTTCATTACCAGCTTCCCAAGAACCAGTAATCCACGGTTTCCACATTGAGTCCCTATGAATAAATGACGACAAGTGATTTTTCCCAACAACTGTAGCTCCTCCAAGTTGTTGTGATGAAATATAGGAGCTTTCATTTGGCTTCTTCTGCATAAGTTTTTCTATTGATTTTATGAGTTGAAAAGAATGTTCTTTCAAAGGTGGACCAAGAAGTCCAAGCACCTCTGAGTGTTGCTTTTGATTGGCTGAATTAGAAGGAATTGGAAGCTTGAATTGATTGAGCTGGGTTAGATTATTTATTAGAGAAGTTTTGAAGTCCTTTGATCTTGGTAGTTGATTAACAATTTCTTCGAACTGGCTATCTCTATGATTCCCTTGTAATTCAAGAACAACAAAAGCTTTTATGGTTTTTCCCCACATCCAATAGATACTAGCTTCAGGGGGCAAGCCCTCTGAAATTAAGATTGTTTCTGCTAATTGATCAGGTTCTAGTGATGTTTCCCATACTCGAAGTGATTTTAATGGATTAGTCTTAAGTTTTAAATGTGTAATTATTGCTAGGAAAGGAGCAGCACCGCAAAGTGCCTTCCATTGAATAATACGATCTTCATCAGAAGAAGAAACAGGTCTTTCTAAAATGAATTTTTCACCTGTTGCCCAAATACCACGTACCTCTTTTACTTGATCTATCGCTAATCCATACTTTCTACTTAATGGGCTAATTCCACCGGTTAAAATGTAGCCAATACCAGTTGTTCCAGATATTCCAATTGGAAAAGACCTTTTATGTTTTTCAAGTTGATCAACAAGAGTTGCCATGTTCACTCCAGCTTCGATTAAAACATCATTTTGGGACGGAATGAATTTGATTTTTTTAAATCTATGCCTAAGATCAAGAGTCCAATGACCCTTTGCAGCGCAACTGCTTGAGGTGCTCCCGCTACAAATCATCAAAGGTTTGGGATCGATTTTGTTTGTTTTTATTAGGTTTAATAAATTGGCGTCAAGATCTTTATAAACTCCTGCAATTTCGAGATCTTGTGCCTGGGCGTTTATAAACATGTTTGTTCTTTCAGGCATGGGAAGAGATATTGTTTATATATGGGATTAATTAGATTTCTTGTTAGATTTTTGAGCCCTTCTCACGATATTGTTTTTAGAAGTGCAAGAAAATTTTGATTTCAGGTCTTTTAGATAAACTTCATTCAGAAACCAATATAGGAATTCTTATTATTGGTCACGGCAGTAGAAATGTCCATGCATCAAATGAGTTTGCAGAATTAGTAAAGTCTATAGAATTGTTGTTGCCATCAGTCCCAGTTGCATATGGTTATTTAGAGTTTTCTAGACCAATCATCTCTGAGGCTTTAGATACTCTTAGAGATATTTCAGTTACTAAGGTTATTGCTATCCCTGCAATGTTATTTGCAGCAGGCCACGCTAAAAATGATATTCCTTCTGTACTGAACGCTTACTCAGCTCGTACGGGGTTGGAAATTATTTATGGTAGAGAACTTGGCATCGATAATTCTTTGATTAGCGCAGCAGGAGAAAGGATAAATGAGGCTATGACTTCGCCTTCTTCATTTGAATTAAGTGAGACATTATTAGTAGTAGTTGGGCGAGGTTCTTCTGATCCAGATGCGAATTCCAATGTTTCTAAAATTACAAGAATGCTTGTGGAGGCGATAGGTTTCGCTTGGGGAGATACTGTTTATTCAGGAGTGACTTTCCCTTTAGTTGAACCAGGCTTGAGACATCTGCTAAGGCTTGGTTTTCGTAGAATTATTGTCTTCCCTTATTTTCTTTTCTCTGGAGTTCTTGTAAGCAGAATTCGCAGATATGTAACTGAAGTTGCGAAGGATAACCCTGATTTTGAGATTGTTAATGCAGGCTATTTGGGTAATCATCCAAAAGTAAGGGAAACATTCCTTACAAGAATCAATGAGGCTTTGTTAGGGGACACCTCAATGAATTGTTCACTTTGCAAATACCGATCAAATTTAATGGGCTTTGAGAAGGAAGTTGGCTCCCCTCAAGAAAGTCACCATGATCATGTTGAAGGTTCTATGCAAGGTTGTGAATTGTGTGAAAAAGAATGCACTGGTGAATGTGAGTCTTTAGATAGCAACAAAATTGCAATAGATCACGATCACCACTCTCATGGACATAGTCATTACCCTCACGAAAACCACCCTTTAGGACCTGTCACGCTTCGCAGTTAAAATAGTGGTGAATCCTAAAAAAATTCCTATTATTTAGAACCTCATCTGTCTCCTTCTCAGGAGAGTCTCGCTAGACTCTTCAATTATAAGTAGATCTTATAAAATAACCTTCAATGTTTTTCCATAGGCATTTCCACAGCTTTTGAAAAGTTTTCCACTGAGTTTTCGCGAAGATGGTATAAATACTTACTTTTGTGAGTTTATATAAACTTTTTGGTTCCCTTTGCAGGCTTCTCGTGAACTTTGATTTTTCCATATTCTTTCTTAAGCTTTCATGCAAAAGCAAGCTGGATAATGAGTCTCACTCTGTCTCGTGATTTGGTAGAAAATCTTTTTATGCTTTGACGATTTTAAAAAATTTGTAGATATTGGTTTGGCAAGAAAAAAGTGTTTGCCCAAAGCATGGAATCACCTCAACTCAAATCAAGCAAAGAAGTGAACGAATTGCCCTCTCTAACTCAAGCTTCCTTTCCCTTGGAGAAGAAGCTATCCGAAGCACATAAATTCATAACAGAAGTCTCAGTTAGTCTTGAGGCTGAGATACCTGAAGAACTTTATAATGGTATGAAGGATTTTATTGGAACCAATCCTCAATGGGATCAATATCGGTTGATGAGCTCAGCGTTGGCTAATTTCCTGTTTCAAAATGGTAGTCAAGATAGGGCTGTGACAGAGAGGTATTTGAATGATTTGTTTAACTTAGCTGATTCTTGAGGGCGGATATACAGGCCCGCCTTGTTATAGCCATCATGGTTAGGGTAGGGCTCTGCCATGATGATGTTGGCCAGCATGCACCATCAACTACTTTTAAATTTTTACATCTCCATAAGCTATTCCATTTGTCTAAAACACTGTCTTCTTCATTAGTCCCCATTGGAGCTCCACCTACTTCGTGGATGTAATAGCCAGGTGGCGGTGGGCCTTGTTTAAGGGCTAATGATCTATTTGCAATTTGTTTAAAAAATGGAGCATTTATTAGTTCCTCAATAGGTTTCATTTCACCACCTGAACTCAGAATACACTTTTCAATCGTTTTATTCATATGCTCAACCATTTTTAATTCATTTTTATTCCATTTAAAATTTATATGAGGAATGGCTATACCCCAGTCATCTAATTCCTGAGTAAGCGTAACTTTGTTATCCGCATAGGGTAGTACTTCTCCGTGCCCTATTAGAAACCCTGTTTTAGTATTTGGTTTGCTTTTCAAGAATACTGGTGGTTCAAAACGATCAATTGCACCCCATATTCCATAACCTCTAATGAAGTCTATTGGATTATCTGAATCTAATTTCCTACCAAATGGTATGAAGAAGCTTCCTGCTCCAGTTAATGTTTGCTTATTGCTATTTAATCTTTGATGATTATTAGGTATAGAGAAAAAACGACAGGTAGAGATATGGTCCATTAAATATGAACCTAATTTATCTGAAGGGTCGATTAATCCATCCTCTCTGTATTTTTCAGATGAATTTAATAGTATTTTTAGACTTTGTATTGTGGAAGAAGCTAGAAAAATTAATTTGGAATCAATTTTCTTTCTTTCCTTTTTTTTTCTATCAACAGCTATTATTCCTGTTGCTTTATCCCTGCTCTTACTTATTACTATATGTTCAACAATATGATCAGTAAGGATTTCCACTTTACCTGTTTTAAGAGCTTCTTTTAAACTACTACCTACGCTACTAGACCTAGGCCATTGGCCATCTAAATCTGGATTATGAGGACCAAAACCTCTGGAATGAATTACAGGAAAATTTAATTTAGTTCGTACCTCTTTTGCAAATATTTCTTCAGAGCTAGTAAAAGGCAAACTTTCTAAATAATGACCATTTGGCAGTTGATCTAGGTCGTCATTATTTCCATGCACCTTTAGAAATTTCTCTATATAAGTATAATAATTTTCTAGATCTAAATAGTCTATTGGCCATTCTGGACCATAACCATCAATAGAGGCTGCTTTGAAATCTGTTTCTGAAAGTCTTAATGTTATACCACCCCAAGTTAAGCTTCTCCCACCAACTTGTCTCCCCTGAGTCCATATAAATGGACTTTTCGGAGGATAAAAGTATTTATTCTCGTTTTCATTTACGTATAGCGAAGGGTTTGATTTCCAATAACCAGGATGTTGTGCTTGGATCTTGTTTTGTCCACTAAGCAAACCTCTAATACGTTTTAAGGAATTGAGAGGTTCTGAGCCCAATGCCTCAGAACTTGTTTGCTGTGGACCTGCTTCTATGACAAGGACTCTTACACCTTGTTGAGCTAGTGATAAAGCAGCCATCCCACCAGTAGCTCCAGAACCAATTACAACAGCATCGAATGGATTGTTTGTCACCTTTAATTTTAATATATTAAATTTAATCTATATTTTTTATTATATATCATTGAATTGATAAAGAATCTTATTAACAACTTTTTGAATTAATTTTTCTTATAAATCATTTAGAAGTAAGAGAATATTTAAGCAGTATATAAGGAAATAAATTAATAAATTAACTCCGTGAGACCCATGAGGGTGCTCCAGTAAACCAATTCCCTAAATCATCAGGATTAGGTTTATATAAAGAGTCAGAATCTAAGGGACCTAAGTCTAGGTCATTAATTAATTTGTCTACAGAGGATTTTGACTCTTCTCCGTCTTGAAGCCGCCTTGCTCTTTTTAGCCAAGAACTTACTTTTTGATCTTCATCTGCGGCTTTTTGAATATAGATTCTCTCTTCTAGAGTGACTGGTTCTCCGCTAGAAAGGCGCGTTAGGACTTCTTTAATATAACGAATGGCTTTTGATGAGATCATAGTTGTTGTTCCCTTTAATTTGTTTTTTAGCGAGATTTCCTATGATTACCACTCTGCAATACAAATATTTTATTAAATTTTTAAGCTCTCTGCCCAAACCTATAACAAATTCTAGAATATTAGCTGCCTTTGATATAGATTTAGTAGACCTTTTATTTTTGAAAATAGAAGTTCTTACAATGCTTTCCAAAATCTTATCATTCTTAGCTATCTTTGCTCTACTTTTTTTGTTTGAAATACCTGGTCAAGCATTCATTGACTATGGTAAACAAACTTTAATAGGAGATGATTTCTCTAGCCAGGATTTAAGAGGCGCTACCTTTTATTTGACAGACCTTCAAGATGCTAATCTCTCAGAAAGTGATCTTGAAGGAGCAAGCCTTTTTGGGGCTAAATTATTAAATACAGATTTATCAAATACAAACCTTCGTAATGCAACTCTTGACTCTGCTGTTTTCGAAGGCACTAACCTTAGCAATGCGGTCTTAGAGGATGCATTTGCCTTTAGCGCAAGATTTAAGAATGTCGATATTACAGGGACTGATTTCACTAATGTAATTTTAACAGGAGATGAGTTAACTTACCTTTGCTCAATAGCGAATGGTACAAATACTATTACCAAAAGAGAGACCTTCTCAACTTTAGAATGTAGTTAAATGATATATTTTTTATGGACTTTATTTGGCGATTTATTACTATAACCAAGAATCTCTAGATGTTTAATGAGTTCTCTAGAAAGATCAATAGAAACTTCTTTCTTTTTCCTATTAAGAAGCAATTCATTTAGAGTAAGCTTTGCTAAGTCAAGCTCTCTTTTTTCCCCTGGCCTGCTGCCGATGAGTTGATACCCTTTGCTTAACAATAAATTCTTATCAACTTCATTTATAACTAGTTTTAGTTTAGTATCATTGTTTCTAAATAATATATAAATATTGTTTCTTCGAACTTCCTTACTTAATGACTTTTTATGAGATAAGTCTTTTAATAGTAAGCCTTTATAAGACTTCTTTTTGTTTAATCTAATGTTCATTCTCTATTGTATTTTAGTGCTTTGGTTTGATGCTTCATATTGTTCCCAGATGTTATTAACTTCAGCTAATGCAATTCTCTTTTTGCAAGCGATATCGTATCGCTCTATAGCTGCAGTTGGTATTGAGCCCCTACTTTTCATTGCTCTTAGGCCAATCTCAAGACATTGGAGTGCAACACTTGAAAGATCTCTCCCCTCAGCTGCGGCCCAGGCCTTCATTAAATAATTGAGACTTGAAGGTACTGAAACTTGAAGCTTTGCAGAGTTTGCTGTATTCAGGCTCAAATCATCTAGCTCATTTTCTTTCTTAATGATTGTGTGTTTAATTGCTTTTTTTATTACTTTTAATTTTTCATTTAACTCTTCTCCAGAATATTTACTGGAAATATTCTCTAAATCATAAATCTCAGCCTCATTCTTGTTAAGAGAATCGATGGCCCATAGTGACATCTCATTCGCAAGGGATGTCTTGCGAAGCCATTCATCTCTAGCTGAGCTCCAGGTCCTTTTCATGACGCTCATGAATTAAATAGATTCTAGTAGAATCTGTAGAGAGTGTCTATACACTACACATGGATTGTGAATTGATCAAAGGACGTTTGATGGTTGATTGAGGTTGTCAACTGCTTCTTTAGAAAGCATTTTTTTCTGTTTCAGCCTCTTTATTGGTGATGGTTGGAAGAAGGCTTGATTTCGTTAGATTTTGCTCCGTCATTTTGTAATGCGTCGCTTGTATCAATTTCAAACTCGAAATGAGTGTTGCAGCTCGATTATTATGATGTTTATACCAACTGCTATAGAAAACAAAATATAGCTCAAATTTTCTCAGATGAAAAATTGAACAATTCGAAGACTTAATTGTAATCCCTGTTCTAAATTTAAATTAGATTAATTGCTCTCTAATTATGCTAATTAGTACTGATGCTCCAAAGAAAGATAAAACCTCTCTAGCCATTGTTAACTATTTAAAGCTTTTACTGTAAATAATAAAAAACAACAAGTCCAATGATTGAGGCCATGGCTACTCTTCCATGTATAACCTCTGATCTGCTTAGCCTTCCAAAGATAGACATGAGACCTCCTCCCTTATCAGAGAATTGATTATAAATGTTGCGTGAAGGAAGCTTACTCTTTAGCCCCGAAAGGATTGATTGCAGGCAGAAAGTAAACCATATTTATTTATAACGTATAATAGATTCAATGTCTATGAGTTTATTCACCAGAGCATTAGTTACAGGGTAATTATTACTAGTCTAAGTATCTATCTGGCATGATTTTGTGAAAAGCTTTAAAAGCCTTTCCCCTCTCTGAACTTGGTGGTCATGAGTTGTTTCCTATCTCTTTTACGAAGTTCTTTGATTAACGTAAATCCCAGCCCCCCGACAAGGAGGATAAGGAAAATCACCATAGCCCATACGGTGAGAGAGGTTATAGAGAGTGCTTCCTTTGCTTGAATGGTCATAGGGAAGAAAAATTGAATTTCTTTGATTAACTTGTATCAGTTATCCCATTAGTTGTAGGTGAATTAGGGACACATGTAGTTATTTTACGAGTTTCTATAGGCAAATCAATCTCTTTGACTGGATCTCTATTTGAGGTGTCCTACCTATTTCAAGAATGCGCTAGAAGCAATGGGAATTAGCTTTATTTTGAAGTAAAAAGAGCAAATAATATCATATAGTTAGAAGAGATTCTCTTCAAAGTTCTTTGAATTCTTTTGGTGCTGAAAGCTAACTTCCTTTGCCCAACTTCTGACTTTAATCGATAACTAGTAAGCAATGAATGTAATAAAAATACGACTAAGGTCTACTTATTCGATAGGACAGTTGGGGATTTAAACCCCCGAAGGACTTGCACCCTTGCTAGTTTTCAAGACTATAGACGGTGCAGTGAAGCCAATTGATTACGGCTATCCTTTGAAGTGAAAAGACCGAGGGACAACCTCTAATGATAAATGACTTTTTGACGCAAAATAACTCAGGTTTTTGATATTTACGTAAGTTTTATTCTTTTCGGTCAACTTTTGGTCACTAATTTATAAATAATGAGGTAATAATTATAATTAAATACCGCTTGCCTCTCCGTAGTGGAACGGAGAGTGGGGGATTCGAACCCCCGAAGGACTTGCACCCTTGCTAGTTTTCAAGACTAGAGCCATAAACCACTCGACCAACTCTCCACTTCTGATATTACAGGCTTGGTTCAGCAAAATTCAAGCAATTACTTGAAATTTATGATTTTTGGGATATGTTGATTTTTAACTGCGGGTCAATTGGTAAGGGCAATCGGTCTACAACTAAACCGCCAATAATTCTGCTTGGTACTGACTGTCTTCTTTATATTAGTTGCTGGCTGACGAGTTTCCCTGTTCATCTAGAGGTCGCATGGCTCGGAACAAAGTTCTGTACTCCAATAGGAATGGTCTAAAAGGAAACAGGGTTTCTGTTGCACCTTACCGAACAGTTGCTCAGGTAGAGGAACAAATTATCAACGGTTGCGCAAAATTTTAAAACTTCTACTGAGGAGAAGGGCTAGTATTATAAATTGATCCGACAAGGATATATAAGGTACAAGAGTAAACAGGTAAGTTGTAGAAACAATGGAAAGTTGAATGCAATAGAAGGAATGAAAATTGTGAATGTCTATTCCAAATAATTAACTAAACAGTAGAGATCTTGAAAAAAAAAGAAGTTTAGCTTTAGAACTACTTTAATAGAATTAACCTTCGAGACGTTACTTGTCTTAAGCTCGAATATTGTTTAGTATGATAATGATTCTTCTTTGTATAAGATGGGTCTACATATTTTAAAAAAACTCATATTAATAGGTGTAGTTCTTCCAGGATCTATTCAGGATGTTTTTGCATATGAGGAAGAAGCTTATATTGCTTTGAAAGGAAATAATAATTACTACAAGGAAATTAATTTAAATAGAAATCTCACAAATGATTCATATGCTTTCCTCAAAGAATACTCTATGAATGAAAATCATAATAAATATATTGTTAAGGTAGAGAATAGCTATTCCTTGAGGCCTAATCCAAATAGATTAAATACCATAGATTCTAAGCTTTCATTAATTGACCATGAAGATAATTCATACGATTTCTTAAAACAATTATCTACAAATCAGGCAATAAAGGAAGCTGATTTCAGTGCAAAGGACAATGAATTAATACCAGAAAGATTAGGAACAAATTATCGCAATAAGCCTCTTTTGAAGAAAAAATCAAGAAAGAATAATAGGAATAATATTTATATAGCAGCAAAAGGAGGAGGGATAGTGCCAGCTAATTTAAGAGGTGAGAATCTGGCTGATTTTGGGTGGTTTGGTCATCTTTTTGATATAGAGGCAGACTTGAAAGCAGGAAAAACTTATGGATTGTCAATAGGTAAGAAATTAAATAGATGGAGACTGGAAGGATCAATAACCCAAGGGGAAATAGCTTTAGCGAAAACAATGAATGCTTCTACCTATTTTGGTTATGTAGCAACTGAAATCCCCAAAAAAACTAATTTAAAAATTAATTCATACATGTTAAACCTGTTTAGGGATATAAAGTTTAATAGTACCAATAAGGTCTATCCTTATCTAGGAGTTGGGGCTGGAATACATGATATAAAACTAGATCCATTGGAATTTGATCTAGATATTGGTGGTAATTATAATTTTTCTAGATTTTCAAATGTATTATTTGGATATAATTTAAAAGGTGGCATTAATTATGAACTTACTAAAAGATACTCGATGTTTACTGAGGCTTCCTTCAACAGAATAAATTCATTCGATTTAGGAAGTCCCCAAAGTGGTACTCGAGACTATGTAAGAATACATCCTATAAAATATGTAAATTTAATGACTGGAATTAGATATGATTTTTAGCAAATTAGATAAAATTATATGAGTTTTATTGTTCTAAGGTTAGATAATAGAATTCCAAGATTATACTTAGAGCCAATTCTTCTAGGACAAATCTAGATATCCGTTCTCTTATATTTAGTGGCATCTCCATTAGGAAAAGTTCCACGGATAACAATTGTATCTTTAACTATTTCTAGGCTGGCTTTATGACCACGAAAATGAAGGTCTTTGTTGGTTACGTCAATTAACGCTTGGGTCTTCCTCCGGTGAGAAGCCAACTGTTCTTGGTATTGGTCTTCAGAACCAGAGCTGTTTTGAGAACGTCGATGGTTTAGTTGACCGCTATTGACCACTATCAGAAAAATGAACCAAGGTTGACCACTTTTTTATAAAACCATATAAAAAATTGCTTGAAAACTGTTGAAGTTGAGAATCTTATAAACGTAGTTATATCTTGATTTTGCTAGCTATATCAGTGCTTCTGGGCGTTTTCTAAAATTCCTTTTGAAGTTCGCCGGTAGTTTTCAAGACTAGAGCCATAAACCACTCGACCAACTCTCCACCTTTGACTTTGCCGAATAAGACAGCTAAATTACAAGTTAATTACTTGAAATTTAGAACTTTCAGCTTAAGTTGCTTTTAAAGACTAACTTGAATGTCACGATGTGGTTGGCTAGCCGACTTGCTACAGAAGGGTTTTTCGGGGTAGCGTTCTAAGGGCTGTAGGTGAATTCTTTATGAGATAGCTTTCAGCTATCAACTCAAGGTTGCTAAGAGTCAGAAGAGAAAGGCCAAGTGTAACTTGCCAGCGGAGCAGGTAAACATATCTCTTCTCCATTGGATGAGAGATAGCACCGTTCTATTCCCCATTCTCTTTCAACGATCTTCATTTGGATTGATCCGTTTGGCAAACGAGAAGAAGGCATTGAAGTCATTTGCATTTGCAATTAAACACTTCTAGCTACTGAGAAAATATGAGCAATGAGCAATTCGATGCATTGACATCAATGCAAGTACCAAAGCTACAGAAATTAGATACCTAAGAAAAGTAATAAAATGATCTTATGAACAGTTGTGTTTGTAAATCTAAAGAAGAAAAAGAGGATGAACGTTAGATTCTTCAACTTCCTGAATCTGCATAGCTTAATAAGCAAAGATTGAATTCTTTAAAGCATGACAATATTGAAAAGTGTAGCTATTTGTATTGGATTTATTTCTATAACTATGTCTAGCTTGCTCTTCAATATGTACTTGTCATGTTTGAGTATTATTTACCAGAGCATGAGAAAGATAGATGCGTTTGTATATAGTTATTATATTAATTGCCTGAAAGGGCTCTTCCTAAGAGATCTAATTATGAATGATGAAAACTGGAAAGAGGAATTAAAAGAATGGAACCCTAATCTGAAGCCTTATCAGATTAAATTGTTAGATGAAGGAGCAAGAAGTAATAGTCAGACGTTATTACTTAGTGACATGTGGCTTGAATGGAAAGACCTTTTAGTTAAAAGAGAACTAAAAGAGATTGCATGGGATTCCATGATTGCTGATAAAGAAGACGACAACATTCAACCTTGCAAGCTCAAGCCAAATTGTATAGATGACCAGTTCTTGAAATTTGTCCAACCCTTAAATTAATTTTTCTAGTATTTACTTTTAATCAATAGCTACAAATAATTCTAATAACTAATTTATTCTGAGAGAGTTTTTTGCTTGGCTATCTAATTTGAATTTAGCTCGCCTTTAATTAAAAGTATCAGTTAGGCTTGTATGAAATTTTATTTGTAAAAAGATGAGTAACTCTTTGCAAAAAGCTTTCTTTGGAGTAATTGCTGTAGGTGTCTCCTGTATTGCAATAGAATTGGTTCCGGTCTCTAAGCAAGCCGCATATTGGAACCTTTGCCTTGATAGAACAATTGGATGGATCAACGAAGCACCGGATTTGAAATCATGGGATGAACAAGCGAAGGAGGCACTTGCGGTAGGCGTATGTAATGGAGCTGTTTATGAACCAAAGTTAAAAAGCTAAGGAAATTATTCTTCAATACATTATTTGGTATGGACCTCGCTAAATAGCTTTTCTTTCATCTGCATCTTTTAGAAATCGAAGAGCTTAGGGTCCTTCTGCCGTTGTCAAGTTGGCAGAATCTTTTCTAAGAAAGAAACTTTTTTAGTCCTTTTGATTTTTCAAAGAAAAATTATCATTCGTTCTGAGATAAACCCTAAAAACAATATTTGCTCGGAATCTACTAAGACCATAATGAGTTGGACTTCTGATCGTAATGATTATCCCTGGATAGCTATTTTATCGTTTGCACTTAGCTCTACAAGCATTAATTGTTCAGGATTTTTCCTTGGTTAAGGTTATTCAGAGTTACAAGCTACGGAATTTCAGTGAATGTGCACTATAATTGTGCAATAATTCCTAAGATTAAATCAAGTTTTCATGGCAAGCTCAAAGAGTGAACAGTCCCGCTTCTTAGGTGATTTACCTATGTCGGGTCAGATTTCAGAAAAGGAAAAAGTACGTTATATCTCTCATTTGATGTTTTTTGTTGGCTGTGCCTTGTTTTCCTTTGGCATTTGGGCCTTGACTGGTTTTACTTCTTCTTCAGGAGCAACAGGACCATTCCCTTTCTAGAAGTAGAAGTTTACTAGTGAAGTTTTTACAAGCTAGGTGTCATAAATTATTTAGTTTTTCGTCTCTATTTCTCAATAATGTTTCAAACCACTTTGAAGCAGTACCTCTTGATATAGATCTATTCCTAAGCAAATCACAAATTATTGAATAGAGAGGACCAACATTAACTGTATTGTTGAACCATTTCTCGAATTCTAAAATTTCAGCAGGGGTATGACAAGCCCTTAACTGATCTACAATTGCATCATGAGTATCTTTACTCATAGAGGTAGCTGATCTTTGAGCAACAGTCATTGTCGATACCTTTAGATCACTAGATTGCCTTTCTATACAATTAGCTCTTTATTGGCATCTTGCCATCAGTTTCTTCTTATTTAATAACTAACTTAAACTCAAAAAATTAATTTAGCGAGTTAGGGACTCAAATCAACTTAAACAGAAAGTTCGATTTGTAATAAACAATTAGACATATGCTTTGAATTTTCCATTCAATTGAACTCTTCTATTTAGGCTCACTTAGTGGTAAAAGGCATTTGTCTGAGTCGCAACCTGCTGGACCGGCCTCTATTAACTCTCCCTTGTCATAGCGGCTTAACGCCTCAAAGAAATTATTGCTTACTCTTCTTTGAGAAACTTCTAGTTGAAGACTCTCGTATGTTTCTGCATCGATTGGCTCAAACGGTAGCCTTGGGAAAGTTGCATTTGCATCAAACCTTGCAAGCAATGCGGCGGAGATATAACCTTTATTTTCTTTTATAGTTTTATAAATTGCTTCTGATAAAGGTTGTATCTCGTCTTCACGAAATTCTATCGTTGCTGAAGTGTTGTGTTCGGTGTAATTACTTTGAACTTGCATATAGAAATCAAATTGAGCAAGTGCTGAAAAATTATTAATTTCGATTTCGTCAGCTCCTGGGAGGTTTGCCCAGCTAACTTCTGTTGGAATTTCAACCAACCATTCTGTACATTTTGGGTCAAAGGGATTATCAAGAAGTCTTCCATTCTCGTCTTTGTCAGATTGCGAAGGAACAATTGAATAGCCATAGTCCATGCAAGCCATTGCTACTGGATCGCTTTTTCTAAAGGTGATTCTTCTTATAAATCTTTGTGCTTTTGGGGGATGCCATCCTGGAGCAGCTCCTGTTAGCAGACTTTTGGTACCAGCTGGTTGGACTGTTGTGCATCTATTGGGCCTACGTAAATTATGCTTATCGCAGTATTCCCAAACTGTTTGATTAACTATATCTTTCCATTCTTTTAAGAATTTTGCTTCTTGGGCTTTAAAGTTTTTACCTTCCTCTGAATTTGGCCTTCCTGCTTCCCACCATTTAAGCCATGGAGTACCAAAAGCATGAACAAAAAAGTCAAATAGGCCTGTAAAGCTAACTCCTACAATTGGGTCGAAAGATCTACTTTCCCTATATCGAGCAACTTCAAAGCGATGATTAAGTAAGCAGGCTACAGATAGGCCTGCTGCTTTAAAAGCTTTGGCTTGTCCTTCTTTGTCTGATGGTTTTATTTGATTGAGATGGACTTCAGCAAGATTGCAGTGAAAATCAGCTCCAAGTATTTCCCCACATGGATTAAGGCCATATCTACTAAGACGATGTTCAATTTCCTTTTGAGATATTGGCCCGTATTGCTCTTGTAGCCATTTTTTGGCTCCTTCTTTACCTTGATCGCAATAGATTTCGATAAATTCTTCGCGGAGTTCCTTGGTAGTTAGAAGATCAGAGTTAGATCGAGCTATAGCTTCTGGTGCGAATTGGATAGCTCCTTCACCGGAATGAAATTGCCTTATTACTGCTTCATTGATTTCTTTGAGTGTTGGTCGTGTGTGATAAACACGGGTATGATTGGCCATTCGAAGGGCATCTCTCTCAGGATCAATCCTCCAGTTTCCGTCTTGATCTTGTTGCCATAGATTTTCTTTTGCAGAAGCAGCAAGGGAATCGTTGGAAGTAAATTGACGCATCCCTGCACTTCTACGAATATTTCCTGCAACTATTGTGACAGCAGCCTCGTCGATAAGTAGGCAGCATTCGACTGAAGTAAGTTGCCTCCCAATACCTCTTGAAAGTATCCCAGCCACGCGAGGATAAAGGTCTTTTAATTTGACTGGATTAGCCATGCCACCAAAGCCTTTTAGGGATTCACCTGCTGGCCTAATGTCGTTCAAATCAATTGTTACTTCTACCTCTTCTCCTTTGAATTGAGGATCGCTGCTCAATTCAAGAAGTATTTGATAGCTATCTACCCATCCTCTACGGCTATCTCCTACTTTGATTAATACTTTGTTGCCTGTAATTTCCGAAGTAGTTTTTTCATTCCTGTCATTAGGTTTAGTGACTCCTATTTCTGATACAGAATTTATTTTTATTGAATTAAGAATAACAGGAAGTTTATTAATTAAATGAGGCTCAATAATTGCACCTGTTCCGCATCCCATCATTGCCAGGTCCATCATTAGACCAAAGGCTTCCCAGTCATCAAGATTGGTCGAAGTGCAGTTATATGCTCCTGAGAAGTTCTTGTCTTTGTTAATCCAATCTGTCCCTCCTATCCAAAGCCAACGTCCAGAAGGGAGAGCTTTCTTCTCTTCTTGCATCTGGGCCATCAATTTTAATTCGTCTTTCGAGAGCTTCCCAAGTTGTCGTAATCCTTCCAGGTTCCTCTCACTTACTTGTGCCCAGCTCTCTCGACCCAAAGGTGTCTTTCGACTGTATGTTCTATAAAAGACTGGGTTTGCAGCAGGTGCCGTAGATGGGAAATAATGGGAATTTCCCTTATTACTTGACCCAGTGGACCTAGTTGTTTGTGTGTTAGCTGCTAGAGACAAAATCTTTATGTCTGTAAGTATTACGCACGCTAACGCCATCGCTAGCGTAAGCAACTTTTGTTTACCACCATTGACAGTGTCTGTGCCAGAACATTCGTTTTCCCAGGAGTTACTTCTTTGTTACGTATAAAAGAACCTGAACTCATGATTGAGTTGGAACAAGTAAAAGTGTATTCCAGGACTGACTTTTCAGATAGTGATGGGAAGATGGTCTCTCGATTGTCTGAAGTTATTAAAGAATCTAAAAAAAATCTGCAAAGAAAATCTATTTTTATTGATCTGGGATGTGGACCTGGGAATATTACAGAAAGATTAGCTGCTCATTGGCCTGAATCAACTGTTGTGGGGATTGACGGTTCCTTAGAGATGCTAAAACTTGCCAAGGAAAGGCAGGTTTTAGTCAAGAAAATATCTTCTTTAAAAGGGCTTTCATATATAAAGCAGGATATTTCGACTCTATCGGTAGGTCAATTCAGCCTCCCTAACTTTGCGGATGTGGTTGTTAGTAATAGTTTCATTCACCATGTTCATGATTTTAATGATTTTCTTAACGCAATAAAGGCTATTTCTAAGGAAGGGACTTTGTTTTTTCATCGCGATTTGCGTAGACCATTGACTTTTGATGTTGCTCTAGAACTTCAGCAGAAATACCTTCCAACAGCTCATCCGATCATGATTAGGGACTTTCTCTCATCTCTAAAAGCTGCTTAT
>QCLI01000015.1 GCA_003214695.1 Prochlorococcus sp. AG-412-P08
TTACTTCTAGACGACTGTTGGATGACTGCTGAAAAACAAGAGAAGCAATATCATGAGTGTCTTGTTCACCCTGCATTATGTAGTTCAGAAGAACTAAATAATGTTCTAATAATTGGAGGGGGAGATGGAGGAACTGCTAGAGAATGTCTTAAGTATAAGGACTTAAAAAAGTTAAAATTAATAGAAATTGATGAAATTGTGATTGAAATGAGTAAAAAATATCTTAGTGAAATAGGAGGTAATTGCTGGTTAGATTCGCGTCTTGATGTACAAAATGAAGACGGCATCTCATGGGTTCAGCAAGCAGAAGAGAGCTCTTTTGATGCTGTAATTATTGATAGTTCAGATCCAAAGGGACCAGCAAAAGGTTTATTCAATAAAAAGTTTTTTCAAAATTGTCGTCGAATATTGAAATCTAACGGAGTATTTGCAGCACAAACAGAATCACCCGAGGCTTTTGAGAAAACTCATATAGATAGTGTAAAAGTAATTCGTGAAGTTTTTGGAAAAGCAGACCCATTATATGGAAATGTCCCAATATATCCAAGTGGATGGTGGAGTTGGACATTTGCCTCAATAGGAAAAAGAAGATATCTCTATCCAATCAATTCAAGAGCAGAGAACATCTCAGAAACTTGTCAATTCTGGAGCCCTCGCTGGCAAAAAGGATCATTTGATTCTGTTCCCGCCCACATTGAAAGGAAATTACAATCATGACCATTAATGAGGCAACAAAGAAAATAGCTTTTGATAGTACTGGTGCAATTTTTATGGGTGCCAAACGAGAGATCAATAATTCAGCAATAGGTCTTTATGGAGTTAATTATGATGGAACAACTTCTTTTAGACCTGGAGCTAGGTTTGGACCTTCGGAAATAAAAAATGTAAGCTATGGCATTGAATCATTTTGTCCTCAACTAAACGCGGATATTGAAGAAATTAATTTTACAGATTTTGGCAATGTAGAAATACCCCTTGGTGATCCAGAACCAGTGATAGAAATAGTGAAAAAAACAACGGAATATATTTATTCCCTAAACATGAAACCACTTTTATTAGGAGGAGAGCACTCTCTTACCAGTGGTTCAATTCATGGAGCTACAAAATACTTCCCTGATCTAATTGTTATACAACTAGATGCACATGCAGATCTAAGAGATGAATGGTTGGGTTCAAAGTACAATCATGCATGCGCGATGAGACGCTGTCTAGAAATACTACCTAGCCATAAACTGTTTCAAGTAGGTATCAGAAGTGGAACAAAAAAAGAAATATTAGAAATGAAAAAAGAAAAGAGGTTAATCAATCAGAACTTTGGAAAACCATCTCTTGAATTATATAAAGCATTAAAACCTTATCGAGGACGACCCATCTACTTAACAGTTGATTTAGATTGGTTTGATCCAAGCATTATGTCAGGAACTGGAACACCTGAACCAGGTGGTTTTTTGTGGCAAGATTTTGCCTCTGTTATTGACGTTTTAAAAGAACATAACCTAATAGGAGCCGATATTGTAGAATTGGCTCCACAATTAGATCCATCAGGGGTAAGTACAATCCTTGCAGCAAAAACAACTAGAAGTCTTTTAATATTACTTAGTTTGTCAAAGATCAATGCTTTTCAAGTAGATTAATAATCTATCTAAATACTCTCAATTGTTTTAATTGACAACTAGATCTCTTTCAAAGTCAAGTTGTGTATCAGAAATTAAATTATTTCTATTAACAAGAGGTAAGGATGGTTCTGAGTGAGTCCAATGATGACAATAAGCAAAAGAAGCAATTTGAGAATCTAATCTTATTTTTCTTAGTAAACACCAATCAGAAGGAGAAGACTGTAAGCCCCTACTGTATTTACAACTCTTGCAGCATTCTCTTGATTTCATTAAACAAGTAGCAAGACTACTAGATTAGGTAAAGTTCATCAATCAGGCCACAATCAATTCAATTGCCTTTGTAACTTGAATTGCTTTTGGGAAGACTTGAATCTGAACTAAAGAAACCGAAACGATCTACACAAACAATAATGACATTGCATAAAACACCACTTAACAAAACCTGCATAGAGCTTGGTGGCCGAATGGTGGAATTTGCAGGTTGGGAGCTTCCAATCCAATTTTCAAGCCTTATCGATGAGCATAATTCTGTAAGACGTAATGCAGGAATATTTGACATTTCTCATATGGGTGCATTTTTCATTCAAGGAATTAATCCTAAAGATGCACTCCAAACCTTAGTACCGTCAGATCTCCATAGGATTGGTCACGGTGAAGCTTGTTATACGGTTTTGCTCAATGAAGCTGGGGGGATTATTGATGATCTGATCATTTATGACCTTGAGAGCCAAAAAGACAATCTTGAGCGAGTAATGATTGTCATTAATGCATCATGTATTGACTCAGATCTCGCTTGGTTAAAGAAACATCTCATTACAAAGAAGTTGGAGATATCAAATGCGAAAAGAAATCAGGTCCTAATTGCCGTACAAGGTCCAAAGGCAGAGCATCACCTTAATAAAGTCTTAGATAAACCGTTAATCAATATCCCTAAATTCGGCCACAAAGAGCTACAAATTAAAATCAATGATAAATCTAACTCAATGTTTATAGCAAGAACCGGTTATACCGGAGAAGATGGTTTTGAAATTCTTCTAGATGAGGAAACTGGAAAAGAACTTTGGTGCCAATTAATCAAAAATGGAGTTCAACCTTGCGGGTTAGGAGCAAGAGATACATTGAGACTTGAAGCAGCAATGCCTCTCTATGGAAATGATATTACCCAAAACACAACTCCCTTTGAAGCAGGATTAGGATGGCTAGTTCATTTAGAAGAACCAGGAGATTTCATTGGAAAAAATGCTTTAATCTTGCAAAATCAACAAGGTATCCACCAAAAGCTAGTAGCGATAAAGCTTGACGAAAAAGCAATCCCTAGAAAAGGTTATCCAATAATGTTGCAGGATAAATTTATTGGTCAAATTACCAGTGGAAGCTGGTCGCCAACTCTAAATCAAGGCATTGCTCTTGCGTACCTCCCAGTAGAAACAGCAAAAGAAGGTACAAAAATATGGGTTAAAATTCGAGAAAAATTGCATCCTGCGACAATAGTAAAAAAACCTTTTTATCGCAGAGTTTCCTGACATAAAGAGGATCTTTACGAACCTCTATACATTCATTGTGGGAAACTCATTCTGTATACACGAATCCTAACCATGCGCAGCAACTACTGTGGAGAACTGCGCAGAGAGCACATTAACTCCAACGTCCAACTCTGTGGATGGGTGGATCGATGTCGAGATCATGGTGGTGTGATCTTCATCGATCTCAGGGATCGCACTGGATCAATTCAAATTACAGTCGATCCAGATCAAGGATCAAGCTTATTTCGCATTGCGGAGAGTCTTCGGAATGAAACTGTTTTGCAAATTACTGGAACAGTAAGCTCTCGCCCACCTGAATCAATCAATGAAAAACTTAAAACTGGTGAGATAGAAGTATTAGCAAATGATTTAAAAGTTCTTAACGAAGTGCAAGGTACCTTGCCCTTCAATGTATCAATCCACTACGAAGAACAAGTTAAAGAAGAGCTAAGACTCCGTCATCGTTACTTAGACCTAAGACGAGAACGAATGAAGAATAACCTTCATTTACGTCATAGAGTAATTAAAACAGTAAGGAATTTTCTAGAAAATAAAGAATTTCTAGAAGTAGAAACACCGATTTTAAATCGTTCCACTCCTGAAGGAGCAAGGGATTATCTAGTTCCTTCTAGGGTATGTGAAGGAGATTGGTTTGCATTACCTCAATCACC
Organism: Prochlorococcus sp. AG-412-P08; assembly: GCA_003214695.1. GTDB lineage: Bacteria > Cyanobacteriota > Cyanobacteriia > PCC-6307 > Cyanobiaceae > Prochlorococcus_E. Next base: position 3,811 of record QCLI01000015.1, read on the forward strand.
CCAACTCTTCAAACAATTATTAATGGTTGGTGGAATAGAACGTTATTACCAAATAGCCAGATGTTTTCGAGACGAGGATTTGCGAGCCGATAGACAACCAGAATTTACGCAACTTGATTTAGAAATGAGCTTCATAACCCAAGAGGAAATTCTTGCTATCAATGAGAATTTAATCGCCAGCATATGGAAAGAAGTTAAAGGTATCACCCTTCAACTTCCCTTCCCAAAGTTGACATGGCACGAAGCAATGGAACGATTTGGAACTGATAGGCCCGACACTAGATATGGAATGGAACTAACTAATTTAAATGAAATTCTTCAGGGAATTGGCTTCAAAGTCTTCTCCGGAGCAATCGCCTCAGGCGGATCTGTAAAATGTATAAATGTCAAAGGGGGCAATACATCAATCAGTAATGTAAGAATCAAACCAGGCGGAGATGTGTTTAGTGAGGCTGAAAAAGCTGGTGCCAAAGGACTGGCCTTCATCAGAGTCCGTGAAAATCAAAATATTGATTCTATTGGTGCAATAAAAGATAACCTCAATGAAGCAAAAAAAATAGAACTACTCGAAAAGACCAACGCCCGTGAAGGCGATCTACTGCTTTTTGCTGCAGGGGATACACCAACAGTCAATAAAACCCTTGATAAAGTGCGTCAATACCTTGCAAAAGAATTAAATCTAATCCCATTGGAGAAGAGAAAAAACAAATGGGATTTTCTATGGGTAATTGATTTCCCCATGTTTGAACCAAACATTGACGAAAATCGCCTTGAAGCTCTTCATCACCCCTTCTGCGCTCCAAATAGTGCCGACCTTGGAGATGAAAAAAGTGAATGGGGAGCAAGACTCCCAGAAGCCCGTGCGCAAGCATACGACTTAATATTAAATGGTCTAGAACTTGGTGGCGGATCATTACGCATTCATCAACCAGAACTACAGATGAAAGTTTTGGAAACTATTGGACTTCCCGTTAATGAAGCAAAGGAACAATTTGGATTCCTTCTAGAAGCTCTTGAAATGGGCGCTCCTCCCCACGGAGGAATTGCATTTGGCCTAGATAGAATTGTAATGCTATTAGCTGACGAAGAATCTATTAGAGATACAATTGCATTCCCAAAAACACAGCAAGCAAGATGCTTGATGACCAAAGCTCCTGCAAAAGTATCTACAGCACAATTAGAAGAGCTAAATATAACAAGTACTCTGCCTGTTGCTGAGGATGAATAATTAAAGGTTCTCTCAAAATCTAAAATAATCAATAACATTTCTCGAAAAACCATTTAATTTTGTTGGCCTTGATCAAGATCGGGTTACCTTAAAGCATATAAAGAAACTAAATGGCTAAATTTGTTTTCGTCACCGGAGGGGTTGTATCCAGTATCGGTAAAGGGATTGTTGCTGCGAGTCTTGGACGATTACTTAAGTCAAGAGGATATAGCGTATCAATTTTAAAATTAGATCCATATTTGAATGTTGACCCTGGAACAATGAGTCCTTTTCAACATGGTGAAGTCTTTGTGACCGAAGATGGTGCCGAGACTGATTTAGACCTAGGCCATTACGAACGTTTTACAGATACAGCAATGTCACGTCTTAACAGTGTCACAACAGGTTCTATATATCAATCAGTAATTAACAGAGAAAGGCGCGGAGATTATGAAGGGAGAACCGTACAAGTCATCCCTCATATCACAAAAGAAATTCGAGAGCGTATAAAACGTGTTGCTGCAAATAGTCATGCTGATATTGTAATCACCGAAATTGGTGGCACTGTTGGAGACATTGAATCGCTCCCATTTCTAGAAGCAATTCGAGAATTTAAAAATGATGTCAAACAAAATGATCTTGCATATGTTCATGTAACTCTTTTACCATTCATCAATACATCAGGTGAAATCAAAACCAAGCCAACACAACATTCTGTCAAAGAATTACGTTCCATTGGCATTCAACCAGATGTATTAGTTTGTAGAAGTGATAGAGCCATTAATGCAGAATTAAAAAGTAAAATCAGTGGATTTTGTGGTGTAAATAATAATGCAGTAATTCCAGCTTTAGATGCTGACAGCATTTATTCAGTCCCTCTTTCATTAAAAGAAGAAGGCCTCTGTCGCGAAATTCTACGCATACTGGAGTTAACGGATCATGAATGTGATCTAGGTGAATGGAAAACATTAGTTCATCAATTAAGAAATCCGGGACCATCCGTTAAAGTTGCTCTAGTAGGGAAATATATACAATTGAATGATGCCTACTTATCAGTAGTCGAAGCTTTAAGACATGCCTGCATAGCAAGCAATGCATCTCTAGATATTCAATGGGTATCTGCTGAAAAAATTGAATCAGACGGGCCAGAAACTCTATTGAAGGGAATAGACGCAATAGTAGTACCAGGAGGCTTTGGTAATAGAGGAGTAAATGGAAAAATTGCTGCAATAAAATGGGCAAGGGAGCAAAGAATTCCATTCCTCGGCCTTTGCCTAGGAATGCAATGTGCCGTCATTGAATGGGCAAGAAATGTAGCTGGCCTTGTTGATGCAACAAGCTCAGAATTAAACACACAGGCAAGTCACCCTGTAATTCATTTACTGCCAGAGCAACAAGATGTAATGGACCTAGGAGGAACAATGAGGCTAGGCGTATACCCCTGCAGACTGATACCAAACACTATGGGACAGAAGCTCTATGGTGAAGAAGTAGTTTATGAACGTCATCGACATCGTTATGAATTTAACAATTCGTATAGAAATCTCTTCCTAGAATCTGGCTACACGATTAGTGGGACCTCACCAGATGGTCGATTAGTTGAACTAATTGAATTGAAAACACATCCATTTTTCACCGCATGTCAATACCACCCAGAATTTTTATCTAGACCTGGAAAACCCCATCCATTATTTGCAGGACTAATTAAGGCAGCTCAATTGCGTTTACCTGCAACGCCACAGGAGGCATTCAACAATTCAAATAATATTTGAAAAGATCTAAGTCAAGAAACATGAACTCTACCCTTCCAATTGTTGAGACATTTCATTCTCTACAAGCTGAAGGTTTACATTTTGGTATAAGTGCTTTTTTTATAAGACTTGGTGGATGCAAAGTAGGTTGTCCTTGGTGTGATACTAAAGAATCATGGCCGATGAAAGGCCATCAGAAAGAAAGCATCTTCAATATTGCCCAGAAAGCTACAGAAGCACAATCAAAGGGTGCTTCAATAATCGTTATTACTGGAGGAGAACCATTACATCACAACTTAACTTCGCTATGTAATGCGATCAATACATCAACAATGAATCAAAATCACAAAAGTCTTCCTATCCATCTAGAGACAAGCGGAGTCGATGATGTTACTGGAACAATTAGCTGGATCACACTTTCACCGAAGCGCCATGCTCCACCACAAACATCAGTACTACAGAGGTGTGATGAAATAAAAGTAGTCATACATAAAAAAGAAGATTTAAGCTTTGCAGAGCATATTGCAAAAGAAGCAATTCAAGAAAGAAAAACTTGTTCCTACACAGGAGGGGAAATCATACAACCACATTTGTTTCTTCAACCGGGATGGGAAAGTAAAGAAGGAAAGAAGCTAAGCATTGAATATATAAAAGGACATCCAGAATGGAGACTCAGTTTACAAACCCACAAATGGTTAGGGATACTTTAAAAAGCAAAGAATATTAACTATAGTGATCTGTTATTAAAACTTGTTGAAGAGCTCAATAAATGTCCTCTACTCAATCTCATACAACTATTGCACTCCTATCAGGAGGCCTGGATTCAGCAACGGCAGTTGGTCTTGCAATAGAAAAAGGTCAAAAAGTAATTGGACTATCCTTTGATTATGGGCAGAGACACAAACGTGAATTGCAAGCTGCAAAAGCAATAGCAAGTCACTTTAATCTAAGTGAGCATCACATAATTAATATCAACCTATCAAAATGGGGAGGATCCTCACTAACAGATTTTGAGCAATCCGTGCATAGCAAAGGTGTCATTGCAGACGTCATACCTAATACATATGTCCCAGGGAGAAACACCGTTTTTATTGCAATTGGGCTTAGTCTTGCAGAAGCCAAGCAAGCTAATCAACTAGTGCTTGGCATCAATGCGATGGATTACTCAGGCTATCCGGATTGTAGACCTGATTACCTAGAAGAATTTCAGAAACTAGCAAATCTTGCAAATAAAGCTGGTAGAGAAGGGAATGGAATTCAATTATGGGCACCTCTAATTCAATGGAACAAAGTCAAAATAGTGAAAGAAGCCATAAGGTTAGAAGTACCAATTAACCTCACATGGAGTTGTTATAATGGGGGCAAAGAAGCATGTGGGGTATGTGATAGTTGTCGTATCCGCGATGAAGCAATCCGCAAGGCAGGCTATATGAATAATCTAAAGAACTAATGAGCAAGCTATTACGAGAACTTTTTGAGTGGGTCAACCCACTTGATGTTGCAAAGAGATTAATAGAGCTATTCGGTGAGCCTGGTCTGATTTGGTTAGACAGTGATGGAAGTGAGAATGGAAGGTGGGCAATCTTAGCTGCTGATCCAATAGAACACATGACAAGTCGTGGTCTCCCAAACGATCCTGATTCATCTAACCCTTTTGAATTATTAAGAACAATTGAGTCCGGGCACTGGTGTGGTTGGCTTAACTATGAAGCCGGAGCATGGGTCGAACCACAAGCATCTTGGAAAAAGGATTCAATGGCTACGATGTGGATGGCAAGACATGATCCCATTATAAGATTCGATTTACACAAACATAAGCTTTGGCTAGAAGGAAATCCTGGCAAGAGATTTGAAGACTTTTCCACAATACTAAAAGAGCTGAAATTATCCAAAAAAAGGTCTAACACATCACTGGACAAAACAAATAAATTTCCAGGAATAAACAAAGATAAATGGAAATGGGTAACCAGTACAACACAATATACACATTCCATTTCCACACTAAAGGAATACATTGCGAAAGGAGATATTTTTCAAGCTAATCTTTCGACATGTTGTACTACAGAAAAAGCTTCAGACCTTTTAGCAATTGATCTATTTCAGAAGCTTAGAACAGTTTGCCCTGCACCATTTGCTGGAATGTTGGTAGCCAATGGAGAGGCAAAAGGAGAAGCTGTAATCTCTACCTCGCCCGAACGCTTTTTAAAAATGTCAACTAATAAGACAATAGAAACTAGACCTATTAAAGGCACTAGACCTCGCCATAAGAATCCAGAGAAAGATTCTGCACTTGCGGCTGAACTCATAAGCAGCACTAAAGACAGAGCTGAAAATATTATGATTGTAGATTTACTAAGAAATGACCTTGGGAAAATATGCCAACCTGGGACAATAGAGGTTACTCAATTAGTTGGATTAGAAACTTATGCCAAGGTGCACCATTTAACCTCTGTAATTAAAGGGGTACTGAAAACTAAAGCTACCTGGGTAGATCTGATTGAAGCTTGTTGGCCAGGAGGTTCAATTACTGGGGCTCCTAAAATCAGAGCTTGTAAACGTTTATACGAATTAGAACCAATTGCAAGAGGGCCGTATTCTGGCTCTTTCTTACATCTTGATTGGAATGGAGAATTTGATAGCAATATTTTAATTAGATCTCTATTGATAGAGCACTCAAAGCTACGTATACATGCAGGCTGTGGAATTGTTGCAGATTCTAATCCAACCAATGAAGCTGAAGAGTTATATTGGAAGTTAATGCCTCTTTTAGACGCATTAAAATGACAGTAAGATCACTTCAAAAAATCAACTGGATAAATGGTTCCTGGATTAGCAACAATGAAGTCAAGCTATCAATCAATGATCGAGGAGTCACACTAGGTGATGGAATATTTGAAACTATTTTAATTTATCAAAATACACCTCAGTTACTAGATGCACATCTCAATCGATGGAAACAAAGTGCTAAAGCCTTAGGCATGGCATTGCCACCTCAAAAGGAATTTTTAATACCCTTAATAAACGAAGCAATCCAACGCATCTCTTTACCTACAGGCAATGGATCTCTCCGTCTTAATTGGAGCAGAGGGCACAACATATCTAGAGGAATCAATTTACCAACTGGCTCCATTCATACCTTCTGGCTAGAATTAAATGAGTATGAACCTTGCTTTCAGACCCTAACAGCACTAATAAGTAGCCATGAGAAACGTAATGCAAATAGTTTAGTATGCCAACATAAGACATTCAGCTACATTCAAGCTATACAAGCCCGTCACGAAGCACAGATTCAGGGTTTTGATGATGCATTGTTATTAAGCACGAACAATGAAATGTCTTGTGGAGTAACCTCAAACCTTCTGGTCAAAAGAAAGAATATATGGTTAACACCTCGTTTAAAAAGTGGTTGTCTTGCTGGTGTAATGAGACAAAGAGGAATAGACACTGGCTTATTTTATGAAGCAGAGATCAGGCCAGAGCCAAGGTCTGGAGATAATTGGTTATTAATTAATAGCTTAAGTTGTCACTCACTAGCAAAAGTCAATACAAACTTTCTTAAAACATATAAGGAAGTTGAATTACTATGGAAATCATTGCTAAATATTGAGAGTTAACAGTCAATCGGCATTGTTATAGCAGCTGGCGATGGAGCACATTCTTCAATTTGAAAATCTACTGTTTCACCAATTATGATTATTGATGGTGAAACAAATTTGTAGGTGTCAACATCTTGCACTAATTTCCCTAGTGAGGTTTTTAAGCAACGTTGGCCTGTAACTGTTGCCTGCTGAATAACAGCAGCTGGGGTGTCAGATGAACGACCAGATGATAAAAGCTGATGAACAATATAAGAAAGATTATGTACTCCCATATAGATAACTAAAGTATTCCCTGCTTGGACTAAAGCCTCCCAATTGACCCCTGGGCGACGCTTATCAATACCCTCATGTCCCGTAACAAAAGTTACTGAGCTACCTGCTAGGCGATGAGTAAGCGGAATCCCAAAGTAAGCCGGAGCTGCAATGCCAGAGGTAATACCAGGAACAACTTGCACCGCAATGCCATTCTTCTTTAAATAAGCTGCTTCTTCTCCTCCTCGACCAAAAACAAAAGGATCTCCACCTTTCAAGCGGACAACGGTTTTATATTCCTGAACTAGTTCTAAAAGAAGAGCATTTGTTTTCAATTGTGGAGTTGAATGATGTCCACGTCTTTTACCAACAAAAATACACCTGCATTCGTCATTTACTAATTCCAGAATTTCATTAGGTACTAAGGCATCATAAACAAGAACATCACATTGACTAATAAGCTTATGCCCCTTTACAGTTAATAAATCTGGGTCTCCAGGCCCGGCCCCTACTAAATAAACAATTCCTAGCTGATCATCGTTCATAAAGAATACATCGGCAAGCCGGAAATGTTTAAAAGCTACTTAGCTTAACTAGGTAGGGAAAGGAGTCAAAGCATAATCCAGAAAGGATATGCTAATGAACTAAATTGATAATAGACACTTTTTAAAGTTAATTTCATAAATATATTCAGGCACACAAAAATATTGTCATCTTAATTTTAAATATTATTTAATAAATAAAAGATTAAATCATTTACTGCATAAGAATAATTTCACTTCATAATGCTTTTCAAAAATAAGTGAGAGAAAGGCTCCCAATTACAAATTAGAGTTACAGCCTTTTAAACATACGGTAACGATCAAAACTAATACCTGCTATTTCTATTTTTTCTATAGATTTTTGTACCCAACCACGTCTTATCAATAGGGAATAGCTTAGCAAGCTTGCTTCAGTAGATAATAGTTGAATACCTTCCTCAGCACAATCAAACTCAATACGTTCTAAAAGCATATTTGCAAAACCTTTTCTACTCGAGCGACCACGACAATAAAGTAATGCCAAACGGTCCAATGGATATCGTAAAGCAAATGCTTCTATCTTATTTCTTTTGAGCAAGGCCCAACCTCTTCCCTCGTCAAATGGTCTTTCAAAGAAACTAGGAAGATTGGCTAATGCTGCCCACGCTTCTATCTGACTATTATTATAAAAGGAAGGAGCTTGAGATTGAATAGAGTCAACATAGACGTCTCTAAGATCAGATTTATCTTCTCTCTTAATTAACCTGAGTTGAACATTAGAATCAAATTGATCAAGTTCTAGCTGACTCAATTCACAAATTTTCTAAGATCATCCAAACATTATGCATGATTTCGTTCAACAAAGATCAAAGGTTCCAACATTATTAAGTGCTTTTATTACATTATTAAATGATCGCCTAGGTGAGACGATTGTTTTCCCTTTGCTGCCATTTCTCTTAGAGCGATTTACAAGTAGTGGTAGCACTCTTGGCCTCTTAGCAGGAACATACGCGATATCACAATTTACAGTTGCACCATTAATAGGAGCACTGAGTGATCGATTTGGGAGAAAACCAGTAATTATAACTTGTGTAATTGGTTCAGTAATAGGCCTCTCACTATTTGCACTAACAATTAGCATAAACTGGCAATCTATTCTTCCTAGTACATTCATCGGTGTTCCTCTAGCCTTTTTATTTTTAGCACGGGTAATTGATGGGATAAGTGGGGGTACAGCGGCAACTGCTACAGCAATATTGGCAGATATATCTACTCCTGAGAATCGTGCAAAAACATTTGGACTAATAGGAGTTGCCTTTGGATTAGGCTTCTTGCTAGGACCTGGCTTAGGAACATCATTAGCTAAACTCAGTATTACCTTACCTGTCTGGGTTGCAACAGGTTTTGCGATTTTAAATCTAATTCTAGTAACCTGGTTCTTACCGGAAACACATCCAATATCAAAACGAAGTAAATTACCTAGGAAAAGAGAATTAAACCCAATTACGCAATTAAAAATTGTTTTTCAAAATCGTTCTTTAAGACCATTATGTTTCGCGTTCTTCTTATTTTTTATGGCTTTCAATGGCTTTACTGCGATACTAGTCCTTTATCTCAAACAAGCATTTGATTGGAGTCCAGGACTAGCAAGTTTAACCTTTGTAGTTGTAGGTGTAGTAGCAATGGTTGTTCAAGGAGGTTTAATTGGTCCACTAGTTAATCGTTTTGGGGAATTAAAATTAACTTTGGCTGGAATAGGCTTTGTAATGGTTGGGTGCTTACTTTTACCAAGCGCTAATATGGATAATGCAATCCCGACAGTGTTTAGTGCCGTAGCAATACTCGCCCTAGGTACGGGGCTAGTAACTCCTTGTTTAAGAGCACTAGTTTCTAGGCGATTGAATACTAACAATCAAGGAGCTATATTAGGGAGCCTTCAGGGATTACAAAGTTTAGGTACATTTATAGGTGCTGCAATGGCGGGATTTTCTTATGATTTTTTAGGATATAAAAGTCCTTTCTTTGGAACAACTGCTTTACTTGCAATTGTGATTACTTTGATTTCAAGTAATAATCTAGGGGAAAATCGAGATCCTTCTAATTGCTAGTAAGCTATAAATTAAAAATCTCCTCAAAAAACTACTTGTTAAATTAATGTCTAATGTCTAAGAAAAGCCAACAAGTTAAAAACTATATCAATAGAGAGTTAAGCTGGATTGATTTTAATAATCGTGTTTTAGAAAAAGCAACTGATTCGAGGACTCCACTATTAGAGCAAGCAAAATTCACAGCAATTTTTAGTAATAATTTAGATGAATTCTTTATGGTAAGAGTAGCGTCATTAAAGTCACAAGTTGAAGCAAAGATCACAAAGAAGAGTGAAGATAATAAAACTGCTAAGCAACAACTTATAAAAATCAGAGAAAAGCTTCTGCCATCTTTAAAAAAACAACAAGATCACTATATCCATCAATTACAAAAAAACCTCGAAGAAGAAAGCATCTTTTTAACAAGTTACCAAAAGTTATCAACTAAGGAAAAAGTATGGGCAGATAACTATTTCAAAACGGCTATTTTTCCGGTACTTACTCCATTAGCAGTCGACCCAGCTCACCCTTTCCCATTCGTTAGCAACCTTAGTTTAAATATTGCAGCATTAATTCGAGATCCTGATACAGGAAAGCAACTGTTTTCGAGAGTCAAAGTGCCACAAAAAACAATGGCCAGGTTTATTTCTATTCCCAATGATTTAGGAGAGCAAAGTCCGCCATTTACCTATAAGGCAATACCAATTGAAGAATTAGTCGCAAACAATCTTCAAATATTATTTCCAGGAATGAAGATTGACGAATATTCTTTCTTTCGAGTGACAAGAGATGCCGATCTAGAACTTCGTGATCTTGAAGCTGATGACTTAATGATCGCTCTAGAGCAAGGGTTAAGAAAAAGAAGAATGGGCGGAGAGATAGTCAGATTAGAAGTATGTAGAAGCATATCTGCAATAATCCTTGACTTACTAATGAGTGGAATGGGCGTCAAAGAGGATGATCTTTATTACATTGACGGAATTTTAGGCCTTGATGAACTTTTTGAATTAATGAATATTGAAAATCAGAGACTATTTTACCCTCAACAAACAGGAATTACTCATATATCGCTCCAAAGTAGTCAATCCAGCTTATTAGAAGATGAATCAATCAAAAAAGACAAATTCAAAAGTATATTCTCAATAATCAGAAGACAAGATATATTACTTCATCATCCATATAATCTTTTTTCAAGCTCAATTGAAGAATTTATTAATCAATCTGCAGATGATCCATTAGTAATGGGAATCAAGATGACTCTTTATAGAGTCTCTAGAAACTCCCCGATTATCAGCGCATTAATCCGAGCAGCACACAATGGAAAACAAGTAATGGCACTGGTCGAACTGAAGGCTCGATTTGATGAGGATAATAATATCCAATGGGCAAAACAACTTGAGAAATCAGGGGTACATGTTGTTTATGGGGTCATAGGACTTAAGACCCATACAAAAATTGCATTAGTAATACGTAAAGAGAAAGAAAGATTGCGTAGTTACTTTCATATTGGGACAGGGAATTACAACTCCAAAACATCAACACAATACACAGACCTTGGACTACTGTCTGTGCAACCAGAACTAGGAGAAGATCTAGTAGAACTGTTTAATTACTTAACCGGCTTCTCAAAACAGCAAAGCTTCCGCAAATTATTAGTTGCTCCTGTAACTCTTAGAGAAGGAATGGAAAAACTCATACATAAAGAAATAACCAATGCAAAAAATGGTAAGAAATCACTGATTAAAGCAAAAATGAATTCATTAGTAGATCCAACTCTTATTAATCTACTTTATGAAGCATCACAAGCTGGGGTACAAATCAAACTTATTGTTCGAGGCATGTGTTGCTTATATCCTGGGAAAGAAGGTCTAAGTGAAAATATTCAAGTGATTAGCATCATTGGTAGGTATCTAGAGCATTCGAGAATTTTCTGGTTTTATAATAATAATGATCCACAGGTTTTTCTTGGAAGTGCAGATTGGATGAGAAGAAATCTAGATCGAAGAGTTGAAGCAGTGACCCCTATCGAAGAAGAGGCGTTAAAAAAACAACTTGAAAATATATTAGATGTTTACTTTCAAGACAATGTTGATGCTTGGGAAATGGAAAGTAATGGAGAGTTTATACAAAAAATCACTACAAGAGAAAAAAGATGCGCACAAGTAGAATTAATGAATTCGACAGATTAATCAAGCAATTCAATGCGCCTGATCAAAAAGCAAAAAACATAAGTCTTAATACCTAAAAAAGTGGCTTATGAAACACTTTTAACTCAATCTAAACAAAACATTTTATTTAATTCACAGTTATTTTCCATAAGAGTGCTAAGTTCATTCTAAATATAAATATAGGAGGCCAGGGTGATGGGGATCCCTCTGGAATCTGTAAAAGGTGATTCTGTATCACCATCAGAAAAACTAGTATTGCCAAAAACTCCGAAAGGACAAAGGCAAAAAAATTCCAATAGTGGCTCTTCTACAAGGGGTAGGCCATCAGGTCGGATTGGAACAGACTCGATAGGTTTTTACCTGAGCAGTATAGGAAGGGTCCCGTTGCTGACTCCCGCAGAAGAAATAGAGCTTGCCCATCATGTACAAAAAATGAAGGGCTTATTAGACATTCCCAAAGAGAAAGTCACTCCACGAGAGCGTCATCAAATCAGAATGGGTAAGCGGGCAAGAGATCGAATGATGGCGGCTAATCTACGCCTTGTAGTCAGTGTCGCTAAAAAATATCAAAATCAAGGATTGGAGCTTCTTGATCTAGTGCAAGAAGGAGCTATTGGCTTAGAGCGAGCCGTTGATAAATTTGACCCTGCCATGGGTTACAAATTCTCCACATATGCTTATTGGTGGATCAGGCAAGGAATGACTAGGGCAATAGACAATAGTGCTCGTACTATTAGACTTCCAATCCATATAAGCGAGAAACTTTCGAAAATGCGTCGCATTTCTCGTGAATTATCTCATCGTTTAGGAAGACAACCAAGCAGAGTTGAGCTTGCTGATGAATTAGGAATGGAGCCTAAGGATCTAGAGGACCTAATGGCACAAAGTGCACCTTGTGCCTCTCTAGATTCTCATGCTCGCGGTGAAGAAGACCGAAGCACCTTAGGAGAACTAATACCTGACCCAAATTATGACGAGCCCATGGAAGGAATGGACAGAAATATGCAAAAAGAGCATTTAAGTGGTTGGCTCTCTCAACTGAATGAAAGAGAACAGAAAATTATGAGATTAAGATTTGGGCTAGATGGTGAAGAACCTTTAACACTCGCAGAGATTGGTAGGCAAATTAATGTATCTCGGGAAAGAGTAAGACAACTGGAATCTAAGGCAATTTTAAAACTTAGAGGAATGACAGCTCATCAAGAAGCTGCTTAGAGCGTAATTTGATTAACGCCTATTCCCTGCTAGTTATTCTTGGATGGTTATGCTTCATACTATCCACGAGTTTGCTATGTGGTGAATTCTTTCCACATGAAAAGGAATTAAGTCGTAAAGTTGTTCATATAGGAACTGGTCCGATAATACCAATAGCCTACTGGCTAAATGTATCTAGAGATTTAGCGTTAATAGTGGCTTGCATGATTACAGCTGCTCTAATCATCAATTATCGTCTGAGATTGATAAAATCTATTGAGAACGTAGATCGTAAAAGTTTTGGAACTATTGCATATGGAATAAGCATTACTTCATTAATTTTTTTATTCTGGTCAAATAGCCCTTCTGCAGCAACTGCAGGGGTGCTCGTTATGGCTTTCGGAGATGGTTTAGCAGGGTTAATAGGACGAAATATTGATTCCATTCAATGGATCATCTTAGGTCAAAAAAAATCTCTTGTCGGAACTTTGTCGATGTGCCTTGTAACAGCATTAGTTCTATCAAGCATCAGTCATGTAACAGGTATAAATGTCGAAATTGTAGATATACTTATAATTTCGTCTTTAGCAACAATACTAGAACAGCTCAGTCCATTAGGAATAGACAATATTACAGTTCCAATAGGAGTAGCGCTGAGTTGGCAATGGCTATTGCTTAACTAATTCTTTAAAGCAATAACACTTGCAAGTTCCTCCAAAAGACTCTCTGTGGTAACTATATCTATACAGGCATCAGTGACACTTTGACCATAAGTCAAAGTAGATAAGTCATTCGATAGTTTCTGATTTCCTTCAACCAGGTGACTCTCTAGCATTACTCCCATCACGCTAGAAGAGCCATTTTTAATTTGATCAGCGACCTCTCTCAATACATCAGATTGTCTCCGGAAATCCTTATTAGAATTACCATGACTACAATCGATCATAACTTTCTCTATCGATCCAGAATCAGAAAGCTCTTGCACAACTTTAGATACTGATTCAAAATCATAATTAGTGCCAGAATTGCCGCCTCTCAAAACAAGATGGCCATCAGGGTTTCCTGTGGTGCTGATAATAGAAGCACATCCATCATGATTAATACCAAGAAAATGATGCGGTTTAGAGGCTGCTTTCATTGCATTAATAGCAATATTGATAGTTCCATCTGTTCCATTTTTATAGCCAATTGGCATAGATAATCCAGATGCCATTTCTCTATGCGTCTGACTTTCGGTAGTCCTTGCACCAATTGCAGTCCAACTAATTAAATCAGCAATATATTGAGGAACAACTGGGTCTAATAACTCAGTTGCAGTTGGCATACCTAAATGAGCAAGATCTAAAAGTAAAGACCTGGCACGTCTTAAACCAGTATTAATATCATAAGAACCATCCAAATGAGGATCATTTATCAATCCTTTCCAACCTGTAGTCGTTCGCGGTTTTTCAAAATATACTCTCATTACTATCTCAAGTTGTCCAGAAAAACGCTCTCTTAATGGTTTAAGTCGATTGGCATAATCTTTTGCAGAGTCAACATCATGCACTGAACAAGGACCTACAATTACAAGTAGTCGCGAATCAATTCCATTAAGAATCGATTTAATTCTGCTACGTGTTTGTGAAACTATCTCAGCTGACAAAGTATCTAAAGGTAGATCTTGGTGCAGAGAGACAGGAGGCAGTAAAGGCCTTGTTTCTACAACATGAAGATCTGCAGTTTGATCAGTTACACCAAATTCTGTTGAAAAACTCATCAATCCTCCCTGATTCCTATCAATGGCACGCAAATAAAGAACAAATACATTAGGTATTTGGATTTCTGCATCTATCTACACTAAAAATTGGATTAATGAATCCAGAATAAGTTAAGTCTAGTCTATGCAAGATACTGGAGTGTAAAAATGCTAAAAAATTATCATGAACTTGCTACAGCAAGAAAATCTCAAGGTATTCCTCCTTTACCCTTAAATGAGCAACAAACTCATGAGCTAACGCTCTTACTCGAAAAACCTCCTGAAGAAAGCAATAGAAATTTTCTATTAGATTTACTAAAAAATCGAATTCCTCCAGGAGTTGACCAAGCATCTTATGTAAAAGCAACTTGGCTAAGCGCTATTGCCCAAGAAAAAGTCCTGAGTCCTTGTGTGAATCCAAATGAAGCAACACGGCTTTTAGGAACAATGATGGGTGGCTACAATGTTGCAGCACTAATTAAATTGCTAAAAAATCAAAATCAGGAGATCGCAAGTATTGCAGCTAGTGGATTGAGCAATACATTATTAATCTATGACGCGTTAAATGATATTATAGAACTCGCAGACACTAATATTTATGCGAAACAAATTATTGAAAGTTGGGCAATGGCAGAATGGTTCACAAATAAACCAAAATTACCAAATGCAATAACATTAACCGTTTTCAAAGTTGCTGGAGAAACCAATACGGATGATCTTTCACCTGCTACTCATGCGACTACTAGGCCCGATATTCCACTTCATGCACTTGCAATGCTTGAGACAAGGTACCCTGATGGGTTGAAAATACTCGAGGGCCTCAAGCAAAAGCAATATCCTATTGCATATGTAGGGGATGTTGTTGGTACAGGCAGTTCACGAAAATCAGCTATTAACTCTGTACTTTGGCACATTGGTGAGGATATTCCTTATGTTCCAAATAAACGGTCTGGAGGTGTAATTCTCGGAGGTAAAATTGCACCTATATTTTTTAATACGGCTGAAGATTCAGGATCCTTGCCTATTGAGTGTGATGTGAGCAAGCTCAACACTGGAGATATAATTACAATTTATCCTTATGAAGGAACAATTACAAAAAAAGAAACGGCAAGCAATGCTCAGACAGTTATATCAACCTTTGAATTGAAGCCATCTACCATTTTAGATGAAGTCCAAGCAGGCGGACGTATACCATTAATGATAGGAAGAGCCTTAACTGACAAAGTTAGAGAAAAGCTAAATTTAACACCTGCAACAATTTTCATTCGTCCAGGAAAGGCAAAGGCTACATCTCATGGATATACACAAGCACAAAAGATTGTCGGAAAAGCTTGTGGTTTAGATGGTATTCAACCAGGAATAAGTTGCGAACCGGTTATGACAACTGTTGGAAGCCAAGATACAACTGGCCCAATGACTAGAGATGAAATGAAAGAACTTGCATGCCTAGGTTTCTCAGCAGACTTAGTAATGCAAAGTTTTTGCCATACTGCTGCTTACCCAAAACCAATAGATATTGAAACTCAAGAAACGCTACCTGATTTCTTTGCAGAGCGAGGAGGGGTGGCATTAAGACCAGGTGATGGAATAATTCATAGCTGGCTAAACAGAATGCTCCTACCAGATACAGTCGGTACAGGAGGAGACAGCCATACAAGGTTCCCGCTTGGAATATCATTTCCTGGTGGCTCAGGTTTAGTTGCATTTGCCGCGGCTATTGGTGCAATGCCACTAGACATGCCTGAATCAGTATTGGTTCGCTTCAAAGGCTCGCTCCAACAAGGAATTACGTTAAGAGATGTCGTAAATGCAATTCCTCTAATAGCCATTGAAAAAGAATTATTAACTATTTCAAAAGAAAATAAAGTCAATATCTTCAATGGGAAAATTTTGGAAATCGAAGGATTGCCAGATCTCAAACTTGAACAGGCATTCGAATTAACTGATGCAAGTGCGGAGCGATCATGCGCTGGTTGCACGATTCAACTCTCAGAAAAAACAATCTCAGAATACCTAGAAAGCAATATATCCCTTTTAAAAAATATGATTGCAAGAGGGTATAAAGATCCTCGCACTTTAGGAAGACGTATTCAAGCAATGAAAAAATGGTTACAAAAACCAAACGTCTTAAAAGCAGATTCTGATGCAACTTACTCATCAATCATTGAAATTGATCTCGATCAATTAAAAGAACCAGTCATTGCTTGCCCTAATGACCCGGACAACGTAAAGCACCTAAGCAAAGAAGCTGGCACTCCAATTCAAGAAGTATTTATTGGCTCATGTATGACCAATATTGGACATTATCGAGCAGCAGCGAAGATCCTCGAAAACTCTGGGAAAACACAAGCAAAACTCTGGGTCTGTCCTCCAACTCGTATGGATGAAGAAATGCTAAAAAAAGAAGGTTATTACAAAATTTTTGAAGACGCTGGTTCCAGGTTAGAAATGCCTGGCTGTTCTCTCTGTATGGGGAATCAAGCTCGAGTAGAAGATAATGCAACAGTCTTCTCTACAAGTACAAGAAACTTCAATAATCGTCTAGGTAAGGGAGCTCAAGTATATTTAGGCAGCGCAGAATTAGCAGCTGTGTGTGCTTTGCTAGGTCGAATTCCAACCATAGAAGAATATCAAAAGATCACTTCCGAGAAAATTAATCCTTTATCAGATTCACTCTATAAATATTTAAATTTTAATAAAATAGATGGCTTTGAAAAAAATGGGCAAATTATTAGTAATGAAGCACAAAAAGAATTCCTAAATGTTTCTTGATGAGATATTTGAATGACATAAGCCTCACAAGGCACCCAATAACCTCAGGATATAGTATTCGTAAGTTACTACATCAACGATGGTTTGTTGTTGTTCTAGCGTTAGTATTAACAGGGCTTGGCGCTGCCGTGACTGGTGTACTGTTTAAGTTAGGAATTCATACACTAGATAGTTGGAGATTAGAGTTACTAGCAATACTACCTGCATGGTTTATTTTGCCTCTATTAGGTGGTATAGGAGGATTAATCTCAGCAACAATAATTTCGAAATTCGCACCAGCTGCAGGGGGTTCGGGTGTTACCCAAATCATCAACTATCTACGTCATAAAGAAGTTCCAATGGGACTGAACGTTGGAATAGGTAAATTAGTTGCAGGGATTATAGCTATAGGAAGTGGCTTCCCACTTGGTCCAGAAGGGCCAGCCGTCCAAATGGGAGGATCAGTTGCATGGAAAATGGCGCAATGGTTAAAAGCTCCCGTAGCCTTTAGACGTGTAATTGTGGCAGCAGGGAGTGGAGCAGGAATTGCAGCAGTATTCAGTGCGCCTATTGGAGGATTTATCTATGCCATTGAAGAATTACTCAATTCATCAAGACCTGTAATTCTGTTACTAGTAATAGTGACAACATTCTGGGCAGACACGTGGGCAAACATACTCCAAGGTCAAGGCTTTAATCTGGATATTGATTTTCCAGTTACGATACATCTACTGCCGATTGATTTCTCTTATTTAATATTTTTAGGGATAGTAGTTGGTCTTTTAGCTCAACTTTATTCTCAATATGTTTTATTTATGCAACGTCTAGGAAATGATTGGTTTAAGCAAAGATTTGTTTTACGTATGACAACTAGTGGAATAATACTCGGCAGCATTTTTTCATTCTTGCCAAGTGAATTTCATCATGTAGGAGAACTCAAAAAATTAATTGTCTTAGGAGATGGCAATATTGGATTGGCCATTGGAACCTTTGTTGTTCTTTTCTTTACCACAGGACTAGCAGCAGCATCAGGGGCTCCTGGAGGGCTCTTCTTCCCCATGCTCATTCTTGGAGGATGCATAGGTTCAGCTTGTGGAACTTGGGTAGAAATGCTAACAGGTCATTTCCCTACGACCTATACTCTTGCGGGAATGGGTGCATTTGTTGCTGCATGTACACGAACACCTATCTCAGCAATGTTTCTTGCCTTTGCTCCAACTAAAAATTTGTTAATCCTAAAACCTGTTTTATTAGCGTGTATTACAAGCTTTTTAATTGCACGCTTGTTTAATGCCAAATCAATATACGAAAGACAAATTGAGCTTGCAAATGAGGAAGAAGATAAAGATCCAGGGTCTCAATCATTAGCTACTAATCCTTAAAAAACTGAACCAAGAAACTCTTCTATTTAAACCCAGTATTCCTAAGTCAAATGCACTTAGGATGGTTTTAGCTTTCCCTAATACCTACTCAGTAGGAATCACAAGTCTGGGCTTTCAAATTATTTGGGCAACCCTTGCACAAAGAACAGATGTCGATGTTAGAAGATTATTTACTGACCAAAACGATAAACTTCATAGAAGAATTGATCTATTTGGAATTTCTCTCAGTTGGGAATTAGATGGTCCAGTTCTATTAGATCTTTTAGAAAACAATAAGATTCCAATTTGGAGCCATAAACGATCTGAAGAAGACCCCATAGTCTTTGGTGGCGGACAAGTACTGACTGCCAACCCAGAACCTTTCGCACCATTTCTAGATGTCATCTTATTAGGGGATGGAGAAAACTTGTTGCCAGCATTTATTGAAAAGCTTCATGAACTTGAAGGAATATCACGTGATAAAAAATTAAAAATACTTTCTCAAATTGCAGGGATTTATGTCCCTGCTTTCTATGAACCTCAGTACAACTCGAATAAAGAGTTAATAGCAACTAAAGCTATTGACTCAGACATTCCAAAGCAAATTACTAAGCAGACATGGAAACAAAATACTCTTAGTCACTCCACAGTCATTACTCCAGAAGCAGCTTGGCCTGGAATACATATGGTAGAAGTAGTTCGGAGCTGTCCGGAACTATGCCGCTTCTGTTTAGCAAGTTACCTAAATCTACCTTTTCGCAATTCCTCTCTTGATGATGGCCTGATTCCAGCTATAGAAAAAGGATTCGCCGTTACTAAAAGAATTGGTTTACTAGGAGCATCCATAACACAACATCCAGAGTTTGATGAATTATTGACTTGGCTTGATCAAGATAGCTTTGAGGACATGAGATTAAGCCTCAGTTCTGTTCGAGCAACAACGGTAAATAAAAAAATGACTCATCTACTTTCTCGTCGAAATTGCAAATCAATCACAATTGCTATTGAAAGTGGTAGTCAAAAGATCAGGGACTTAGTCAACAAAAAGCTAAATGAAGAAGAAATATATTCTGCTGCTAGATACGCACATGAAGGTGGGCTATCTCGGCTGAAACTATATGGGATGGTTGGTTTACCAACAGAAACCGAAGAAGACATTGAAACAACTTCCGATCTATTACTAAAAATAAAAAGAAAAAGCCCTAGTCTTAAACTTTCATTCGGAGTAAGCACATTTGTTCCTAAAGCTCATACACCTTTTCAATGGTTTGGAGTAAGAACTGAAGCCAAGAAAAGACTACAAAAACTTGGAAAAAGATTAAAGCCGCACGGTATAGAAGTAAGGCCTGAAAGCTATGGATGGAGTATTATTCAAGCTCTTATTTCTCGAAGCGATAGGCGATTAGCACCAGTTATCGAATTAGTAAGAGGATCACAAAATACTTTAGGAGGATGGAAAAAAGCGTACAAAATAATTCAAGAAAAAGATACCTACTCCTCTACTAATTCTCAACTTCCTGACTGGGAGGAAATAGTCCATAACCAGTGGGAGCATGATCGTATTTTACCTTGGATGCACCTCAATGGACCACTAAAAGTAGAACAATTAATCAAACATCAAAAAACGCTTTGAATTACTAGTTAAAATCATGCAACGCAATCCAGCCAAAAATATCCATCCAACAAAATTAATCCTGCTATCAAACATAGGTATATCCGAAGCATGGAGAAATACAAGTATAAAAGTTGCAGCCCACCACGCTCTATCAAAGACATTCAGCCTAAGAGCAGTCTGTATGCCAAAACACTTGTTATAAGAAACAATTAAAAGTGATAAAACAGTGCTTACTAATAAAACTGCAGCTGGTAATCCATGCGCAACAGCTAATTCAAGCGGTAAATTATGTGTATGGCCATGCCAAATTCCTTGTCGCAATGGATAAAGAATAGAGAAAGCCGCAGCTCCATATCCAAACCAAGGCTTCGAAAAAATAACAGTTATCGCTTCCTTCCATTGAAAAAGTCGTGTTGTCTCTAATGGCCTTTGACCGGCAAATTGGAGATCCGATAAACGTGCCCACAATCCTTCTGGAACAATTTTTCGAGAAAAAGCTTGAATCTCCATTGGAACAAACGGAAAAACTGCTAAAGCAACAGGAAGTAAGATCATCGCTAAAAAAGGAAGCAACCATGACCATGTACTTACTCCTAAAACTAAAGGTATTGATAAAAACAATCCTCCCCAAGCATTTCTTGAATTAGTCAATACCAATGCAATGACAATAAATAGAACCCAAACAAAAGCAATACTCCTCTTAGAGAAATTCAACGTAGTCTGCAAAAATGTTGCCAATGAAAATGGAAAAACTAAAGCCAGCCAAGAGCCCGCAATATTTGCATGACTAAAGAGTCCAGACAATCGACCTGTTGGCTGACCATCTGCGTCATTAAACCAAATAATCAAACCATTAAGGACTTCCCAAGGCCCATGTAACCCAAACCACATTTGTCCAATCCCAGTAAATACAACTGGGAAAGTACCTAAAAGGAGTAAAACGCCACTACGCTGTCTCGCTTGAGCAGTCAAAAGATATGGCTGAAATGCCCAACAGCAAAAAAATAAAGGTATCCAATTAGCTAAGCCTATCCATGCAAGCGAGCCAGAATAGGCATTAAAAGAGCCTATTAACATTAGTAATGAAATCAGAGTAAAAATATAATTCCATTGATCTTTAAAAAAATATCTCAAACGTTTATAACTGCCAAAAAACAAGGCAATTAGAAAAAATAAAACTGATATAAATGGACTAGATGCTAGAAAAAATAACCCTAACTGAAAAGATATCCAACCTATTAATAATATCTTGTGAGGTCTAAAAGAAGAGAGCCAGGTTAAAAGGTTCATGCAAAAATAGCAGTCCTGCCTTCATAAACCATCACTTGCCTTCGCAAATGAAATGTTAATGCTCTAGCTATGGCAATTCGTTCGATACCTCTACCTTTTCTAATCAAATCTTCTACTTCATCATGATGGCTAATATAAGCTATTGCTTGATCAATAATTGGAGCATCGTCTAGATCATCTGTAACATAGTGAGCAGTAGCTAATATTAATTTAACTCCACGTTTCCATGCTCTATGATAAAGTTTAGCTCCTTTAAATGCTGGTAAAAAAGAATGATGTATATTGATAACATTTAGAAATGCTTGAAGAAAATTAGGACTTAAAATTTGCATATATTTAGCCAATACTACTAAATCAATATTATGATTAACTGGCGAGTCTAAAATCATCTTCTTTGAAATTAATTGACTCTCAGCATCTATAGGAATACTATTAAATTCTACTTTAAATTGATTACAAGACTCCCTTAAGGTATCGTGATTGGAGATAATTAAAGGTATATTCATTCTTAACTCATTATTAGAAACTCGTCCAAGTAGATCTAACAAACAATGGCTTTGTTTACTTACAAAAATCGCAACTTTTGGAAAAACATCTGAAAAATATAATTGAGCCTTACCTGACAAAGAATTTGCTAGGTCCTGTATTTCAGCATCAATTGCATCACGTGGTATTCGAAATCCATCAAGATCCCATTCCAACCTACTGAGAAACAAGCTCACTCCTTCATCAGTATGGTGATCTGCGTGATGAATATTCCCTCTATTTTTAAATATCCAACTAGATAATGCACTAACCAGGCCAGCTCGATCTGGACATATAAGCTGCAAGATTACAGAAGTCACAGACAAATCCTAAATATCACATCATTATCTACTTATAACAACTAATAAAACTAGCATTGCCAACATTTAAGAGGGATTTAAAACATGGAATTTAAAGAAATTGCTGTTGTTGGAGCGGGAATTATAGGCATGACTACAGCCTATCGGTTATCGCAATTAGGTCACAATGTCGTCATTATTGATCCAGAACTGAATCAACATCAAAACTGTGATCGATATGAAAATGCGAGCAAAGCATCTCTGGGAATTCTCATGGGGAACATATTTCGAAGATCAACAGGGCGCAGCTGGAGACTTAGACAGCGAAGCATGTCGCTCTGGCCCGAATTAATGAAAGAATTATATGATTTTGACAAGTCGATAAGAATAGATACGCCCTTAATTCAATTAGCAAGCGACAAAAAAGAGTTGGAATTAATGAAAGAATTATGTCAAGAAAGAGCCGGTTTAGGGCTAAAGCTGTTAGATCCTGCGAGAGATCAAACTATTGAGGGAAGCTGGCCTAAGAACGAATATGGAGGTCTAATTTCAAAAAATGATGGGCGAATAAATCCACATAAATTACTAAAATGTCTAAGAATCTCTTTAGATAAGCTAAAAGTCAAAACAATAAGTACAAAAGTCATCTCTTTATTTAGGTCTTCTCAAGGCAAACAAGCAGAATGGAAAATTATGTTAGAAAATAGGGAGATTCTTACAAAAGACTTTATAGTTATTTGCTCTGCTTTAGGTAGTCAATCATTACTTCACAAAATAGGTCACGAGCAACAAATGGAAGCTGTCCTTGGCCAAGCCATACATTTAACTCTGAATGATGATGATCAGAACAACTGGGAAGATTGGCCTGCAGTAATAACAAGTAATGGAATTAATTTAATCCCACTAGAGAAAAATCAAATATTAATTGGTGCAACTCTTGAACCAGGAATTAAACCTAGCAGAAGTGCCTTAAGTAAATTAAAAAGCCTCAATGGACTTTCACCAAAATGGATCAAAAACGTCTCAATAAAAAAACAGTGGTATGGAATAAGGGCAAGGCCATTAGGGCAACCTGCTCCACTATTAAAAACAATTGAACCAGGGCTTATTTTAAACACAGCACATTATAGAAACGGAATACTTTTAGCTCCCGCTTGTGCTGAATGGGTTGCCAATCAAATCAAAACTTGACTACTTTGTTTCTGTAAATTCAGCATCTATCACATCATCATTACCTTCATTTGAATTATTAGAATCTGGAGCTGACCCATCCGCTGCTTGGGAAGCAGCATTGGCTTGCTGATAAACAGAAGCACCTAAAGAATATAATTCTTTCTGTAGATCTTCTACTAAACTTTTCATAGTCTCATAGTCATCTTTTTCCGTAGCTTCTTTTAACTTAACACGCATCTCATCTACTTTAGTTTTTGCATCATTGTCTACCTTATCTCCTAACTCTTCAAGTTGCTTCTCAGTTTGGTATACAAGCGTCTCTGCTTGATTTTTAATGTCAATTCTATCTCTTTTTTCTTTATCTGCCGTTGCATTAGTTTCAGCATCTTTAACCATCTTCTCAACTTCATTGTCTGAAAGAGTTGATGCACCAGTAATCGAAATGCTCTGCTCCTTCCCACTACCTTTGTCTTTTGCAGTAACACTCAATATTCCATTAGCATCAATATCAAAAGTAACTTCAATTTGAGGAACACCTCGAGGAGATGGAGGAATGCCATCTAACCTAAAAGTACCAAGACTTTTATTGTCTGAGGCCATTTCTCGTTCTCCTTGAAGAACATGAATTTCAACATTTGTCTGACCATCAACCGCAGTTGAATACGTCTCAGCTTTTTTAGTAGGAACAGTTGTATTTCTTGTAATCATTTTTGTCATGACACCTCCTAAGGTTTCAACACCTAATGAAAGTGGTGTGACATCTAAAAGCAATATATCCTTCACTTCACCTGCTAACACACCACCTTGAATTGCTGCTCCTACAGCAACAACCTCATCAGGATTCACTGTCTGATTTGGATCTTTACCTGTAACTCTTTTAACTAATTCTTTGACAGCTGGCATGCGAGTAGAACCACCAACCATAACAATTTCATCAATCTCACCTGTCGATAATTTCGCATCTTTCAAAGCTTGTTCGACTGGAACTCTGCAGCGATCAATTAAATTAGATGCTAATTCTTCGAATTTTGCTCTCGTAAGAGTTAAATCTACATGCTTTGGACCTTCCGGGGTGGCTGTAATAAAAGGTAAATTAATCTCACTTTGCGTAGCATTAGACAATTCAATTTTTGCCTTTTCTGCAGCTTCTGTAAGTCGTTGAAGTGCTTGCTTATCCTGACGTAAATCTATACCTTCATTCGCTTTAAAAGTGGCTGCTAGATGATCAACAATTACCTTGTCAAAATCATCCCCACCAAGATGAGTATCACCTGAGGTTGATAAGACTTCAAAAACACCATCTCCAACCTCTAATACTGAAACATCAAAGGTTCCCCCACCTAAATCAAAAACCAATATTCTCTCATTGCTTTGCTTATCTAAACCATAAGCCAATGCAGCTGCCGTTGGCTCATTAATAATCCTAAGCACCTCTAAACCAGCAATCTTTCCTGCATCTTTTGTAGCCTGGCGCTGAGAATCATTGAAATATGCAGGAACTGTAATGACTGCTTGACTAACACTTTCGCCCAAATATTTACCAGCATCTTCAGATAGCTTTCGTAAAACCTGCGCCGCGACCTCTTCTGGAGAAAATTGTTTGTCTAAAACTGGGCATTTTAGTTTTACACTCGACCCTGACTTTTCTACTCCATAACTAACTTCTTTAGATTCTTCGTTTACTTCATCCACCCGCCTACCGACAAATCGTTTCGCAGAATAAAAAGTATTCTCCGGATTCATGACAGCTTGACGCTTAGCAATCTGACCAACAAGTTGATCTTGATTCTTT
>QCLI01000016.1 GCA_003214695.1 Prochlorococcus sp. AG-412-P08
TGATTTTAGGTTCACTTAGAGAGCAGCTTTGCTACCCAACTGATCAAAACAAATTTAGTGATGATCAACTCAGATCTGTACTTAAAGAAGTCAATCTTGCATCACTTATAGATCGATACCCCGACTTAACCATTAAGCAAGATTGGCCTAGAATTTTATCTTTAGGAGAACAACAAAGATTAGCATTTGGCAGATTACTTTTAAATTCACCAAGATTTGCAGTGTTAGATGAAGCCACAAGCGCATTAGATATAAAAACCGAAGAGCATTTGTATAGTCTTTTAAGGAAAAGAGATTTGGCAGTCATAAGTGTTGGGCACAGACCAACACTTATAGGCTTCCATGAATCAGTTCTAGAGCTTGGCGGAGATGGTTCATGGCGTCTACAACCTTCATCTAGCTATCAATTCAGCTAAATGCTAATTTGATTCTATGAACTCAAACAATTCAGAATCAACTAACGCGGAATCCTCTAACGAAGACTCTGAGGGCACCAAGGCAAACAATAGTGATCTAAACAATATCCCGAGTGCTACAACTCCCGATATCCCATCATTTGGTTGGAGTGGTTATGCAGAGAGAGTTAATGGAAGATTCGCAATGGTTGGTTTTCTCGCAATCTTGCTTATTGAGATTTTTAGCCATTCAGGATTCCTCCATTGGGCTGGCTTTGTTCCATAAATATCTGCGCTCAAAAGAAATCAATCTCTAAGCTCTTAATCATCAAATCTAGAAGTATTGTCTCTAGGTCTGGCATTGGATGAATTAGTTCTTCGAATGGTTGGATTTCTATATGGATTTCCAGCTGATCTCCTTCTTTCTGATGGCATCTCTGAATTAGGGACTCTTTTTGAACCTGACTTAGACTCCTTTGAAGAAAAGGCTGCATCCTCAGCTCTATTCTCAATAGGTGCTCCTTTAGGTGGAGAATATCGTTCTGAAGAAGATCTAGACTTTCTTTCACTCTCTCTAAAATTCACACTTGATTCTCTACTCTGATTAGATCTTCTTGAAGTTTGGTTATTTGGTCTTGGTCTACTTCCTCTTTTGTCTTCTTGCCTAACGCTTCTGCGATCTCCAAAAGTAGAACTTCTATTTCTATCGTCAGAGTTATTGTTAGTTGAAAATCTTGACATCCTCCTAGAATCTAGCGACTCAGATCTCGAAGAATCTCTCTGAGGTCTCTGAGGTCTACTTCTCCTACTGGCAGCTTGCTCAGGGATCGCTGGTCTTGCATTCCGTCTGGAGCGATAGAAATCCTCTTCCCCAGAATCATAATCTTCTGCATTTTCTCTACCTAAGAACCTGCGGTTAATAGGTTCAGAATCCTGAAATTGATCATAATCCTCTTCTCCTCGAGATCTGAAACCAGACCTTGAACGAGAAGGTGATTCTAATTCCTCGTCAAAATAAGAAGAACGTCTAGCTTGATCAGTAGCAATTCCTCTAAGACGAACACTCTCATATGCGAAGAAAACTGTAGTCCCAGCAAGCAAAAATTGACCAAATTGAAGAATTGGGTCTAAACGCCATCCTTGGAAAAAAAGTATCCCTCCGCAAAGCAGTCCTATCGCAGCAAAAAATACGTCGTAATCACGTGCAAGCGCTGGCTTAAATGATCGCAAGAAATAAAGACCCCCGCCGCATATGGCTAAGGCGATTCCCACAATGCTGGCCCAATTCAGACTGGCATTGACCAAAGTAAAGCTCCACGAAATGAGTTGTAAACGAGATGGAATCCAACTCGTTTACTCCAGTCTAAGAAATAAGCAAGAATTGCCTAGTCCTAGCGTCCTCGTTGAAGAGCATCTTTCTGTGACACCCACACCAAGAAAGATGCGGCAGGAACAACAATGAATGCTGCGGCAGCAAGAAAACTACCAATCATGCCAATAGCTGAGTTAGTAGCAGCCTGACTAGAAACGGCAGCACTGAAAAGGAGGTTTGACAAAGTAAAAGCCATTACAGCTCTTTATAAAAGCAAAAGCTTAACAATCCTACGAAGTAAAAGCATTTTTATACGATAGATGTACAGATGCTTAGAGCTTTGTGACGCCAATTTTGATAAAAGCACTCCCAACAATTCATTTTTTAGCCAGCTTACTTTTAGCAAGCTGGTCATTAGCCTTCTTGATGAGAATTGTTCTCACATGGTATCCACAGGTAAAGATTGACAATGGTTTTTGGCTTTTGATTTACCTACCAACAGAAGTCTTTTTATCTATTACTAGAAGATTCATTGCCCCAATTGGAGGAGTTGACATTACTCCAGTGATTTGGTTTGGGCTTATTAGTCTTGCAAGGGAGTTACTAGTAGGTCCTCAAGGAATTCTCTCGCAAATATTAATTCAAGTCTTATCTCAACAATGAACTCAATAGAAAATTATTAAAGCATCTCCTGCTCTACAAACTTTGTATGAACATCACCCCTAACAAATTCTCCTCGATCCAACAATTTCAAATGAAAGTCAATTGTTGTTGGTATTCCAGTAACGGCGCACTCATTTAAGGCTCTCTTCATCCTCTTCAAAGCTATTTCACGATCATTGCCCCAAACAATCACCTTGCCGATCAAAGAATCATAGAAAGGAGGAATGTCATAACCTGTGTAAACATGACTATCAACTCTTACTCCTGGACCTCCAGGAGGAAGCCAACCAGTAATTCTTCCAGGAGAAGGTCGGAAATTATGAGATGAATCCTCTGCGTTAATTCTGCATTCAATTGAATGACCATTCAACTGAACTTGATCTTGAGTAAAGGGAATCGACTCTCCACCAGCAATTCGTAATTGTTCAGCTACTAAATCAATTCCTGTAACCATTTCAGTGACTGGATGTTCAACCTGGATACGAGTATTCATTTCCATAAAATAAAATTTTCCTGATCTATCAAGAAGAAATTCGACCGTTCCAGCTCCTTCATAATTAATACTTTTTGCTGCTGATACTGCTGCCTGACCCATTCGAAGCCTCAACTCCTTATCTAAAGCTGGACTTGGTGATTCCTCTAATAATTTCTGATGCCTACGTTGGATCGAACAATCTCTTTCGCCTAAATGCACCACATTGCCAAAACTATCTGCCAAGATTTGCACTTCAACATGACGAGGTTTATCAATAAACTTCTCCATATACAAGCCACCATTGCCAAATGCAGCTTCTGATTCACCCTGAGCAGCCTTGAAAAGCTCCTCAATAGTCTCTGCGCTATTAACTAATCTCATACCCCTTCCACCACCTCCAGCAGTAGCCTTTATCATTACCGGATATCCCATTTCACTTGCTAGAGAAGCGGCTTCCTCACAACTTGCTAATAGACCTTGACTACCAGGGACAGTGGGGACTCCCACCTTCATCATAGTTGATTTCGCAGTCGCTTTATCTCCCATAGATCTAATGGCATGTGGTGATGGGCCAATAAAAACAATTCCATGATCTTTGCAAATTTCAGCAAATCGATCATTTTCCGCTAAAAATCCATACCCAGGATGAATCGCATCAACACGTCTAGATGTAGCTGCAGCAAGAATATTTGGAACATTTAAATAGCTTTTATTACTAGGTGAGTCACCTACACAAACAGCTTCATCAGCTAGTTGAACATGTAATGCATTACGATCAGTAGTGCTATAGACCGCAACTGTTGCAATCCCTAACTCCCTACAACTACGGAGTATTCGTAAGGCAATCTCGCCTCGATTAGCAATTAGTACTTTGCCTAGAGACACTCAAGATCTTGAATGATATAAAGGAATCGTATCAGTGCTTCGACCCATCCTTAACGAAGGGATACCGTATATGATTATCTTTGACTTAGTTAACAACTTTGTTTCAACTGCGGATGTGGTGGAATTGGTAGACACGCACGTCTAAGGAGCGTGTGGCTTCGGCCTTGCGAGTTCAAGTCTCGCCATCCGCATAGGTTAAAACCTTGAATTCAATATCAACTATTACAACTTCTGAACCTGGTCTAACAGTTGTATTTATTTCAAATGGACCAGGAGAATTAACTACATGGGTTAAGCCCCTTGCAGAAGCCTTGCATAGATCTTTGTCATTCCGACCTTATGCACCCAATGCCTTCATTAGCCTGAGATTAGTTTTAGTGCCATGCCCGAATGCAACGGGAAATGAAAAGGAAGTAGCTACTTCCTGGAAACTATTTGAGAAAGTCACCGCAGCTAAAGATTTTTGGACAGTATTAATCAATCCCCAAAAATTTGGATATTGGCCCAAAGAAGGAATTGTTGTCTTTTTAGGGGGC
This sequence comes from Prochlorococcus sp. AG-412-P08, assembly GCA_003214695.1. Classification (GTDB taxonomy): domain Bacteria; phylum Cyanobacteriota; class Cyanobacteriia; order PCC-6307; family Cyanobiaceae; genus Prochlorococcus_E. The sequence goes on from QCLI01000016.1 coordinate 4,267, forward strand.
GACCAATTCTGGAGTGTGCTACTTGCAGCAAGATTGAAATACAAAAATATTACTTATTCAGAATGGATAACAAGATGGCCATTTTGGAATGATCGAATTGCAGCAATGTCCCCACACGTAAAAGAAATATTGCCCAAGAAGTTAAAAAAGCGCTGTGTTGTCGTAGGTGATTTAATGGCAGATATACAAACTGAAGCTAAAAACATAGCTCCTCTTCCACAGGGAAAGTGGGTTGCAATATTACCTGGATCTAAAAAAGCAAAACTATCAATTGGCATACCTTTTTTTCTCGAAGTTGCTGATCTTTTATCACAAAAGAATCCAGAGTACAATTTTTTAATTCCACTTGCTCCAACAACAAATATTGAAGAAATTTGTTATTTTAGTAGCTCAAAAAATGCAATTACAAGAGAATATAATTCTAAAGTTAAGCAGATAGAATTACCTACTAAAAAATATCCATGGAAAAAATTAGTTACAGGATCTGGAACAGAATTACATATAATTGAAACTTACCCTGCACATAGTTTAATAAGTCAATGTGACTTGGCAATAACAACAATTGGCGCCAATACAGCAGAATTAGGATCACTAGGAGTACCAATGATTGTAGTAGTTCCTACTCAGCATTTAACTGTGATGGAAGCTTGGGATGGATTTTTGGGCATAATTGCAAGATTACCAATTTTGAAGTATTTTTTAAGCTTATTAATAGGTTTGTGGAGAATACGAGGGAACAAATTTATGGCATGGCCAAATATAACTGCTAATAGAATGATTGTTCCTGAAAGAATTGGAAAGATTACTCCTAAAGATATTGCAAATGAAGCAAATGATTGGTTAACCTCCCCTAAGAGATTAGAAGGTCAAAGAGAAGATTTAAAGTCATTAAGAGGTAAACCTGGTGCTATTAAATTAATGGTAAAAGAAATTATAGATTTAATGAGCAGGATCAATTAAATAAGATTCTATACCCTTAAATTAAAGTTTAAGCATTTCACCATGGATCCTCAATTTCTTCTGAATACAAAGATTCTTTCTCATTATTATCTTTATATTCCTTCTTAGGTTTCTCAATGTTAATAGGTTCAACATCTAAAGGATCTTCTAAATTACTAATTGACTTCCTGGAGTTTGAACGATTAACTGGGTCATAATCTTCTTGTGTTTCAGGAATTTGATTAGAGGTAAAGTTATTTTGAAGACGATCATCGTATTCTTCTCGATATAAATTTTCAAAATTAGATTGTCTGGAAGGTTGAACTTCTTCTAAATAGCGTGATTTCTTTTGATTAAATTGATTTTTATCTTCTAATTCAACATACTCCAACTCTTCTTCCTCAGGATTAAATACTGACTCTGAAGAAGCAGTAAGAGTTCTTTGAGTTTCTTCAACTTCTTCCCCTGAAATTAATTGATTTTCAACTGGTACTAAATTCACCCTATAACGTTCATTTTCCCTCTCGTCCCAAGCTGAGCCACCAACTCCTATTTTTTCTAGTAATCCACTACTCAATTGTTTCAGCTTTTCTTCAGCACCTTCATAAACAATAATCCGATCTGTACCGCTACTCACAATTTCATTAACAGGAATCTCCCAAGTACTCAATACTCCCTCTCCTAAAAGAGGAACTCCAACAGCTCCCGTTACTAAACTAATCAGTTCCCCAGTCTCAATATCAAATGAAAACCCTAAAACTCTTCCTAATTGTTCGCCAGATTCAGTAATGACCTGACAATTAATAAGCTTGCTATATCTATCAGGATTAAATTCCTCACTCAAAGAATCAATTGAGTCAACAAGAATAACGTCTCCAACCTGACGAATCTGATCCAAAACCATCCATTTAGGTAACCCAGGTAAAAAGCGAGTTAAAGGATTGTCACGCAAACCAAGTGCTATCACTTCACGCCTGTCTATATCAACAACAACCTCTCCAACAACGCCTAAGCGACGTCCAGTGTCACGAGTAATGACTTGCGTTCCCATCAACTCTGATCTAAGCCAGAGTCTTTCACTGGGTACGGCTTCACCTAAATCGTTTGGGAATTGAGTGTTGGTCAAACTAGAGATTTAGATTTGAACTATTCGAATCATTTTGACTCATAACAAGCTTAGATACAGTTCAAGCTGCCAAAGGCAAACCAATTACCTGGGTATTCAAACCCCTAGCTTGTGTAACACCAATAGTACGAGTCGCAGCACCAATCATGGGCCGACGATGGCTTACCACCATAAACTGAGCCTTATCTGATTGTCTAGCAATCAAAGCAGAAAGCCTTTCTACATTAACTCCATCAAGGAAACTATCCACCTCATCTAACGCATAAAAAGGAGAAGGTCTAAAACGCTGTAATGCAAACAAAAAGCTTAAAGCTGTTAAAGATTTTTCTCCTCCTGACATTGCAGCCAACCTTCTAACAGCCTTGCCTTTCGGATGGGCAACCAAAGTAAGACCACCCTCTAAAGGATCCTCAACATTTTCTAATTGCAGGTGACCATCACCATCCGAAAGACTCGCAAAGATTTCTCGAAAATGAAAATCAACAGCTTCAAAAGCCTCCATAAAAGCTTCTTGGCGCAGAGTTGAGACAGTCTCAACACGTAATAATAATTCTGAACGTTCTTCGCTTAAGACTTCTAGCCTGTCAACTAAATCACGTAAACGACCTTCTAAGGTTTCAAGTTCATCTAAAGCCAACATATTTACAGGTTCTAATGATTCTATTCTCTCTTGTAAGGTCTTTAACTGACCTTGAAGATAGTCGAGTCCCTTATCTCTAAGTTCTTCAGGAATATCTGGCAATGGTTCTGGAAGAAGTTTCTCGAGTTCCACAATACGAATACAACTACTTCTTAACTCTTCCTCAAGAGATTGAAGATCCTCTCTTAATTTTTCGAGTTTCCATAAAAGAGTTTGAAACTCTTGCCTTTTAGTAGACAACTCCAATTCGGCCTGATCTCGCTCTCTACGTTTTTCACCAAAGGAATTCTCCAATTGTTGTTTTTGAATATCCAATTTTTCCCGTTGAATCCTTAAAGATTGGTTTTCATTCCTCCATTTTTGATGCTGCTTAGTAAGTAAATTAATTGCATCCTGTAATCTCTCTTCTTCCTCTTTAAGAGATTCTTGTTGGCCAAGCAGTCTTTCCAAAGCTAGCTCTTCATTGCGCTTTTCATCAATTAGAGCATCTCTTGCATCTTTAGCTTTTTCTAGCGCTTCTTCGGCTACCTGCAAATCTTTTTGTAGTTGTTTTATATTCTCTTTACTACTAACAGATAAAGGGGTCTTTTCCGTTGCATCAAGACTCTCTAACTGACCCATCAAAGGAGTAATCTCTTCTCCAAGTAAGGCCAATCTAGTTTGATACTTCTTTCTAGCTTTAGTCAAACAATTTAAACGATCACTTTGCTCGTTCTGCCTATCAATAAAAGGACTATGGGAACGCTCAAATGCAGCACGTTGGGCTTCTAGAGATGCATGCTTCTTCTCAAGAACTTTTAATTTGGGTTTAGCTGCATCTAATAAATGAGACAAGTTTGATTCCTCTTTTTTACAACTAATCAAAGTTTCACCAAGCTCAAGCAATCTTTCTCTAAGTGGTTCTATTTCATCGTTATCATTACTAGACCCAAAACCTAAGGAACTGCTTCTACCTAAGAAGCTACCACCTGTCATTGCACCACTTTTTTCAATCAATTCTCCAGCCAAGGTAACTGACCTAAATGCACCTAAGTGTGAGCGTGCGGATCCTAAATCATTAAATACTAAAGTTTCTCCAAAGACATATTTAAAGACATCTGTATAAATAGGCTCAAATTTAATTAGATCAATTGCTTTAGCTATAAAACCATGATATTTCTTATCCTCGAATGGTCTTTGAAAAACGGTTCTTGAAGTACCTGCAGGATTCTTAATTTTATTTAGTGGTAAAAATGTCAACCTTCCAGCTTTACGCTTTTTCAATAACTCAATCGCTTTCGCCGCAATTAAATCATTATCCAAAACAATCTGACTAATCCTTGCTCCTGCAGCAACTTCAAGCGCCAGTTTATGCTGATTATCAACCTCACCCAAATTTGCGACAAGTCCATGAATACCTTCTAATCCTGATTCTAAAAGCAGTCTTAAAGCACCTGTTCCTCTACTTTCATGTAATGTTTCTCTTCGACTTTCTAGACGAGCAATATCTTTTTCTATTCTAGTTTGATCATTTTCCAAACGAAGACGGGTCCTTTGTTGAATTGATAATTGAGACAAAAGCTTATCAATCTCTTTTTGTTGTATAGAAATCTCCTTTAAAATAGATTGCCAGTCAATATCAATACTTTCCAGTTCTTTATTTAGTTTCTGATTATCTAATAAATCCCTATCATGATCTATTCGCAGTTCAGTTAGCCTCTCATCAATCTGCAATAACTTACCTTGTAACTCTTGTTGCTCTTGCTGAATTGGCTTTAGTTTCGTTTGAATTTGTTGGCGAGTGTTATTACGTTCCTTATATTCTTCAAGATAAGCTCCTGAGCGTCCTGCAATGTCAGTAAGTCTACGTCTTGAAACATCAACAGCAATTTGAGTATTTTTTAGATTTTCACTTGCACTTTCAATATCTTTAATTGAAATTTTTGATGTTTTATGTAATGTATCTTGTTTAATGCCTGCTTGCATTATCTTTAAATTGTCACGTTTTTCTTTAAGTTTCTCACCATCAGCCTTATGTTGCGATGCTTGTCTATCTAGCTCTCGAGATTGACTATCTAAACCTGCAATCTCTCCTTGAATTGCAATCAATTTATCTTCACCTAAATCCTTAACTTCTGCTTGAAGCACTTTCAATTTCTGATCTAACTGATTAAGGATAAGTTCTGACTTTTCTAATTTTTTAGAGTCATAGACTTCTTTTTCAATTAATGTTTTTTGGCGTAAGTTTAACTTTTCAAAATCTTGCTGGGCCATTTCAAAAACAAGCACAGATTCTTGTTTTTTAAGAAATTGCATCTCATCTTTAAGCTGCTTATATAGACGAGCTTTTTCACAATCTTTTTCTAGACGTTGCTTCGATGCAAGTAACTCTTGCTCAACAATTCGACATCGCTCTTGCCGATCATTAACATCATCAAGCTTCAAACGTGCTTGGTCTATTCTGTTATCAAATAATGCCACTCCTGCAAGTTCATCAATCAATCCTCTGCGATCTTTATTGCTCATAGAAACAACTCGCGTGACATCGCCTTGCATCACGACATTGCTTCCTTCAGGATCAATCCTTAAACGTCTTAATTGAATCTGAAGTTGCTGCAAATTACAATTTTCTCCATCAGCCGTATATGAAGAGCTATAAGAGCCCCCGGGCATAACCCGTAATCGTCTAGTGACAGTCCAATCTTTTTGACCTCTCTTTATCCAAGGACCTTCTTCAGGAACATCAAGCCCCTCCTCAGCAGAGTCAGGCTGCCAACCTTCAAGATCAAACCTCACGCTTACAACTGTTTCGGCAGATTTGCCAGCTCTTAAAACAGCGCTATTAACTAAATCGGGTAAACGTTCAGCACGCATACCACGACTAGTGGCCAATCCAAGGCAGAACAAAATACCATCAAGGATATTGCTTTTCCCTGAACCATTGGGCCCTGTAACTACAGTAAAACCCTCCTCAAGGGGAATAGTCATTGACCCCCCAAAGGATTTAAAATTTGTCAGGCCTACCTGATTGATGTAAACCAACAGGACTCACAATCTTGAAAACAAAGATTAGCGGAACCTCAAAGAAGCTCAAGTCTTACGTTTCTAATTGACATGGAATTTTGAAGAGGATATTAATTTGCAAAACTTTCTCCCTATTTCCAATCTGCCTGATAAACGACTGCTATTAATTTCGATAGATACCAAATCGTCCTCATTTGTAGGCAAAGAACCATCGAAATACCCTTTTTCAACTCGCTTAGCCCAGCCTCTTCCTCCAGAAACTTCGCATTCTTCCCTGTCCAACCAATATAATTTGTGAGGAGCAATGAGAGTCACTTCTACCGAAGGACCATTGACTCTGGGCATATTCTTGAGGTGCCAAGTCCTACAAAATTCGCCATCTTCTAACAACAAATCAAAATGACAGCCTTCTAAAGAGTCCCTAGAAAGAATGTGCCTAAGAATAACCCATCTCTGATTAAGGCATTTTTTCAAAATTTCAAAGACAAATGATTTGTATGTAAAGTTTACGCATAAAATTGATTCATTTAAATCTTTTGGATTCAAAAACCTTTATATAAAAGTCAAAATAATAGCATTTTGCACCATTTTATTCCAATAATTCAAAAGAAATCTCTCTTAATATATTCATACCACTGTATTTCAGTATAATCCTCAAATTCAAAATAAACATCCAGACCATTTTCAACTTATATCAATAATATAGAGGTAGTAATTAATTAGATTCTAATTAATTTAGTAGCGAGAATAAATTAAGACAATAAAATATATCAAACCTCTGTGCAGGTAATCATGTCAGGTAATCCAATTTTCATTTGGACCTTAATCGCGAGGAACAAATCTCAAAGCAATTAGAAGCAAACTCCCTGCACCCGCGATAGCACCAAGAATCAGACCAAAATCTGTGGGAACGGTATTAGACGCAAAAAACATTGCAGACAACCCTACATCCATGATCACTAAGTTAAATATAAAGGATCTTTAGCACTAGAAGGCTTCATATAGCAATAAATGTAAGCAAAGGCGACGTCTGAATGTTATTAAATCAAAAGAAAAATCCGCAAAATCTAATATGTGCCTTTATTTACAAGTCTTGGTCTTTTGCTTCATAAGTTTAATTTCACAGAATCAAGGCATCGAAGGGTTCCCTAGAATCAAAGTGGAACCTACGATTTGTAAAACAGTCTGGAAACCATGGAATCAGAGCATTCTGCATCTAGTGAAAGCCAGGCATCAGTTGATACCCCACTGCCTGAGAATCCAAACCTCTCAAATCATTGGTTTAACGAACAATTTGATGACTTGCTACCAAAAATTCAAGAAGAATGGCCTGAACTTGCCAAACAAACAATTGAGGCCACAAGAGGAAGTCTTGATGAGCTAGTAAGAGTCATCTCATCTCACTCAGGGAAAACTTCCTATGGAGTTTTAAAGCAACTTGAAGATCTCATCAATTCGGCAAGTGATAAAACAAAAACTTTAGCTGAAACTTTTGAACCTTTAGAAAAACAATTAGAAGATCTACTCGATGAATTGAATAGTACGTTGAGACCACGAATTGAGAAGCCAATTCGAAAAAGACCTCTAGTAGCAATTGGCATAGCAGCTAGTCTTGGTGTTTTATTAGGAATATTGATGTCTGGAGGTAGAAAGTCTTAATGAAGAACAAAGAACATTCTCAAGGAATCGGTGCAGCAGGAAGAGTTGCGGCTCTAGCCAGCTCAATCATGGATCTGCATGTCCGAATTGCACTGAAGGAAGTCAGTAGAGAAAGGCGAAGATTAATCAGTGGTGGGATTTTTCTTGCTATGGGTGGTGTATTAATGCTTTTCACATTATTAGCACTAGAAATAGTTATAATTATTTGGATGCAAAATAGTTTCAATTTAAATATCGAATTAGCCTTATTAATTGTTGCATTAGTTGATATGATATTAGCAGGGATCAGTCTAAGATTAGGTGGATATCTAACAAAAGGGCCTTATTTACCAGAAACAATAGAAGGTTTATCTAAGAGCACAAAAGCCGTTTTTGGGAAACCTCAATGAATCTTGTAATGTAGCCATCTGCAATCAATGCCACCATTACTGACCGCAAATCGTCTAGAGCATTTCATACCTAAAAAGTTACTTAATTTAGGATTTCCATTTAGAAGCCATAGATCCCAACCTGAAGCATTATTTTTTAAATAATTTCCAAATTCTCTATACATTGATTCTAAATCTTTTAAATTTCCAAGACGTTTCCCATAAGGAGGGTTACATACAAGGACTCCTGGTAACTTAGGTAATACTAAATCTTTATAATGTCCAATTTGAATCTCTATAGAATTATTCAGACCAGCTCTTTTAATATTATCTTTTGCCTGATCAGCAATTGATATATTTTGCTCACAACCAATTATCGTTGGTAACTTTTTATTAGGTAAAAAAAGTTTCTCAGCGTGATTCCTTTCTTGAATCCAAAGTTCTCTCTGAAAATCTGGCCAAGTTTCAAAAAGAAATGATCTATGAAGTCCAGGAGCAACTCCCCTTGCAATACTCGCAGCTTCTAATAGAAATGTTCCTGATCCGCAAAATGGATCAACCAATGTTAAGGAGTCATCCCAATTAGAAAGTTTAATCAAGCCTGCGGCAAGATTTTCCTTTAAAGGAGCTAATCCCACCCCAGATCTATAACCTCTTCGATGCAAACTACTAGCAGAAGTAGCAAAGCTCAAAACTCCACAATCCGATAAAAGATGTAAATGAATACATATATCAGGTTCATCCAAATTCACTTTGGAGCGTTTACTCCAAATACTTTCCTGTAAATCAACAAGAGCATTTTTGACTGTCAATGCTGTGAAATGACTATGATTTAATTCTCTTGATCCACCTGAGACATTAACCCGAAAAGTTTTAGAAGGGTCTAGCCATTTTTGCCAATCACAAGCATTTTGAACTGCATAATATAGCGATTCTTGTCCATTACAAGAAAATTCACTCATTTCGCGAAGGAAACGAAAAGGGAGACGAGCCTGAAAATGTAATCTATAAAATGTAGGTAAATCTACTTTGCAACTAATTCTCCCTCTAGATTTCCGTAAATTCTTTGCTCCAAGAAGTGAAAGTTCCAGCAATCCAACCTCCTCTAGCCCTCTCGGGAGAACAGCTAAAAGATCAATTTCCATGTCTACAAAGCAAATCGACTTCAACTAGATAATTTATTTTTAGAAAATGCAGAGATATTCGCAAATCTGTAATAATGAAAATGTTCATTTATTGATGAACTAGGTGATTCAAACCAGTATCTAGGACAGCGGTTCGATTCCGCTCAGCTCCATAATTAGGGGCTGCAATGGTTTCGACTGGATACAAGGAGTATGACTGAAGCCTGCTCGGTTAGGGCACAACCATAACTGCTAACAAAATCGTTAGTTTCTCACGTCAAACAGCCCCTGTTGCTGCTTGAACAACAAGTGAGGTGGGGTGAGATCAGCCTTATTAACCAATTGATCCATGGGCGCTGGAAGGCGTCCTTTTTAATTGCACTGCAATGGGTCTTAAGATCTGGTCACTAGAAGAATAAGCATTGGGGAGAAAATGCAAAAGGACTGACATAAGTCAGCCCTTTTGATAACGATAGCAATCGGCTGCAAATCTTGTATAGACTGCTACGTCTTTCAATCTAGAAATTATTAGATCTTCATTGTATGCGTCCCTAACAAATTTATCTTATAACTTAAGCCATTGGCGGTAAAGCAGCTATAAAAGAGGCAATCTTAGGTATTACCTCAGATATTGCAATAGAAAATGATCTCTTGAATGACCTAAAAATAATTACTCTAGATAGATAAAGAATACTTTAAAAAGAAGACTTACTAGGTTTAACTTTGTTTAGCATTAGTCATAGTCCACACCTTAAGTAAATTAAACTGCATTAAGTGTGCGACTAAAGTCAAAGATTCAGAAGTATCCAAGAATGTATCGTCGACATCTAACTGTTTAGCTTTATCAATAGTGGTAAGTGCTTCTTGAGGTTTAAAGCGATATAATTGCACAATGGCTTTTGCTAAATAAGCATATTCATTATTAGGGTCTAATTGATTTATTAGCTGCAAGGTTTGATATGCATCGAGAGATTTCCTTTGCAATATTTGAGACAGCGAAAGTGAATAAAGATATTCTAAATTAATTGGATCATCCTTTAAGCGAAATCTAAAAATATCTTCTGCATCTAAAAGATAAATTTGCTTAGGATCACTTTGATTAATCTGAGCAATCCTATCGAATAATAAGTCAAGTTTACCTTCCCTGAGCATTTCTCCTAAATCTAATAGTAATCCTATGCGGTTATGTAAAAATAAATCGTCTTCATATTTGTCATTATTGAGATTTAAGAATGTATTAGTTATTTTTAGATTTTCTACTTTGCCTTCTCTAGATAATAATCTTATAGTAATATCTTCGCCTTTTACATGAGAGTCAATAAAATTAAATCTCTCTCCTATTTCTACACAACTATCTCTATTTAAATCATTCATATTTAGCATTCCCTGAGCAATAGAATGATCAAAGGTATCTTTCTCAGAGTTATTTTTAAAGTCTATTAATAGGTGCTTCTGATCGAAATCTCTCACTTGTCCAACTAAATTGATATTCATAATATTATTTGAAATGGAGAAGGAAGCATTAGGTGTATTATGAAAACAATCAATTGGGGTAACGCTATAACTTAGGTTGTTTCTCTGCAAAAGATAGGCTTTACTCTCATCTGGAAGATTCCAGACTTTGGTTATACTAAATAAAGGAGATTCTTGAAGAAGTCTCTCTAGCTTTTTCTGGATATCATTACTCATCACACCTTGGTCTCCACTCTTGAACAAAAACCAATCAAAATTTCTAAGTTCATCTGACACAGTATCCATTTCACTTACAATTTGACGAGCTGAAACTTTGCGATTTTGGCGAAGACCCTCAGCTTCCAAATTAAATGCATTCAAATGCTGTGAATCTGGTAAAACAGCAAGTGTAGAAGTTAAGTAAGGGCTTTGACTTCTAATTTCAGATATAATTGATTCAATGGGCCAACCATTTTCCGAGTCAGGTTTATGCAATGGGAATCCAGAAAGATTAACCCCTAAGCCAAATTGATTCCAAATAAGTGTAAAGATAGAAAGGGCAATTAGGAATTTCTTCCAATAGAAATTAAAACGTTCAGGATAATCAATAGAATCAACTAACAATGCTAAAACTATAGATATTTGAGGGAGGATAGGTAGAATAAATCTATAATCTTTAGTCGTCATTAAAGTGCAAATGACAAGGATTCCTATTGGTAAGCTTAAAAACCATAAAGAAATATAAGAAAATGAAGAAATATTAATTAAACATCTTTTATATATAATAAATTTTCTGGACCTAATGAAGATATAGGCTAATAAAATACAAGCCACCAAGGAAATACCAAACATACTTGGAAGCTGAAATGGATAATAAACTAGTCCTTCTAAAGTATTAGCTTCTAATCCTTCCTGATATGCTATTCCCCATCGTCTTGCATTATTAATATTAGTAAGAATAGTCAACCAGTTTAGGCTAAACCATGGGTAAAATGTAGCTATGAATGAGACTATTAATAACGAAATATTTACTATTGGGAGGAAATTTTTTCTATATGAAAATCTAACAATAGAAATTATGGTCAGACAGAAAGGAAACACAAAGAATAATATTGCTGTAGGTCTTATAAGTGCTGTAAGGCCTAGAAGAAAACCAGAAGTTATTGATAAAAAGATATTTACTTTCTTAAGTTCTAAAAACCAAATACTTAAAATAAGCCAAGAAAGTGTCAATACAGAGGTTAAGCTAAAATCTGTAAGATAATCTGTTCTTTGTGCAGCCAAGGCTGGAGATATTGCACAAAATAAAGTAGAAAAGAAAGCAGTTGAGCGTGACGAAATAATACGAGTTAAAGCATATATAGAGCAAAGTAATATTGCATTGAAAATACTATTTGATAGTATTGCAGACTTATATGTAGAACCTAATGCTAAAAAAATAGGTGATGAAATTAAATAAGTTAATGGTCCCCGGTAACTATCAGTTACAGTAAATACTTTATGCCACCAGCTAATTGCAAAAATATTAAATCCATTTAAAGCATGAGCCATCTCATACAACTTCGTTAAATGAAAGGCTTGATCCCAAGAAGGTGGTAAATTATGAAAAAATATCCACGTAGAGTCTAAGATGAAACAGAATAACCACAAAGTAAATATAATGATTAAATCTCTTCTATTTAAGAAATTATTACTAATGCTAGAAAACTTATTAGTCATTTAAAATACTTAAATCGTAAAAGGCTGTAGATCTTTCTTAAAATATAAGAAAGATTATCTAAGAAAAAAAGAGATACGTCATGAATAAATATTTTTATAATTTCATAGTCCACTCAAAATAAGCCTACTGTTATGAACAAATACTTGAAACAAGTAATATTTTTCATTTATGGTATAAAGCGTAATTTTTTTGCTGCAACTAAACACATTCTTAGTAAAACAAACCCTTCTTTCACATGGGATATGTTCGAACTTCCATAAGTACGTTGCTGGTATCTAATAGGAACTTCTACAATTTTTAAATTCAATTTACTAGCCCCAAATAAAAGATCAAAATCGCCAAAAGGGTCAAAATCACCAAAATACTTCCGACCTTCCTTAATCTGTAAATAATCTTTTTTCCACATAACTTTTGTTCCGCACAAGGTATCTTTTAATCTCTGTCGCAACAACCATGAGAACATTCCTGCAAAAAACCTATTGGCTAATGTATTTAGCATAGGCATAGCTGAAGTACTTCTAGGATAAACAAGACGACAACCATTAATAAACTCTCCATTACCCCTAGATAAGGTAGAAACAAATGTAGGAAGATCTTCTGGTCTAACAGTTAAGTCTGCATCAAGAATAATTAATATTTCCCCCTCTGCTTTTTCAAAAGCTAGCCAGACCGCATCGGCTTTTCCCTTTCCTTTTTGCTTATATTTTTTTAAAGATAATGGACCTTGATATTCATCACAGACCTTTTGAATTTGTTGCCAAGTATCGTCAGATGAATTTCCTTCGACAAAAATAATTTCAGTATTTGTCTGAAAATTGGGCATTCTCTCGATTGCTGCAGCAATGTTGCCTGATTCGTTTCTTGCTGGAATAACAATGCTAATTTTACTTTTCTGTTCTTGTTGGTAATTCAACCTTGCCACAGTCCAATGAGTTAAGCCAAAATTTTCTATTATTGGCAACTGACTTAACCATCTATTAGCAAAAGAAGTAATCAACGGTAAATTTCGCGGGATTATGCACCTATTACCTTCTTTTAAAACTTCCCATCCAGAAATATCTAACAGATTACGCACATCCCCAGGTGTAAGCCAACTTTCTGGGGGCTGCGGTTCACGTTGTCCAAATCGTTCTGCAATTTTCAACAAAGGTTGCCATAGCCAATTATGGAAACTAATAACTAATCTAGTCCTATTATGAGAATAAACAGTAAGCTTTTTCAAAAGCTCATGAACATCTTTAATTGTATTTAGTGTATTATTAATGACAATGATATCAAAAGGCTCAGGGTTGCCTATATTCTCAGGAAGCATTTCTTCTGCATTTAAATTAAATATATGAAGATAATTATGACGCTCAGAAGCAATCTGAGATGTTGTACTGTCTAATTCAATCCCTACACCATAGGAGGGTTTCAGAGAAGCTAATAAATCACCAGTACCACAACCTATTTCCAAAACTCTTTTGTATTTAGGTATCAAGAGATTATGAATACGCTCAAGATCTTGATAATAAGTTTTATTTAATCTCCTATAATAGATCTTATCCCTAGTCATTTAAATAAAGTTGGAATACGTATATAAATTATATTATAACGGATGTTAAATGCTATCAGAATAAAGAAATTCATTATTCATTCAATACATAAATCAGGGACCATGGTCGAAATATTGGAGACTGAGTAATAACTTTGTAAGTTTTCGAATGTAGTTCAGCTATTCTTGAATTTTCAATCCAAGCATATTGACCCTTATTGAGCAATTCCGGATCATCTAAACGATGACCTAATCTCTTAGTTGGGAGTGCTAAACGTACAATCTGTGAAAAAGAGTGGGAAGTCAACTTGTCTTTTGGAAAAACAAAATAAACCTCTTGTTTATCTAATTCCTTAGGGAAAACTATATTAGAATAAGCCATCCTAAAATTCGGAACTCGATCTGATAAAATACCAGTTTGTACTAAAAGTACAAAGGATAAATACAAGCCAGTTGTAAAAACTCCAAAGAATATTTTTGCTGATTTCGTAAATATTGATAAAGCCCAAAAGGATCCTAAAAGTAGGAGAAGAGCTGAAGCTATATTTAAATCTCCTGAAGAGGCTAGAGGAATAAATTTATAATTAAAGTTTAAGAGTGAAAGGGTAATAAAAGTTAAACCTAGAATTGATACTATCCATGAAAAGAATACAACAATATTACTCCTATTTTTAAATAAATATTTCAAAGCTACAGTAGATTGGAATGCAATATAAGGCGTAATTTGTAATGCATAGTAAGGTGTTTTAGTATTAAATATACTAAGGAGAGTTAATAGAATTAAAGGATAGTAAAGTCCTATCATATTGGTTTTCAATGAAAAATGCTTAAAACTGAAAATGCTACCAATTAAAGCTAATATGGACCATGGAAAAGTTTGTAACGGAGTATTCCAAAGATAATATAATGGTGATTTACTGTACAAATCAGTTCTTGATAAATCTTGTACTTTAGTATATAAAAGGGAGACCTCTGAGATACCATAAAGATTTATACTTAATAGTAGCCATATTATAAAAGGCAAAAAACCAATCATAAATCCTAAATAGAAATACTTAGAACGAAAGACTCTACGTGAATAACAATAAAGATATGGAGCAATTGATAAAAGAGGAAGTAATACCATAAAAGTCTTAAGCATAAAAGCCAATCCAATCCATGCACCAGATAGAAATAGCCAGACATTAGCTTTACTTAGAGAACTCTTTAGAAAAGAATATACACCTACTAACTCTAATGCAAGTAAAGGCATATCTTGAGTCGCTAAGTGTAAATTATTGATCCATAAGAATGACATAGATAAAGCAAGTGGGCTAATCCAAGAAAATTCTTGACCTAATAGGTTTTCAGAAATTTTATAAGTTACTATTAAGGCAATAATGCCAGATATTAATGAAGGTAAGTGTGAAACAAAAATAGAGTTTCCAAGAATTGATTGAGAAGATGCAATTAGCCATTGAAGACCAATAGTTCTATCAAAAACTGGTTCGGACCACCACATTGGTGCAAGCCAGTTACCTGAGTCCAAGATCCATCTAGACTGGAGTGCATAGTAACCTTCGTCTTGCGCGATATAACTCCTAGAACCAAAATAAAAAAATAAAGGAAAATAAAAAAAGATATGATACTTCAGTAATCTAATCTTTCGAAAGATAAAATTTATCAAAGACATCTTCATATCCTATACATCTCAACATTATAGAATAAGGAAATAAAAACTTAAGCATCAAAGTCATTCCTAGCAAGGGTTCTCAGTCTCAAACCTATGATTACCAGAAGATTACCAAAGAAACTATAAAGGCTAAGATCCATTCCACTGCAATGGATTTGAATCAAGTCGTATAGTCGGCATTTATGTGAACATATTCTGAAGACAAGTCACAACCCCACGATAAGGCCTTCTCTTTACCTTTACCAATAATTAAATGAATAATTAGTGTCTTCTTTTCCTTTCCTTTTACTATTTCTTTCATATATTGAGAAACAGATTGTCTATCAACATCTAAAGGTAATCCATTATCCATTAATTTATATTTTCCAATCCATAGGGATACATCCTCTAACCTAAATGGAATGCCAGCATTTCCAGCAGCGGCAATAATTCGCCCCCAATTAGGATCACAGCCATGCACAGCTGTTTTCACAAGAGATGAACTAGATATTTTACGAGCAACAATCTGAGCTTCAGCAATCTTTTCTGTGCCTTCAACCTTAATCTCAATAAGACAATTTGATCCTTCACCATCTCTGGCTATCGATTTAGCAAGATGAGTTGCGACGATTGTCAGCCCGTTTTCTATATCTTCAAAATATTTTTGATCAACATATTCCCCTGCAGCAAATGCAAGAAAAGAGTCATTTGTACTCGTATCTCCATCAACGCTTATTGAATTAAAAGAAGAATTGACTACTCGCTTTATCATTGCTTTCCAAACATCTTTCGGGAGAGAAACATCACAAGTTAGAAACCCTAACATCGTTGCCATGCTTGGGTGGATCATTCCAGAACCTTTAGCCATTCCTCCTATCCGTACACATTTGTCACCAAGGAAACTTTCTATAGATATATATTTCGGACTCAAATCAGTAGTCAAAATTGCACGAGCCGCCTCTAATCCACCTTCTCTGTCTAATGAATTAATAAGCGGTTTGACACCTTCCAATAGTTTTTGAATGGGGATTGCCTCTCCTATTACGCCCGTAGAACACATCAGAACCTCTTCTTCTAAAAGACCTAATTGTTCAGCAACCGCCTTGGTTGCAATCACGCTATCTCTTAAGCCTCTATCTCCTGTACATGCATTAGCGTGACCAGAATTCACAAGTATTGCCCTTACACGGCCAGCCGTCTTTGCAAGACGTTCTGAACAAACATCAACACATTTAGCACGGACTGTTGACTGAGTAAAAGTCCCTGTGCACAAAGCATCCTGAGGTGCAAGAATTAATGCCAAGTCAGGCTTCTGTGAAGGTTTTAAGCCAGCACAGACTCCAGATGCCTTATATCCATCCGGAGCAGTTATTCCACCTGGCACAGGGGACCAGTGTGAGGATTGAAAAGAACTCAAGAGCTTCCCTGAGAAAGTAAACTCTTTATTATCCTGCGCTATTTCTTGAAAGTTTCCAAGGTTAAAACTCGAAACCGTTGGAATGGGAACCAACGACGTATAGGTATCACAGGTGGAATTGCTAGTGGAAAAAGTTCTATAGCAAAATACCTAGAGACATCGAAAAATTTTCCAATTCTTGATGCCGATCTATTTGCTCGAGAAGCACTTACAAAAAACTCAAAAATAATTCTAGAAGTTCTCGGAAGATATGGGGAAGCAATCACTAAGCAAACAGATTGTACCGAAAAAATAAACAGACTAGTATTAGGAGAAATTATCTTTTCTGACAAAAAAGAAAAGTTATGGCTGGAAAGTCTAATTCACCCTTTTGTCAGGAAACGCTTCGATGAGGAGCTAAGCAAGCTAAAACGTGCGCCCACATTAGCCTTAGTTATTCCATTATTATTTGAAGCTAATCTTCATGATATCTGTAGTGAAATATGGCTTATATATTGTACAATTGAGCAACAATATGAACGTCTCAAACTTAGAAATAATTTTAACGATAAGCAATCCAGGCTTAGGATTGAATCACAATTGCCAATAGATCACAAAAGACAACTTAGTGATATGATTATAGATAATAGTGGTACTGTTCAATCTTCTTATGATCAGATAGACGCATTATTAAATTAAGACTTAATCAGCATTAAGTTTCTTCGAAAGTATTTGATTAGCAAGTTTTGGATCAACTTTACCACTGGTCTTTTTCATTAACTGCCCAATGAAAAATCCCTGTAATTTCGTTTTCCCCGCTCGATAAGATTCAACTTCATTAGGAAATTGTGAGAATAATTCGTCAATCTTTTTTTCTATTAATTTAGGATCACTAATCATTCCTAAACCTTCCGATTCAACTATCTTTTTGGGAGAACCACCTTCTTCAAGAAGTCCTGGCAAAATTTCCTTCGCAATTTTTCCACTTATTTTGCCTTCAACAATCAATTGAACCAATTCAGCTAGTTGTTGTGGAAGAAATAAAAGCTTATCGAAAGTTATTCTCTGAGCATTTACATAAGCTGCAAGATCCCCTGTGATCCAGTTTGATGCCAACTTTGCATCACAACCTGCTAAAACAACATTTTCGAAATAACTGGCCATCTGAAAATCATCAGTCAAGACTCGAGAATCGTATGCAGACAGAGCCAGTTCTTTTACATACCTATGACGTTTAGCAGAAGGTAATTCTGGCAATTCCGATCTCCATTGATCTTGTAGCTCAAGGCTTACTTCAATAGGGCCTAGATCTGGATCTGGGAAATATCTATAATCACTGCTCCCTTCTTTTGAACGCATACTTTTAGTAAGTTGCTTATTTTCATCCCACAATCTTGTTTCTTGAAGAACTTTCCCTCCACTTTCATAAGTTTTTATTTGACGTTTAATCTCATAGTCACATGCTTTCTGAATAGCAGAAAAAGAATTCATATTTTTAATTTCAACTTTTGTCCCAAATGGAGCATCAGGTCCACGTCTCACAGAAATATTTACATCACATCGTAAGGAACCCTCCTGCATGTTCCCATCTGAAACGCCTAAATAACGAACTATTCTTCGTATTTCAGAAGCGTATTCCGAAGCTTCGCGACCTGTACGTAAATCTGGCTTACTAACAATCTCAGCCAAGGCAACACCAGCACGATTGTAATCAACCAACGAATAAGTTGAACCTGCTAAACGATCACTTCCTGCATGAACTAATTTGCCTGCATCCTCCTCCATATGCAACCTCTCAATTCCTATCGTTTTTAGATAAGTGTCTTTTCCTTTTTCGGCTACCTCAACTTCAATCCA
The DNA here is from genome assembly GCA_003214695.1 of Prochlorococcus sp. AG-412-P08. Classification (GTDB taxonomy): domain Bacteria; phylum Cyanobacteriota; class Cyanobacteriia; order PCC-6307; family Cyanobiaceae; genus Prochlorococcus_E. The sequence continues at coordinate 22,736 of QCLI01000016.1, forward strand.
CCCATCTTCGGCAATAGGTTCATCATATTGGGAAATCTGATAGTTTTTTGGTAGATCAGGGTAAAAGTATTGCTTCCTATCAAATTTACAATGTTGGGCAATTTTAAGATTTAAAGCCATAGCCGCTTTAACAGCATACTCAAGAACTCTTTTATTCAGGACAGGAAGGGTTCCAGGAAGGCCACAAACCACAGGGTCAATATGGGTATTCGGTTCATCGCCAAAATTTGTCGAAGCTGCAGTAAATATCTTGCTAGCCGTTCCTAGTTGAACATGAGTTTCTAGACCAATAACTGGTTCCCATTCAACTGCAGCTTGAGGCATCACTTACATCTCAGTTTATTTATATGTATCCTATGAAAAAGTAGCTCAAATTGGATAGACATCATGATTTTAAAAACTCAAAATCAATAATAAAAAGCCAAAACAATGGCTCTCTCCAGCAACAATCCTTTACTAATCCTAGGTGGTGGCTTGATGGGGCTGGCATTAGCTCATTCATTAGCCAAACAAGGTCGGACCGTCGAAGTATTAAGCAGACAACGAAATGAAGCCGCTGGATTCGTAGCAGCTGGAATGCTCGCTCCACATGCAGAAGGACTAAGCGGTCATCTTCTTCAACTTGGACAAGCAAGCCTCAGTGCAATATCCCATTGGGTAAAAGCAATAGAATTAGATAGTGGTATTCAGTGTGGTTTAAGAGAGTGTGGGATAGTGGTACCTTTTAAGAAAATTGAAACTAGAGACATATACCCAACTGCATATCTTGGAGAAAAGCTCAATCAAAATGAATTAAAAGAAGAAATACCAGAAATTGCTTCCCACTGGCAAGCAGGATTGCTTTTCAAAAAGGATGGACAAATAGACAACAGACGAAGACTAATGCGTGCTCTTGAGAAAGCATGCGTCGAATTAGGTGTAGGTTTTCAAGAAGGAGTTGAGGTTTTAGAAATAATACAAAGCCAAAATACTTTCAAAGGTATTTACGTACGCACTGCAGAAGGCAAGACAAACCAAGTAACAGCAAAAGAAGCAATTTTATGTAGTGGTGCATGGAGTAATCAACTATTCCACGAAATACCCGTTGCCCCAGTAAAAGGAGAAATGTTTTCAATACAAGGTCCAAAAGGGGCTTTAAAACGAATCATCTTTGGACCAGGAATTTATTTGGTGCCTCGAGAAGATGGACTAATAATTGTTGGTGCTACTAGTGAAACTAATGCTGGTTTTACTAAAGGTTTAACTCCTGCGGGGCAAGCACAATTACAAAAAGGGTTAGTCTCCTTACTTCCTATTGCAAAATCATGGCCGCATATGGAACGTTGGTGGGGGTATCGGCCATGCACACCAGACGAAGCTCCAATACTAGGTGGTTCATCAATAAAAGGACTATGGCTAGCCACTGGTCACCATAGGAATGGTGTTCTCTTAGCCGCTATTACATCTCAATTACTAACTAAACTGATTTGCCAAGAACCTTTGACTAAAAAGGAGAAGAATCTACTTTCACCATTCAAATGGAACCGTTTTAAGCCAAAAAAGTAGATCTAATTGTTGTTACCAGCTAATCATTTTATTCCACTCTCCATGACTGATCAGAAGGAAGCCAATCATTTAACTCATCAGGCTTAAACCATAAACCAATCTCAAAAATTGCAGTTTCAGGCGCATCAGAGCCATGAATCACATTTCTACCAATATTAATAGCAAGGTCCCCTCGAATAGTCCCTGGTTCTGCTTCAAGAGGCTTTGTTGAACCTATGAGCCTTCTTGCACTGGCAATAACACCATCACCTTCCCAAACCATTGCTACAACTGGTCCACTGGTAATAAAACCAACCAGACTCCCAAAAAAGGGACGTTCCTTATGCACCCCATAATGCTGCTCAGCTAACTCTTTGCTAGGAATCAATTGTTTTAAAGCGACCAATTTAAAGCCCTTGCGCTCAAAACGCCCAACAATTTCACCAACTAATCCCCTTTGCACACCATCAGGCTTGATAGCTAGAAAAGTCCTTTCAACAACCATAAAACTAAATTAAATTAATAATGGAGTTATCGTCTTCTGAAAAGTACCCTCTTGGCAAGCAAAGCAATAGGATTAAATACAACTGTTCGTAGACTGCTTGCAAAAAGTTGAAATCTAAAAGGTTTCAACTCATAATTTTCTTCCTAGAAATTGACCCAATTAGGCCCCATCAATAAAAAAAGCAGCTGGACTGTAAAAGACAGTGCTAATTTGTATGGCCTTGACCGCTGGGGGGAAAGCTATTTCACAATCAACAAATCTGGAAATATTGCCATTAATCCTCTAGGGAAAGCAGGGTGCAGTCTAGACCTAACACATCTTTTAGATGAATTAAAAGGCCGAAATTTGAATCCACCTCTCTTACTTCGCTTTGATGACATACTCGAAGATAGATTAAAAAGACTTCATCATGCCTTTGAAAATGCTATTCAAAAATACGACTATGAGAATCAATACCAAGGTGTCTTCCCAATAAAATGCAATCAACAACGACATGTTGTCGAAGAAATCCTAAAGATTGGTCGACAATGGCACTTTGGGCTTGAAGCAGGAAGCAAAGCAGAGCTTCTAATAGCTCTATCCCTACTGGATGATCCAAAAGCTTTCTTAATCTGTAATGGCTACAAAGATAAGAGATATATAGAGACAGCAATACTTGCACGTCAATTAGGTAAGCAACCAATAGTAGTAATTGAACAAGCTGATGAAGTAGAGCGTATTATTACCGCAAGCAAAACCCTTGGAGCACAGCCATTAATTGGAATAAGGACAAAATTATCAAGTCAAAGTAGCGGAAGATGGGGAGCTTCAATAGGAGCAAATTCTAAGTTTGGACTATCAATACCTGAAATACTCAAAGCAGTAAAGCAACTAGAAAGCGCTAATCTCCTTCAGGAATTAACCCTGCTGCATTTTCATATCGGAAGTCAAATAAACGATATTGCTGTTCTCAAAAATGCATTGCAAGAAGCAGGTCAAATATATGTTGAATTAACTCGCCTAGGAGCACCAATGGGACACTTAGATGTAGGTGGTGGACTAGGTGTTGACTATGACGGCAGTCGTACATCAACTACTGCATCTACAAACTACTCACTGCAAAATTATGCCAATGATGTAGTAGCAACTGTTCAAGAGTGTTGTAACTCGCACTCTATCAAGGTACCAACGTTAATTAGCGAAAGTGGGCGTAATCTTTCAAGCCATTTTTCAGTTTTGATCTTTAATGTCTTAGGTACAAGTTCAGTCCCAACAACTATTCCAACGCGTACGGAAAATGAATGCTTAAGTGTCCAAAACCTTAGGGAGACATTAGAAAGCCTTCAAAATATTGACGGGATCACAGAAATAGATCTGACAAAACTCCAAGAAGCATGGAATGACGCACTGAAATTTAAAGAAGATGCACTCGCAGCATTTCGGCTTGGTTTTATTGATTTAACTGCTAGAGCTACAGCCGAGCAACTCACATGGGCATGCGCTAAAAAAATAACTGATCATATCCCAAACAATCTATTAATACCCGAAGAACTAAAAGCTCTCAATGCTGCACTTGCCTCCATCTATTATGCCAACATTTCTATTTTTCGTTCAGCTCCCGATACATGGGCAATCGAACAACTTTTTCCAATTCTCCCAATCCACCGACTAGAAGAAAAGCCTAGTGAATTAGGCCATTTTGCAGATCTAACATGCGACTCAGATGGAAAGCTTGCACGATTTATTGATAACGGGAAAGTGAAACCACTACTCGAATTACATACCTTTCATCCAGGTGAAGATTATTTAATAGGCATGTTCCTTGGAGGTGCCTACCAAGAAGTCATGGGCAATTTACATAATCTTTTTGGAAGCACGAATGCAGTACATATACGTTTAACCAAAACTGGGAAATACAAGCTTGATCATGTCGTGAGAGGGAATACCAAAAGCGATGTACTGCATGCAATGGAGCATGACTCAGAGCAATTATTAGAGAATCTACGTATGACAACTGAGTCTGCAATAGAAAAAGGAAATTTAAAAATCCATGATGCTCAACGTCTAATGGATCATATAGAAACTAGCCTGCGGAAAAGCACGTACTTACAAGAATAAAATCAATCTAAAGCTTTAATTAACTGGTCTCTTGCAAATCCTAAAGCACTGTCAAGTGCTTCTGGATCCTTACCACCAGCTTGAGCAAGATTTGGGCGTCCTCCTCCTCCTCCTCCACAAAGCTTCGCAATTGGAGCAAGAAACTTTCCCGCATGAAGGCCCTTATCAATAATTTCTGATCCAAAAGCAGTTACTAAAATCACTTTCTTCCCATTGTTCATCTCGGGTATGCCAGCTAATACCACAGCTGCATTAACACCTAATTTATCTACCAAGGTTTGTGCTGCAGACTGCAAAGCTTCTCCAGTCATACCATCAAGACGTTCGATAATATATTGGCTCTTACCAAGTGATATAGCATTGGCAAGCAAAAGTGAAGCATTGGCAGAAGCCACTTCTAGCTGAGATTTCTCAAGTAATTTGGTCAAAGATTTAACCTCACTTTGTAGCGCAATCACTCGATCAACAATCTCATTCGATTGCACCTTAAAGCGGTCGCTGAGAGTCTTAACAACCAAATCACGATCATTCAAATAACTTAAGACACCTTGTCCAGTAATAGCTTCAATCCTACGTATTCCTGCAGCAATACCTGTCTCACTAACAATTTTAAATAATCCTATTTCAGAAGTATTAGAAACATGAGTACCACCACAAAGTTCCATAGAAACACCAGGGATATCAATTACTCGAACTATCTCTCCATATTTTTCACCAAACATTGCAACAGCACCCGCAGATTTAGCATCATCAATAGACATTTCATTAACAAATAAAGCATGTTCTTCTGAAATCCAAGAATTTATTAATTGCTCAATTTGCATCAATTCTTCTACTTCAATCGGACGTGAAGAGTGAAAATCAAAACGTAAGCGATCAAAGCCTACTAAAGATCCAGCTTGACTAATATCAGAATCAACAATCTTCTTTAACGCTGCTTGTAGCAGATGAGTGGAAGTATGATTTGACCGAACACATCTCCGACAAAAGCTATCCACACTCAGTTGAACAACATTACCCACATGCAGCGTTCCACTTTTAACAAAACCTGAATGAACAAAAGCACCTTTTACTCTCCGAACAGCATCAATTTCAATCAAGCAACTGAAATTGTCAGAAGACAGAATACTAATAGTTCCTCTATCTCCAATTTGCCCACCACTTT
>QCLI01000017.1 GCA_003214695.1 Prochlorococcus sp. AG-412-P08
CAGATGGTGTAACAGAAGCTCCTGGTATAGCTGGAGAGCGGTTTAATGAACAACGATTAATTTCTTTGTTAGATGAATCTGCTAGGCAATTTGTTAAGGCTAAAGATATTTTGGAGCATCTGTTTAAGCGATTAGATAAATTTGTTGGTGATAATCATAATTTAGAGGATGACGCTTCGATGGTAGTTTTGAAGGTCGATTCCAAAGTCAAGCTTCCATATTTAAATGATTCAAATAACTGACAAGAACAGCTCAAACTGCTTAATTAGGTAAAGTTTTGGTTTTTTGATTTGGCGAAAACTTGGAGCGAAAGATTTGAAGAAGGTCTCAACCCTTTTATTGAAAGATTTAATGCTTCTATTTCATTTGATCTAATTCTTTTAGAGGAAGATCTAGAAGGTTCTATTGCTCATGTGCAGATGCTTGGAAAAACAGGAATTATTACTTCTGAGGAAGCAGCCCAAATTGAGAGCGGATTGGAAGCAATTCGTGTAGAAGCTTCTAAAGGTATTTTTCAGCCTGACTTTCTTGATGAGGATATTCATACTGCTGTAGAAAGACGTTTAATAGCTCTTTTAGGCCCACTTGGGAAGAAATTACATACTGCTAGGAGTCGAAATGATCAAGTTGGAACTGATTTAAGATTATGGCTTCGTCGTCGTATTGACGATCTAGATATTGAATTAAAGCAATTACAGTTAGCTTTGTTTAAAAAAGCGGAAAATAATTTATTGACGTTAATTCCTGGATATACGCATCTACAAAGAGCACAGCCTTTGTCTTTGGCTCATCATTTACTTGCTTATGTAGAGATGCTGGAGAGAGATCGTTGTCGGTTGTCTGATGTACGAAAAAGAGTTGATATTTGCCCATTAGGTGCAGCTGCTTTGGCGGGTACTTCTTTGCCAATTGATAGGTGGATTACTGCAAAACAATTGGGTTTTTCTAATATTTATTCTAATAGCCTAGACGCAGTAAGTGACAGGGATTTTGCTGTTGAATTTACCGCAGCAGCATCACTGATCATGGTTCATTTGAGTCGTTTAGCAGATGAGATTATTTTGTGGGCTTCGGAGGAATTTGCTTTTGTACTTTTAACTGATAGATGTTCAACTGGCAGTAGCTTAATGCCACAAAAAAAGAATCCTGATGTACCGGAGTTGGTTAGAGGGAAATCAGGCAGAGTTTTTGGGCATTTGCAGGGTTTGCTAACGATGATGAAAGGTTTACCTATGGCATACAATAAGGATTTTCAAGAAGATAAAGAAGCTATTTTTGATACTGTAAAAACAGCTTCAGATTGCTTAAAAGCAATGACGATTCTTATAGAAGAAGGTTTAGAGTTTTCTAATCAAAGTCTTTCCAATGCTGTTGAATCAGATTTTTCAAACGCTACTGATGTTGCAGATTATTTGGTATCAAAAAATATTCCTTTTCGTGAGGCATATCAAATTGTTGGACGCATAGTCAGAGTTTGCATTAATAAGGAAATCCTTCTCAAGGATTTAACCTTAAAGGAATGGAAAGAAATTCATTTTGCTTTTGAGCAGGATATATTTGAAAAATTAATTCCTGCAAATGTCGTAGCTACGAGAATTAGTGAAGGTGGAACAGGTTTTAATCGCGTTAAAGAGGAGTTAGAAAAATGGAGAAATGATCTTATTTCACCAAATCAATAATCATTTTCCTTTTAGAGGCTATTAGGTATTAAAATTGAAAGATTAATGGTTTAAACAAAAACCCATTAATTTTTAGGCTTCTAGCCTTTTAGGTACATTTTATTTTCAGTCCAATTTTCAAGTGAGTATTTTTGTTGGCAATTTGCCCTTCCGCGCTGAGCAGGAAGATGTTATTCAATTGTTTGCTCCTTACGGAGAGGTTGCAAACTGTTCTTTACCTCTAGAACGCGACACTGGTCGCAAAAGGGGGTTTGCATTTATTGAAATGGCTGATGAGGCAGCAGAAGCTGCGGCTATTGAAGCTCTTCAAGGTGCTGAATTGATGGGTCGTCCTTTGAGGATTAATAAAGCTGAGCCTCGTGGCGGCGGCGGTCGTGGCGGCTACGGCGGCGGTGGTCAAGGCGGTGGCTACGGCGGCGGCGGCTACGGCGGCGGTCAAGGTGGCGGACAAGATTCTGAGCAGCGTGCTTCTGGCGCTCAAGGTTGGGAAGATCGCAGTTATGGCTCTTCTTCTGATTCCTCAGATAGAGAGGATACGCGCAGCAAACGTAGAAGGAGCACTTCTTCTGAATCAGATCTAGATGCGGATTACGGTGGTGCGGAAGGTTAGGAGCTCATCCTTATAGCCCGGCATCTTCAAGTTGTCGGGCAGCTTTTTCTAAAATATTTAAATCTGCATTGGATCTTTGTGCTTGCAGGCTGATTTCTTGTCTCCATTTACGAGCCCCATGCTCTCCGTGAACTAGATGAAGGGTGTGTTTACAGATATCCCATAAACGTCCATTATTTTTGAGATGATTTTCAGCATATGGAATAATTTCTTTAATTATTTTTGATGCTGTAATTGTTTTTGCCTTATCTCCAAAAAAAATTTCATCTATTTGCCTCCAAAGCAATGGATTTGAATAAATGGCTCTTCCTACCATTACTCCATCAAATGTTTTTAGGGCATTAGCACAGGCGTCAGGTGTTTTTAATCCTCCATTCAATTCGATTATTAGTTTTGGACGAGAGTTTTTGATTTTTGCAACTTTTTCATATTGAAGAGGGGGAATAGAGCGATTTTGTTTTGGATTTAAACCTTTGAGCCATGCTTTTCGTGCATGAATTGAAAAACGATCTGCTCCTGCTTTATCCATTCGGTCAAGAAATTGAAGTAGAAACTCTTCACTTTCCAGATTATCGATCCCTATTCGTTGCTTTATTGTTACAGGAAGATTAGTTGCAGATTTCATTGCTTCTATGCATTTTGCAACTTGATCGGGATATGCCATTAAACATGCTCCAAAGTTTCCTGATTGAACTCTGGGACTTGGACATCCAAGGTTTAAATTTATTTCGTCATATCCCCAACTTTCGGCAATTGCAGCTGCTTCTGAAAGAATTTTTGGATCATCTCCGCCTAATTGAAGGGCTATTGGGTGCTCTATTTCATCAAAATTTAATAGTTTAGATCTTGTTTTATATTGCAAAGCTTTAGCAACAATCATTTCTGTATACAGAAGTGATCTCTTGCTTATTTGTCTCATAAGCACTCTAAAGTGCCTATCAGTACAGTCGAGCATAGGTGCAACGCTGAATTGATAGGCTTCTTTTATGAGTGGCTTTTCCCCCTCTCCAATTTTCATTTGCCTACATTTAGCTTTTACTTAGAAAGCTTGAATTCTTTTTATCCTATGAAGAGGAACTTTTCATTGTCTAGCCGCAGGTCTTTTTTGATGGGAATTTTGTCAGTTGTTTTTGGTGGTTTTTTCCAACCAAAAAAAGTTTATGCTGCTTCTATTTCAGATACATCATTTTCTTCATTATCAAAAGAAGAATGGAGAAATCGATTGTCTCCTGATGCTTTTCATGTTTTGAGAGAAGAAGGTACTGAAAGGCCTTTTTCTAGTGCATTGAATAATGAAAAAAGAGAAGGAGTTTTTCTATGTGCTGGCTGTGAATTGCCGTTATTTAGCTCTTCCAAGAAATTTGATAGTGGTACGGGATGGCCTAGTTTCTGGGAACCTTTACCAAATGCCATAGAGACAAAAAAAGATTTTAAATTAATTGTTCCCCGAACTGAATATCATTGCAATCAATGTGGTGGTCATCAAGGACATGTCTTTAATGATGGCCCACGTCCTACTGGTAAAAGGTATTGCAATAATGGTGTCGCTCTTATTTTTCAAGCATCTAACTAATTTTTTCATTGGTGCGGGCTTCCGCAGCTTGTTAGATCTTTACTCTTTACTTCAATATTAATAATTAGAGTTTAACAATGTCCATATGACTGAAGATGCTCCCGCTTCAAAGCATGAAGATCTCGAATTAGATTCTAGTGCTGCTGATTCAGAGCACATAGAAGATCCCTCTAACGAAGAAGATATTGTTCAGAATGTAGTTGGGGATCAGACTTCTGCTAGAGAATCGGATATTCCGCTTAATAAGGAGCCCCTTGATAATGAGGCTCGACTTCAGCAACTAGAGACAGAGCACGAAACTTTGAAAAGCCAATATATGAGAATTGCTGCAGATTTTGATAATTTTAGAAAACGCCAAAGTCGTGACCAAGATGATTTAAAACTGCAACTTACCTGCAATACCCTCAGTGAAATTTTACCTATAGTGGATAATTTTGAGAGAGCCAGACAGCAATTAAATCCTGAAGGGGAGGAAGCTGTTTCTATTCATAGAAATTATCAAAATCTTTATAAACAATTGGTTGATGTTTTAAAAAAACTTGGTGTTGCTCCTATGCGTGTAGTAGGCCAATCTTTTGACCCTACATTGCATGAGGCATTACTTCGTGAACCTAGTGAAACTGCTCTAGAGGACATAATTATGGAAGAACTAGTTCGTGGATACCATTTAAATGGCAGAGTTTTGCGTCATGCACAGGTCAAAGTTTCTATGGGTCCAGGTCCAAAAATGGATATAGAAGAAAAAATAATTAATGAACCTAAGCAGACTGATCAAGAAGAAGATTCTCAATCATCAGAGCAGGGAGAATGATTTTATGATTTTTAATTTTTTCCAACTTATTAATCAATAGCTGATGGCAGATTTTTACAACCAGTTAGGAGTTAGTAGAGATGCAGATGCTGACACTTTAAAACGTGCTTATCGACGTTTAGCTCGTCAGTATCATCCAGATATCAATAAAGAGACTGGGGCTGAAGAACGCTTTAAAGAAATTAGTCGTGCATATGAGGTTTTAGGAGATCCAGAGAAGAGAGCAAGATATGACCAGTTTGGTGAAGCTGGATTGGGCGGTTCTGCTGGGATGCCAGATATGGGAGATATGGGGGGATTTGCAGATATTTTTGAAACCTTTTTTGGAGGAGCTGCAGGAGCAGGATCTAGAAAACAACGAAGAGGGCCTCAACAAGGAGACGACCTTCGTTATGATTTAACTATTGACTTTAACCAAGCTGTTTTTGGAGAAGAGAAGGAAATAAAGATACCTCATTTAGAAACTTGTGATGGATGTAGAGGCAGTGGAGCTAAGCCTGGAAGTGGACCTACAAACTGTTCTACTTGTGGAGGAGCTGGGCAAGTTCGGAGAGCAACAAGAACACCTTTTGGAAGTTTTACACAGGTGTCTGATTGCCCTAGCTGTGGAGGAGCTGGTCAGATGATTTCTGATCCTTGTCCAAAATGCGGTGGGCAGGGCGTAAAGCAGGTACGAAAGAAATTACGTATTAATATTCCTCCAGGTGTTGATACTGGAACACGTTTGCGTGTTTCTGGCGAAGGTAATGCAGGAGATAGAGGTGGTCCCTCAGGAGATTTATATGTTTTTCTTAAAGTCAAGTCTCATCCTCGATTAAAACGTGAAGGGTTGAATATTCATTCAGAAGTTAATGTGAGTTATCTGCAAGCAATTTTGGGGGATATTATCGAAGTTGATACAGTTGATGGTCCAACAAGGCTGGAAATCCCATCAGGTACTCAACCTAGCGAAGTCTTAATTTTAGATAATAAAGGTATACCTAAATTAGGTAACCCTGTTGCACGAGGTAATCATTGCATTGCTGTAAAGATAAAGATCCCTTCACGATTATCAGAAGAAGAAAAGACTTTGTTAGAAAAATTAGCCAGTCATTATTCAGCTAAGGGACCGCAAAATCATCATCATAAGAGCGGCTTGTTTAATAGACTTTTTAATATGAAAGACACTTGATGTCTGAGTATCTTGATCTTAGGGGTACTCCCTGTCCGGCAAACTTTGTGCGTTGTCGCTTGGCATTGGAAGAATTAAATCAAAATAATACTTTGCAAGTAGACCTTGATAGAGGTGAACCAGAGGAGACTGTTCTTTCTGGATTGAGAAAAGAAGGGTATAAAATAAAAATAATTCATATTGACTGCAATTGGATTAGATTTCTTGTTGAAATTAATGGAATTAAATAAAGAACTTTTACAAGGAACTGTAATAGCTTTAAAGGCAAACTATATAATCGTTGAAATTAAATATAATAAATCATTACTGTCTATAAACAATACAAAAAATCCTTCTAAATTTATTCAATTAATTTGTACCAAAAGAAACAGATTGGCTTATAAGGGTTATTCTATAAGTGTTGGAGACATAGTATCAGTCGAAGAAATTGATTGGGTTAATTATAGAGGTGTAATCAATAGTGTAGAGCCTCGCGTAAGCCTTTTAAAAAGGCCATCTATTGCTAATTTTACTGATCTTTTTATAGTCATCTCTTTGCATGAACCTTTATTTGAAATTAATCAATTGTCGCGTTTTTTAATTAAAGCTGAGGAAGTCTCAACTCATGTATATGTAATTCTTACAAAGCTTGACTTGGTCAATAAAAGCATCGCAGATGACTATACTTTTAGATTGACAAAATGGGGATATAAGACATTCCCTATTTCTATTAAAATTGGTGATGGGATTGATCAATTATTAGATAAATTGAGGTTAATGAAACTAAGTGTATTGTGTGGGCCTTCAGGAGTTGGAAAAAGTAGTTTAATTAATTATTTGATTCCTGGCAAATCAATACCAGTTGGTGATCTATCAAAGAAATTAAAAAGAGGTAAGCATACGACTAGGCATGTAGAACTCTTCTCTCTTGGTCAGGAATCTTTTATTGCTGATACTCCTGGTTTTAATAAGCCTGACTTTGATATTAATCCTCATTCCCTTGGTAAACTTTTTCCAGAAATAAGATCTCAGTTGAAAAATAAAAAATGCAAATTTCGGGATTGCTTACATCTAGATGAACCTGGATGTATTATTTCGAGAAATTGGGAAAGATATGATACTTATCAAAATTTTGTAAAAGAAATGATTAACCTTCATCAGTAATTCCAGGCAGATTAAGATTTAGACCACCTGTGAGCTCTTGCATCCTGTTTTTCATATTTGTAGTAGAGGTTTCGTGTGCTGCTTTAATTGCCTCGAGTACTGTACTTTCAACTATTGTGAGGTCTTCTTTCAAAAGAGACTCATCAATTTTAACTCTAAGTGGGTTTTGATTGCCTGAAAGCCAGACACTCACCCTGCCATCCTGACTAGATCCTTCTATCTCCATTTCATCTAACTCTTCTTGAAGCTTCTGAGCATCTTGTTGGATTTGCTGAGCTTTTTTAAATGCTTCTGTAATTTGCCCGAAATTAGGGAGTCCGAATCCTGCCATTGTTTTATAGATCTGACTACTACATTAGGAGATTTCGTTAAAGCCAAGTCGTTTTACTTCTGTATGAAGTAAAAAGCCATGTTTTTTTTGCACTCTTTCTTGAACAATTTTAATTAGATCTAAGATATCTTTGGCAGTTGCATTGTTGGTATTGACTATAAAGTTTGCATGTAATGACGAAATCTCTGCTCCACCTATTCTAAGTCCTTTTAAACCGAGATCTTGAATAATTTGACCAGCTTTGTGATCTTGAGGGTTTTGAAATACACTGCCGCAACTTGGTGTTTGGTATGGTTGAGTAGTTAGGCGATGAAGAAGATTCTGATTGGTCAATTTGTTAATTTTATTTTTATCGTGTCCAGGATCAAAGTGAAAGCAGGCAGAAACTACAATTAGCTTTTCGTTTTGAAGCACACTTTTTCGATACGAGTAATTTAGGTCATTTCTTTTGATTGTAAGAATGTGACCTTGGTCGAGCGAGATTGCTTTCACTGAGATCAGACGATCTGCTATGCAGCCACCTTGTGCCCCAGCATTCATTACTGTTGCTCCGCCAATAGTTCCAGGTATTCCTATTGCCCACTCAAGTCCATGCAATCCTTGTCTACCTACTTTTCTAGCTAAATTTGGGATTGGTTCTCCACTAAAAACTTCAACAATGCCTGTTATTGGATCTATTTTACATCCATTCATTTTTCTCATACATATTGTTAGTCCTTTGAGTTCATTGTCATTAATTAGCAAATTTGATCCAGCACCAATTATGTGACATGGAATATTTTGCCTCTTACTCCAAGTAATTACACTAGAAAGCTCATTAATGCTTTTAGGTTCAGTAAGGAATTCTGCTAATCCTCCAATTTTCCAAGTGTTATAACTTTTAAGTGATACTAGGGTTTTAATGTCTTGTGACTCTAAATTGTGGGGTAACATTAATTTTAATTTGTATTACTTAAGTTGAAAGCTGATCTTTCAGGAGCTCTTTAGATAATTTAGTTATGTCACCTGCACCCATAATCAGAAGAAGATCATGTGGCTGAGACTTTCTTTTTATTAGATTTTTTACATCAATAATATTCTTAGAATTAAGAATAGATAGGGATGGATTCTTTTCTAAAATTAGTTCTTTAAGTTTTTCATTATTGATTCCTTTGATTGGCAACTCTCCTGCACCATATATTGGAGCGAGTAAAAGCAAATCAGCTTTACTGAGGCTATTTGCAAAACCTCTCATGAGATCCCTTAGCCTGCTATATCTATGTGGTTGGAAAATAATAACTAACCGTTTTGCTGTAATTGGAAGAAGGCTTTTTTTGCTATTCATTAATAAACGAGCCATTGAAATAGTTTCCCTGATTTCAGTTGGATGATGGGCATAATCATCAACAATTAGTTTGTTATCCCAAATCCCCTTAAATTCGAATCTTCTTTTTGGTGATTCTAGGCTAGTAAGGCCATTCTTAATCTCTTTAAAGCTTAGTCCCGCACTTCTTGAAGTAGCTATTGCAGCTATGGCATTGTTAAAATTGTGCAAGCCAGGCAGTGCGATATTAATTTGATCAATTAACTCTCCTTTTTCATAGTATTTTGCAGTTGTTTCAATCCCATTGATTTCTATTGGTATTGCTGCAAATTCAACTTCTTCAAATGTTTTAGTTGACCACCATATAGCTTTGCTAGATAGGTTTTCTTTGAGATTAGGACAATCATAATTTGCTATTACTAATTGAGAATTCTTAGCAAATAAATTTACAGATTCCATTAATGAGCTAAGATCTTTATAATGATCAGTGTGATCAAGTTCAATGTTTGTTAATATTGCAATATCACCATTGTATTTTGTAATACTTCCATCTGATTCATCTATTTCTGCTATTAGAAATTCACCTTTACCGGAGTAAGCATTGTTTTTATAAATTGGAACTATACCACCAATAATTAAAGTTGGGTCATAGTCATTTTTTGCAATTAATGTTGTTATTAAGGTACTAGTTGTTGTCTTTCCATGACTACCGGCAATTAAAATTGATTTTTTTTCTCTCATCAAATACGAAAGAATATCTGAACGATGCAATATTTTTAATTTGTGCTTATGTGCTGATTGAAGCTCCTCATTTATCTCTGATATAGCTGAACTAACGATAATTAGTACTTCTTTGGTCTGGTTTTTTGTTATTTTATTGATATTTATAGCTTTTTGGTTATTAAAAATTTCTACATCTAAAGCTTTTAATTTTTTAATAAAAATATTGTCTGCTGTATCAGAACCGGAAACAGAGTAACCTCTTTGCGCTAAAACCATTGCCAGGCCAGACATACCAATGCCTCCAATACCAATGAAATGAAAATGTTGGTGATGGTTGGGAGTATTGCGCAATTGATTTTTCCAGACGTCTGAAGAATAACCCCTGAATTCTAAGTAGGCTCGTTGTGTATTTTTTGAATTATTTTTACCTTTTTACTAAGGTTTGAGCTTTTTTTTCGTGAATAACCCCAAAAAATTTAGTAATTGCGCCACTTTTCTGTATGATCACAGGCCCTAATGGTTTTTTATTTTTTAAAATGACTTTGCGTGTTGCGATTAATGGATTCGGCCGAATTGGTCGCAACTTCATGAGGTGTTGGCTAAGTCGAGGTGAGAATACAGGACTTGATCTTGTTGGAGTAAACGTTACCTCTGATCCTAAAACTAATGCTCATCTTCTTAAGTATGACTCGATACTTGGGCAAATAAAGGATGCTGAAATTGATTACACGGACGATACGTTCATTATCAACGGTAAGACAATAAAGTGTTTTTCCGATAGGAATCCAATGAACCTACCTTGGAAAGAATGGGGGATTGATTTAGTTATTGAATCAACAGGTGTTTTTAATACTTTTGAAGGTGCTAGTAAGCACTTGCAGGTAGGGGCTAAAAAGGTAATTCTTACGGCTCCTGGTAAAGGAGATGGGGTCGGAACTTTTGTTGTTGGAGTTAATGCTGATCAATATCGTCATGAGGACTTTAATGTTTTAAGCAATGCGAGTTGCACAACCAATTGTCTTGCACCAATAGTTAAGGTTCTTGATCAATCTTTTGGCATTAATAAAGGATTGATGACCACTATTCATAGTTATACAGGAGATCAAAGAATTCTTGACAATAGTCACAGAGATCTAAGAAGAGCACGTGCTGCTGCTATGAACATAGTTCCAACGTCCACTGGAGCCGCTAAGGCTGTTGCTTTGGTTTATCCAGAAATGAAAGGTAAATTAACGGGTATTGCTATGAGGGTCCCAACGCCGAATGTTTCTGCCGTTGATTTAGTTTTTGAATCTGGAAGATCCATTACAGCAGATTCAATAAATGCTGCTTTAAAAACAGCTTCTGAAGGTTCGATGAAGGGAATTATTAAGTATGGAGATATACCCCTTGTTTCAAGTGATTATGCAGGTACTAATGATTCCACAATTGTTGATACAGCATTAACTATGGCTATAGGCGATAACTTGGGTAAGGTTGTTGCTTGGTATGATAATGAATGGGGTTACAGTCAAAGAGTAGTTGATTTAGCTGAAGTTGTTGCTAAAAACTGGAAATAAATAATTTTAGTTATTTAAGTAATTAAGCACTTTTACGAATATTTTTAAAAGTGCTTAAATTCATTTTTTAAAGAAACTTTGACCATTTGACCATTTGACCATTTGACTTCAGGATATCCTTCTTCCATTTTTCCGATAATTTTACATAATGGCATTGATTCCATCCATTCCTTTGCCCAAACAGGGGGAAGACTTACGATTAATTCAAAGTCTTCACCTCCTTGAAGGCATAAATCATTCCAGTTTTCGCCATTTGGCCACTCTTGATTGATTGGTAAATTATCCTCATCAAGTATTGCAGTGCAGTTGCTGCTTTTAGATATACATTTGACGGCATTTAATAATCCATCACTACTATCTATTGCTGCTGCTCTCCATGGAACATCTTTAGGTTTGCAATTAATTAGTTTTCGAAGTGCTATTACAGGAGCGTGGGGTTTTTGATGTGATTCAATTGCCTTTAATTTAAGAGAGTTAGATAGATTAGCAGTCTTTATTGTGGGATCGGATAGCAATAAATATAGACCTAAGCGGCTAAGTCCATGCGAGCCACTAGCTACTATTAGGTCCCCTGGCCTAGCATTGGATCTGTGAAGATTGACTTTTCCTTTTGTCCCTATTGCAGTAATAGAAAGAATTTTTTGTTTGCTACTCGAACAGTCGCCACCTAATACTTTCCCACCATATTCATTTAAGGCATCATTTATACCTTTATAAATATTATTTACCCAATCCCAAGTGGTTGATGGAGGAACTGCTAAGCCCACCGTTATGCCAATGATTTCTTCGACTCCACTTGCTACAAGATCAGAAATGTTGACTGCTACAGCTTTCCATCCAATATTTCTTGGATTACTTGTAGTTTCATTGAAGTGTATATCTTCTACGAGAAGGTCAGTATTAATAATCAAATCTTTACTCGTGTTTTTGATTAAAGCTGTATCGTCATCAATTTGTCCAATGTCCATATATTTTTTAAGTCGTTCGAGTATTTCTTCTTCACCAATTTCGTTTAGTTTTTCATTGACATTAATTTGGTTATGCATGATCGAGAAGGTTTTCTGAGCCTGCAACAACATCTATCGAAATGATTTGATCATTAACTCCTAATTCATTCAGAATTTCTTCCCCTTCTACCACATAACCAAAAGCTGCATTTCTTCCATCAATTAAATTCCTTCCAGCAGGGTTTAATTCTGCTTCATAAAGAAAAAAGAAAAATTGAGATGATCCATCATCTAAAGCTTGATCAGAGTGCGCCCAACCTAAAGTACCAAGAGTTGCAAAAGGGAGAACAGGAGATTCCGTATAAAGACCTAGCTCTTCAAAGGTTTGATTGTAAATAGTGTCATTCACCCCTGCAGCTTTTATTTCAAGAGGAACATGACGCTCTTCTTTAGTTTCTGGATCTATATATCCAATAGCTGATCCTTTAGGGTCTCCAGTTTGCAGAACAAAAAATTCTTCGGCTCTATTCATAGGCAAGCCATTGTAAAAACCTTTTTGAGCTAAATCTATAAATGCTCCACTAGTTAAAGGTGCGTTATATCCATCGATAATTGCATACATGTTTCCTTTTGTAGTAGCAATATTTACGCTTGCTCTACCTAAAAGGCGAGGCAAATTATCAAATTCAGTAGGTATCTTGTAGGGATATTTGTCTGGTAGAAGCAAAGCTTCTATATTTCCTATCTGCTCAAGTGACTTCCGACGTGTCTGAATAAATTCAGCTTTATTTTTTTGGTTTGCTTGTTCGGTCAAAGTTTTTAGATCTTCTTTTAGGCTTAGGAGAATCTTTTCTGCTTTGGCTTTGCCGTTATTAGGTATTGATTCAAGTATTTGGATTTTGCGAGTATTAACTAAGAATTGACTTCTGGAGGCTGCTTTGCTAACAGCTGGCCAACGATTTCCTCTCACTAAGTCACTAGTATCTTCAAGAGTATGTTGGATGTCTCTTAAATCTTTTTGATTAATTGGTAAAGAGTTCCTTAAAATTGAATAAGGGTCTTTAACCCTATTTCCTGTAGGTAGTGCGGCATTGGCAGGATTGACCCAAATAATTCCTGCAGGAATGAAGAGTGTGATAAGGATCAGAATTAGGATTTTTTTTGTCATGTGGTTTTCATCTCATGCACAACTTTCGCACAGACTTATGATTTCCAGGTATGGTCAGCCGAAATGATTTCAAGTAACGACTTCCGGACTGGTACCACTATTGAATTAGATGGTGCTGTCTGGAGAGTAGTGGAATTCCTTCATGTAAAGCCAGGTAAGGGTTCTGCATTTGTTCGAACTAAGCTAAAAGCAGTTCAATCTGGAAGTGTAGTAGAGAAAACCTTTCGAGCTGGTGAAATGGTTCCTCAAGCTTTGCTAGAAAAAGCTACACTTCAGCATACATATATGGATTCAGGAGATTATGTTTTTATGGACATGAGCAGTTATGAAGAAACCAGACTTACTGCTCAGCAAATTGGTGAAAGCAGAAAATATCTTAAAGAAGGGATGGAAGTTAATGTAGTGTCTTGGAAAGAAAAGCCTCTAGAGGTTGAGTTGCCAAATTCTGTTGTGCTTCAGGTGAAGGAAACGGATCCTGGAGTAAAAGGTGATACTGCTACTGGAGGTACTAAACCTGCCATTCTTGAAACAGGAGCTCAGATTATGGTCCCTTTGTTTATTTCAGTAGGTGAGAAGATTAAAGTAGATACACGTAATGATAGTTATCTAGGTCGGGAGAACTAACCTAAATGAATCTTGATCACGAACAACTAGATCACCTGTTGGCTACTTTGGCTGATAGTGATATTCAGGAATTTTCCTTGGAAGGCAAGGGTTTTAAGTTAGAAGTGAAGCGAAATTTACCTTCGTCTGAACCAGTTGTTTTAGCCACTACTCCTGCTTCTAATTCAGCCGTTTCAGTAGCGCCTTCTCAGATTATTTGTGAGCCACCAGTAGATCTTGCATCTTCATCGGTTTCCGCTTCCCCTCCCCCAGCAGTTTCTTCCGCTAAAGGAGAATTTATTGAAATCACAGCTCCAATGGTCGGGACCTTTTACACAGCTCCAGCCCCAGGTGAAGCTGTGTTTGTTGAGGTGGGTTCTCGTGTCACTGTCGGACAAACAGTGTGCATTTTGGAGGCAATGAAATTAATGAATGAATTAGAATGTGAGGTCACTGGCGAAGTAGTAGAGATTCTTGTTGAAAATGGAACCCCAGTTGAATTTGGGCAGCCCTTAATTAAAGTGAAACCTAATTAGTGCAATTATCTTTTGAAAGTTCCCAAGCTGTTTGAAGTGCTGAAAACATACTTGTAGCTCTGGCAAGTCCTTTTCCTGCTATATCAAATCCTGTTCCGTGATCGGGTGATGTTCTAATGAAAGGGAGACCCAATGTTGTATTCACTGAGTAGTCAAAGGCAATAATTTTAATTGGTATTAAACCTTGATCGTGATATAAAGCCAAAATCCCATCAGGACATTGCTCATCAGGACCATTGTTCCATGATTTTGCTGATGAAATCCAACATGTGTCTGGGGGCATAGGTCCTTCGAGCTTTATCTGTGGATGTTTAGCTCGCCACTTATCTAAAAGAGGAATTAACCATTCGAGTTCTTCGGATCCTATATTGCCTTTTTCTCCTGCATGTGGATTTAGTCCTGCTATGGCTAGTTTTGGATTAGGTTTGAATTTTTGACAAAATGATAAAAGACTATTCAGTTTTGAATTTATCAACTCTTTGGACAGATTATTGGGAACATCAGCCAAAGGAATGTGAGTTGTTGCAAGGAGGGTATTTAACCTCCAAGATGAATGCGGTGATTGTGCTGTAAACAGCATTGAGGGATTATCTATACCTGCAATCTCTGCCAATCGCTCTGTTTGGCCTGGATAATCATAACCAGCATCTTGCCAGGCATGTTTTGCTATTGGAGCAGTAATTAGAGCTCTTGCTTCTTTTTTTAGGACTATTTCAGCAGCTTTTGTTAACCAATGAAAGCTTGCTTCCCCAGTTTTTTTAGTTGGTTCTCCTTCTTTCAGTTTTTCATGAAGTGGAATATCAATAATCTTTAGTTCTTTGGGATTTGCTAAATTTTTAATTCCTTGAGCTTGCAGTTGGGAGTAAATAAGCTCTACATTGCGTTTACAACCAACAAGTAATGGCTGCATATCTTGTGGTAAGTCTGGTCGGCCAAGTGCTTTCAGTGTTATTTCGATCCCTATGCCCGCAGGGTCCCCTAACGCTATGACTACTTGATTGTTGGGTTGAGAATATTGATGCTTTGTATTCATGCTTCGTTTATTGTTGCTAGGTTCTTTGGTTTATGGGATGGTGATTGGTCTTCGTGATGGCTGGCTGATTATTAAGTGGAGTCAGCTATTTCATAATATTGGTTTATCACAAGTTGACCCTGAAAAACCTATTACTTGGTCAGAGTTTGTTATTGATAACTTGCAGAAAGACTTACAACAACAGAAAGATGATTTTTAGTTTGATTGATTAGACATTAGACAGTCTTTTAGACCATCTCTATAGTCAGTATGAATTAATTTATAGCCCAGATCATTACATAGTTTATGGTTACTAACTTTTCTATTTTCTTGCCAAAAAGAGAGAGCCATTGGGCTCATATTTTTTGAAGCACTTTCAAAAGATTCTATATTTGGAATAGGTATATCTAGCAAGTTTGCTGCACAGGAAAGTACTTCTATGTTTGTTGCTGGCAAGCTGTCGGAAATATTAATAATCCTAGGGCATATATCCTTTGAAAATAAATTGATTAAATGAATTATTGCGCCTGCAATATCATCAATATGAATCCTTGAAAATACTTGACCTGGCTTGTAAACCATACTATTTCTTTGGGATGCCACCGCTTCTAATGCTGATCTCCCTGGACCATATATCCCTGGTAGTCTTAGTATTTGTATAGGCACACCTAAGGCTTCCCACTTTTGCTCACATGCAAGACGTCTAATACTTCTATTTTGTGAAGGGTGGACATCACTTTCCTCTGTTACCCAGCCTCCTTTATAGTCACCATATACCCCAGTTGTTGAAAGGTAACCTGCCCATTTTAGTGGCATATTTTTTATTATATGACCACATTTTTTTAATACTGGATCCTCTCCATTTTTGGCAGGAGGAACGCAACTTATTAGATGAGTAACACCATGAAAATGTTTGTCTGATATGACTGTTTTACTTGCACTGTCAAAGGCAAAATCTGCTCCTTTTTTTGTTGGGTCCCTTCGGCTGCAAAGTACCTCTGCTCCCAACTGTCTAGCAGCATTTGCTATATGTTGCCCACTAAACCCACCGCCAAAGATCAATATCTTGGAATTTGACGGGAGGGAGGCTGATTGCTTGACAACTTCACGAAGCATAAGTACAAATGTATTATTGAATGATTTTCTGATGAACAGTTCTTCCTCTAGTCTCGTGCAAGAAGCTAATGCCAGTGATCGACAAATCCATCAAAGCACTATTGCTATTGAAGAGCGAGATAGGTTCAAATTTATTTTAGGAATAGTGATTTGTTGTGTAAGCATTTCAAGCTTCTTTTTACCAGAAAAGCCACAAGAGTTTGCTTCTATTTGTGAGAAATACAATACTCCTAATGCTTGTCAAATTTGGTAAGGATTAAGCAGCAGCTTCCAAGTCAAAGTCTATGTTTTGCAATTTGTACAAGCCTTGTGCCGGTTGATCTTTTTTGGGTTCTGCCCATTGCAGGAGTCTCATTGCTAACCGACGGTCTCCATCTATCCATGCTCTTACGGCCATAGCTCTTCTTGGATCGTAAAAGGTTTGCTGTCGATACCAAGAAAAGACTTCAATATCAGTTTTGCTCCCATTACAGGACAAACATGCTGGAACACAGTTGTCTGTAACACTCAAGCCGCCTTTGCTGCAGGGGATGACATGATCTATTGATTCTGAGGTGTTTCCGCAATAAATACATTTTCTTCCTGTGAAATTATGTAGCGATTGTCTCCAGCACCTATCTCTTAACTTTGGACATAAATCTTCTAAGGAGACTGCATCCCTGTTTTGCATCCCATTATTTTATTTATGAATATCATCGCTTTGTTTTTTTATTAGTCAAGATGCTTCATTTTTCCTCTTGGAGTATGCGACATGGCTCGTAATACAGCAATGTGATCTGCATATAAGACAAACTTAATAGCTATACCTGTCATCCATGTAGTCGTCTGTAGCTCTCTCAGCCTTAGTCTTTAGTGCTGGATTCTTAGTTTTAACTTCTGGAGGGCTATCATCTTTAGGGTAAAGATCACCAAGATATTGAACACAATCTGGATAGTTACCTGGATTGCCAACAACTTGTTGAACAATAATTGTGGCTGCTTGTCTAGGGGAAATTTTAAAAATGCCCCCTCTTTCATTCTTAAGGGCTATATAGGCTGCTGACCAACTTGATTCGTGATCATTGCCCCCATTACGCATTACACAATAAATATCAACGCCTTGAGATCCAGCGTTAGCGATACTACCTAGAATTGTTGAAGCAGTAATAGCGGCTATTGATAAAGGCAGAAGAAATACATTTTTCTTGGGTGACATTACAAAATTCCTACTTAGTTTCTTAACGATATCAATCTGTTTTGGAATGTCTAGTTAGGTTTATAGATTTACTATTCATAAGGGGAAACCCATATGCATTTAGATTGCTGGTTCAGCAAAGAGAAAATTTTTATACTCTTATTTGATTGAGGAGTTCTTTGAAGTGACCACAATCTAATACAGAGTTTAATTAGATTCCTTTACTTCATGCAAATATTCTGAGCTGTTCCAAAAACTAATGCTCAAATGATAAATCAAAACTTGTTAATGGATTCATTGTAAAAATTTTTACATTATTTCCATTTTCTTCTCATAGAAAAGATTTGATCATTTTTGACGAATCACGACTTGAGTATCTTTAATTTATGTGTTGTGATTGGGTCATATGCAAAGTTCATTAAATGACCAACTCTTGTTCGTTCAGAATAACTCGTACTGCTGAAGATCTTGCCCAGACAGTTGCTGCAATTTCACAAAGACTTGTGAAGCTTGAGCAGCGAATAGAGTCCCTAGAGTTTAATTCTACTGACTCTAAAGATGTCCAATCAGATGAAGAGATCGTTATGCTTGATGGCGTAGATCAGCTTTTGCAAGAATGTAAGGGTCTGCTAAATAATTCTTCTAATGATGTTGAAGCTGATGAGATTTGGCTTGAAGAAAGTGTTAGCAATCAGGACGTTGCTGCTTAAGACTTCGCTTTCTAAGCCTATTGGATTAGTTTGATGTCGGAGGAAATCAATTGGATTGTTCGTTTAAAATTTTTGTAGCAGTGGCAACTCCTGTTCCTAGAGGTTTCTTTAATTCATTGAGTTGATCTAAAGCTGACTCTATTGCAGCCACAGCCGTAAGAATATCCCTATCATTGACAAAGCCAAGATGGCCAATACGGAAAATCTTCCCTTTTAGATGATCTTGCCCACCTGCAAGAAGAATATCAAAGTTGATTTTTACGGCTTTTCGTATTGTCTCTGCATCTAGGCCAGTAGGTTCCACGGAGGTAATAGCAGGGCTACCAAAACCTTCCTTTGCAAAAAGATCTAGACCCATTGACTTCATTGCTTCTTGAGTCGCATTCATATGTCTCTTGTGTCGATTAAATATCGAAGATAGACCTTCATCTTTCATCATTGAAAGTGACTCTTCAAGAGCAAAGTATAGGTTCACACCTGGCGTAAATGGATTGCTATCTTTATCTACAGCTTTTTTGTAGGATTGAAGATCTAAATAAAATTTTGGAAGATTAGATCTTTTGCTTGCTTCCCAAGCATTTGTATTCATTGCGACAAAACTGAGTCCGGGGGGCATCATGTAACCTTTTTGAGAGCCGGATGCGATTACATCAATTCCCCATTCATCCATTGCTACATTGGATGCACCAAGACTCGTCACACAATCTGCAATTATTATCGCATTTCTGTGAGCTTTCACGTGAGCACTTATTGCCTTTAAATCATTAATAATGCCTGTAGATGTTTCAGAATGAGTGATTATCACTGCACGGATTTGATCGTCCTTGTCTAGGATAGATTTAAACTGCTCAGGATCTAAAGGTTCCCCCCAATCTGCTTTTATAGTTGTGACATCTAAACCGTAGGCTTTAGAAACTTTTACCCATCTTTCCCCAAATTTGCCATTCTCTCCACAGATGACCTTGTCACCTGTGCTAAGAGTGTTAATAATTGCTGCTTCCATAGCAGCAGTTCCACTACCGGTGATTGTTAGAACGTCCCCATTCGTTTGATGGAGCCACTTAAGAAGCTCAGTCGTTCTTTTGACAATTTGTTGAAATTCTGGACTTCTGTGGCCAATTGGATGCTTTGCTAGGGCTTTCAAGACCCTTTCTGGAACTGGCGTTGGACCAGGGATCATTAACGTAAGTTTGTCTTGCATGGAAGAAGTAACTATAAAAGCTATCTTAAAAAACTATCAAGCAAATTTCTTGACTCATTACTTCTTTTGTTGATTTGCGAGGATTCACTCTTCCTATTTGGGTAACAGCAGCAGCTAAAGCA
This sequence comes from Prochlorococcus sp. AG-412-P08, assembly GCA_003214695.1. Taxonomy (GTDB): domain Bacteria; phylum Cyanobacteriota; class Cyanobacteriia; order PCC-6307; family Cyanobiaceae; genus Prochlorococcus_E. The sequence goes on from QCLI01000017.1 coordinate 19,493, forward strand.
GCAGCTCAGGTTTTAACTGAGCAATCTGTTGATGCTAAACAAAAGATTGATTTTTCTAATAATCAAGAGTCTATATTTGTTCCTATTAGATCGGCAGCTTTATTGAGTAGCGGAGAAAAGGCAATTGCTATAACTAACTGTGACTCTGCTGAAGGATTAGATTTAACAAGTGATTTAGAAATATGGACTTGTATTGAATTTATAAAGAGTAACCAGGAAAATCCTCTTGAAAAGAGCTTTGCTGAATCTGAGCATTGGTTGAAAATTGTTCCTGGTTATGGAGTTGGGAAAAACTCTTCAACTCATGAAATCTCTATTTCTAAATTTGCTCGTGATCTATTGACTTTTAATCTGTATCCTTTTTGTAAGAAAGGGCATTTGCTACGGCTAGAAATAATATTTCCTTTTGGGAAAGAATTAGCGAAGAAAACTAGTAATCATGCTTTTGGTGTTGTTGATGGACTTGCTTTAATTGGAACTCAGATTGATGTACAGGTAAGTGCATCACCTCAACAATTGCAAAAGACAATTGAATCTTTGCGTGGACGTTGCTTGGAAGAAAGTTTTTCAGGTTCTCTAACCTTTGTTATTGGTGAAAATGGCTTCAACTTAGCCTTGGATTATGGGATCCTTGCTAATCAAATTATTAAAACGGGTAACTGGTTAGGCCCTTTACTTGTTGCAGCAGCGGAAGAAAAGGTTAAAGAGTTATTTTTATTTGGATATCATGGAAAACTGATTAAATTAGCAGGGGGGGTTTTTCATACACATCACCATTTAGCTGATAATCGCTTAGAAACCTTAATTGCCTTGGCATTTAAGGAGGGTATATCTTCTACTTTGATCAAGGGGTTTGAGAGTGCAGATTCGATTGAGGAAGCTTTGTTGATATTAGAAAGAAACGATTTGAATAGTGCTAAAAGGCTCTGGGCTCGTTTAGCTTTTGAAGTTGAAAAAAGGAGTAAGCAATATGTCCAAAGATATGTATCTTCTTCGATTGAGATAGGGGCACTTATGTTTGATCGAAAAAGAAAATTAAGGTGGGCTGGACCTTATGCTTCCAACAAAATGAAATCTCTTGGCTTGAAGTTAGAAGACTAGTATCATTCGAATTTGTATCTATTCTGAGTTTCTAAGAAACTTTTGATTTTTGTTTAGATATGGACGATTCTAATTGTAAAATTGATCGGAAGCCATCCATTATCATTCTTGATTTCGGCTCACAATATTCTGAGTTAATAGCAAGAAGGATTAGAGAAACAGAAGTCTATTCAATGGTTTTGGGTTACACCACAACTGCAGAACAATTGCGAGAACTTGACCCACAAGGGATCATTCTTAGTGGTGGACCTAGCTCCGTCTATGACAAGGGAGCCCCTAGTCCTGATCCTGCCATTTGGGATTTAGGTATTCCTGTTTTAGGAGTTTGCTACGGAATGCAAGTTATGGTTCAGCAATTGGGAGGAGTTGTTGGCTCAGCAATTGGGCAAGCTGAATATGGAAAAGCCCCTTTGGAAGTAGATGATCCAACTGCATTATTAACTAATGTCGACAATGGTTCAACCATGTGGATGAGTCATGGAGACTCTGTGCAGAAATTACCCGATAATTTTGTAAGGCTGGCTCATACATCGAATACTTTAGATGCTGCAATTGCATCACATAAGAATCGTTTTTATGGCGTCCAATTCCATCCTGAAGTTGTGCATTCTACTCAAGGGATGGTATTGATTAGGAATTTTGTATATAACATTTGTTGTTGTCAGCCTGATTGGACAACAAAGACTTTTATTGATGAAGCAATTTCTCATGTGAGAGATAAAGTTGGAAAGAAAAGAGTCTTGTTGGCATTATCCGGTGGAGTTGATTCGTCTACACTTGCGTTTCTTTTGAAAAGGGCTATAGGCGACCAACTTACATGTATGTTTATTGATCAAGGATTTATGAGGAAAGGTGAGCCTGAATTTTTAATGGAGTTTTTCGATCAAAAATTTAATATAAATGTCGAATATATTAATGCTAGAGAGCGCTTTGTCTCGAAATTAAAAGGTGTCACTGATCCTGAGGAGAAGAGAAAAATTATAGGTGCTGAATTTATTCGTGTTTTTGAGGAGGAGAGTATACGTTTAGGACCTTTTGATTATCTTGCTCAAGGAACTTTGTATCCAGATGTTATCGAGAGTTCAGGAACTAACATTGATCCAAAAACTGGCGAGAGAATCGCAGTAAAGATAAAAAGCCATCACAATGTAGGCGGATTACCTAAGGATTTACAATTTAAGTTAGTTGAACCATTGAGAACTTTATTCAAAGATGAAGTAAGAAAAGTTGGTAGGTCTTTAGGCTTGCCAGATGAGATTGTTCAACGTCATCCTTTTCCTGGGCCTGGTTTAGCAATTAGAATATTAGGTGAAGTGACGAATGAAAAATTAAATTGTCTTCGTGATGCAGATCTAATAGTCAGAGAAGAAATAGCACAAGCTGGTTTATATCATGATGTATGGCAAGCTTTTGCTGTTTTATTGCCTGTTCGTTCAGTTGGTGTAATGGGAGACCAGAGAACATATGCATGGCCAGTTGTTCTAAGATGTGTTTCTAGTGAAGATGGTATGACAGCAGATTGGTCTCGGTTGCCAAATGAAGTCCTAGAGATAATTTCAAATCGGATTGTAAATGAGGTAGAAGGAGTTAATCGTGTTGTTCTAGATATAACTAGTAAGCCACCTGGAACTATTGAGTGGGAATGACGATGACTACTAAAAGGTAGGTATAGATTAAAATATATACTTCACCGTGGAACGTTGTGAGAGTCTCTACGGAGAAATCGTAGAAAGAGGTTGTCTCTAAACTTGTGATTTAATTTTTAAGACTGAGTTTCTATGAATCGATTAACGACTTCTCTACTTAAAAATTATGCAGCATCGTCATTAATTTGATGCTCCACCAATTCCCAACCATTGCTCAATAACTCAAACCAAGTCTCATTAGCATCCTCTAGTTCCATTGTTCGTGTGTTCTTGACTTTTGTGGGAATACCATCAGGCGTTGCATACCAAAGTTGAGTTATTACTTTGGGCATCCGCATAAGGGATTTTGGATCTCTGATGAAAAACAACACTAACTTCTTCTCTGGGTTAATTAACCATCCTGATGGGGTAGGAACTGCTCGCCTGACTGGATCAACCATTCGTCTGCTCATAATTCAGGACATGAAAAAGCACCATGTTCACAGGTGCCTTAGCAATTAGGACTAACTAAGTGAGGAGTGTCCTAATACAAATATACTACTGCTCAGTTTTTTGATTGGTCAAGCGATTGAGGATGATTTC
>QCLI01000018.1 GCA_003214695.1 Prochlorococcus sp. AG-412-P08
GATTTGTTCAATTCTGCAAATCCCCATATACTTAGGAAAGTAAATTCTCAGTATTCTCTGAGATTAGTATGAAATTTCTTGGTATAGCTCATGACATTGTCATCTCTTCTGCTGCATTAGTCGTTGATGGGGAAATAATATCAGCTTCACCAGAAGAAAGGTTCAGTAGAATAAAGCAAGATAGAAACTTTCCACACCAATCAATAAAATATTGTCTAGACTCCTTGAATTTAAAAATTAAGGATTTAGATGGCATTGCTATAGCATGGAATCCATCACGTGATTTAGTATCAGCATCAACGCATGGTTATAATTTTCGAAGGAATAGATCAGAGCATTTTTATAGTGTTCCTTTGAACTTAGAAAGATATTTTGGGGTAAATGACAATAATCATATTAATTCAACCATTTATTTAAACGATCTTTTCTCTAATTGCCCAGAAATTATTTATACAGATCACTATGATTGCCATCTATTCTCATCCCTTGCATTGTCTGGGTTTAAAGAATGTGCATATGGAATCTTTGATGGTAGAGCCGAGACGCAAACCCAACGTTTAGGTGAAATCGATGAAAACTTAAATAAACTAGACTTCCTTGAACAAAACTTTCCTAATTCACTAGGTTTATTTTATGGTGCTATTACTCAATTATTAGGATACAAACCTGATGGAGATGAATGGAAAGTGATGGCTATGGGAGCATATGCTCAGAACCCTGATGTTATTGCTCAGGATGTATTTAGAAACGCAATTTATATAAATAATTCTGGACAGATAATAACAGATATGAATTTATTTGGATATGCAAGTCAGTGGGAAAGATGTATGTATAATACTCAATTATTAGACAGATTAGAAATAAAAATATCTAACGAAGGCAAGCTTGATATTCCAGAACCTAGAAGATACCAAATAGCCCTTTCACTCCAACATCGATTTGAGGAAATAATGATAGATCAAATGAAAATATTAAGAAGTAGATCAGATTCAAATAATTTGTTGTTTTCAGGAGGATGTTTTATGAACTCTTTATTTAATGGAAAGATTCAATCACTTAAACTCTTTGATGATTGCTATATAGGACCTTTCCCTGATGATTCTGGCACGTCAATAGGAGCAGCTTATTTAATGTATTCAAATGCAAAAAAAAGAGAAAATCAAACAAAACAGAATATTTTTCCAATGAAACGTTGTCTTTCTAATTATTATGGGCCAGAGCAATCAAATGATTCTATTGAGGAAGATCTCTTGAGAGTTAAGATACCTTATGAAGAAAGTATAGATAAGAAACATCTGATTGATTTAGCTTCAAATGACTTGATGAAAGGACTGGTTGTTGGATGGCTTCAAGGTAAGAGCGAATTTGGGCAAAGAGCATTAGGTAATAGATCTATACTTTTAGATCCGAGATTAGTAAAAGGTAAGGATATTATTAACTCTGCAATTAAATTTAGAGAGGCTTACAGACCTTTTGCTCCTGCGATATTAAAGGAATATTTTAATAATTTTTTTGAAGGAGATCCAAATTACCACTATTTCATGGAGGCTGTAGCAAAGTTCAAATTAAATCTTCCAATTGATGTGCCTGCTGTAATGAATAATGATAGAACTGGCAGGGTTCAAGTTGTCACTTCAGAATCTAATGAATTGTTTTATCAATTACTTTCAAGTTTCTATCAAAAAACCAAGTGTCCAATAATATTGAACACTTCTTTCAATCTAAATGGAGAGCCAGTAGTTCTAACAGCTAGTGATGCTATAAAAACATTCTATTCAAGTGGCATTGATGTACTTTATATTGGTAAATTCAGGATAGTTAAATCTTTAAATAAAGATTAAAAGTTCAACCTTAATACATCAGCAATTATTTAGAGAAATGCTTTTACCACCATGGCCTCAATACACCTCTGAAGAAATTAAAAAAGTAACTGATATTTTATCTTCTGGCAAAGTTAATTATTGGAATGGAAATGAAGGTAAGCATTTTGAAAAAGAGTTTGCTTCTTGGTCAGGTTGTAAATACGCTGTGGCATTGGCAAATGGTTCATTAGCACTTTCGGCTGCATATAAAGCCATTGGAATTCGGCCAGGAGATGAAATAATAACAACCCCTAGAACTTTTATTGCAACTTCTTCTACATTGGTTCTTCTTGGAGCCAAGTCAATTTTTGCAGATGTAGACCGAAATTCAGGTAGCATTACAGCCAATACAATTGCTCCTTTAATTAATAAAAAGACAAAGGCAATTTCAGTTGTACATCTTGGAGGTTGGCCCGCTGATATGGTTGCTATATGTGATTTAGCTGCTAGTAGAGGAATTGCTGTTATTGAAGATTGTTCACAAGCACATGGAGCAAGTATTGAGCATAATGGGTTAAATCGTCCTGTGGGCTCTTTTGGTGATATATCAACTTGGAGTTTTTGCTTAGATAAAATCATCTCCACTGGAGGAGAGGGTGGCATGGTAACAACTAATAATCATGAATATTGGAAGAATATTTGGAGCTTTAAGGATCATGGTAAAAATTTACTGATACAGGAAAATAGTAAACCTTCTGCTAATTTTCGATGGCTCCATGATAATTTTGGGACAAACTATCGGTTAACAGAAATTCAAAGTGCACTTGGACGTATTCAATTGAGAGGTATTTCTGAGACAACATTATTACGGAAAAGAAATGCACTTTTATTGGCCGAAATGATAAAAGATATTCCTACGGTAAGGGTTCCTTTGCCTTCTTCAGATATAAATGCAGCCTGGTACAAATTTTATTGCTTTATAAATAAAGAAGCTCTAAAAACTGGCTGGGATCGAGACAGGATTCTTTCTGAAATGAAAACTGAGAAGCTTCCATCATTTTCTGGCTCTTGCAGTGAGATTTATTTAGAAAAATGTTTTAAGAGCTCTGGATTAACTCCCAAAGCCCGTTTACCTATAGCTAAAGAACTAGGAGAGACCAGTTTGATGTTTTTAGTTCACCCGACAATCTCAATAGATGTTATGGAGGAATATGCAACTAGAATAAGTTCTATACTTAAAAAGTCTTCGAGGTAGCAATCCAAAGATAAATTTTGAGTAGTATATCAAGAGGATTTAATTTTGATCAGACATATTTTTAAATTGCCTGAAAAATATTCTTCTTACCTTGGAATTAATTAAATAATACAACTTTCCAAAAGAGGGCCAAAACTATTAAATAAAAATGTATATTGGTTAGATAAAAAATCATATCATAATGAAGGGTTTTAAAACGGCTTTAATTGGATTTGGAATGGTATCTCATGGATATTCTAATGACAAGCTAATGAGAAAATATTTTAAATATGCGACACATGCCCAAGTACTTTCTTCACATAGTGGTTTTGATTGGCAATTAGTTATTGATCCAAACCCAGAAGCATGTAATATTGCAAAGTCAAGATGGAATGTTCCTCATGTATATGATTCACTGGAAAATGCAAGTAAGATATTAGAAAATATAGAGATAGCTATAATCGCAACTCCTCCACAACATAGAAGTACAATAATTAAGTCTTTCCCTTCATTAAAGGCTGTACTTGTTGAAAAACCTTTGGGCATTAATTATGAAAAATCAGAATCATTTATAAATTATTGTAATAAGAATAATATTCTAGTTCAAGTTAACTATGCGAGGAGAGGTGACCCCTTCTTGCGTAGCCTTGCGGCAGGAGGATTATCAAATATGCTTGGAAAAATCCAAATTGTATATGGTCTCTATGGCAATGGACTAAGGAATAATGGAACTCATATGATTGATATGGTTAGAATGTTATTTGGTGAAATAGAAATATATGAAAGGATTAATAATATTAGTAATATTAATGAAAGTCCAATTAAAGGAGATAGCAGTGTAGGATTTCTTTTAAAAACAGAATCTGGCACAACTACAATATTTTCTCCTGTTGACTTTAGTTTTTATAGGGAAAATGGCTTAATCATATTTGGAGAGAAAGGCAGGTTAGAAATATTAAATGAAGGTCTAGTTAACAATTACTATCCCTCTAAGGCAAATCGATCTACCACTGATTCTAAAGAAATAGCTAATGATCATCCAACAAGGCTTGATAGCTTTTCCTCTGATATCTTTCTTCATATATATAATAACCTTTTAGATGCTTTAATAGCGAATTCACCATTACTAAGCAATGGTAGTTCAGCACTAATTAACGAAAAAATACTAGAAGACCTTTCAATAGATTAACTATGAGTTTATACCAATCAAAATTGCTTCTCTTTGTAGAGGATCCGGGAGCTATTAATTATTTTCTTCCACTAATTGATATCTTGAAGAAGAGAAATATTCCTTTTGAATTATTAGCAGAAGGATCCGCAATAGAGATTCTCCAAAGAAGCAATTTAGAATATAAGGAAGGCAAGCTATTTCCCATTGAAAAATTGATTAAGAATTATTCATTATTAATTGTCGGGACATCAGAAAATATTTATTCCACTAGCTTTAGACTTATAGATAATGCTAAGAAATACAATGTAAGGACAATAGCTATAGTTGATTCTGGATTTAATGCTGCATATAGATTTAAAGGTAGTTCAAATGATCCCAATAGATATGCACCTGACTATCTTTTGATTCCGGATGAGTGGTCAAAAAGCCTTTACCTTGACTTGGGGTATAAGGATGAGAACCTTTTCATCGTTGGTCACCCTATGTTTGATGACATAACAATAAATGATCCTAAGTCTAAAGTCAGAGAAAGGATTCTTCCAAAAGAATCATTGAAAAATATAGTTATTGTATTTATTTCAGAATTGTCAACTGGTTTAGATCCAAAGGTATTTGTAAAAAATGATAATTATACTCTAAAAGGTAGAGGTATTAGTAAACTAAGAACTGAAATAGTTGCAGAAGAACTTCTAGATTCTATAGATCAATTAGAAAGACTAGGTTTCAATCGACCTTACACAATATTGAGAAGACATCCAAAGGAAACAAAAGCAGATTTGAAGAATATTTCACAAGAATTTGATTATATTAGTAAAGTTGAAGATCCAATTGAGCTTGTGTATTCTGCTGATATTGTGATTGGCATGAGCAGTATACTACTTAATCAGGCTTATATAATAGGAACTGAATCAGTAGCTTTATTACCAGAAGTAAACTCAGATGTATTACTTCCATCGGTTAGGAGTGGTGAAATTAGAATAATAGATAAGGCAGAAGATCTAAAGCTATACTTTATTGAATATATGTCAAGAAGAGAGCACCAGACTCTAAGGCAGGCTAATGAGCAAAATACAACAAAGAAAAAGAATTATCTAGCAAGAACAAATACAAGAATCTTAGAAGCTCTGATAGCAATTGATTCTAAAAATTAGAAATAATCAATATGCCATTTTATTGTTAGACATATTTGAACTTTGACGCGATAATTGTAGGTTTATTTTGAGGTATCAATTTTCAATAGATCCAATAGATTTGATATGTAAGGATCTCACATTTCTAGAAAACTAGTATCTAATTTACCTATTGAAAAAATAATAATAATATTTGTTATCTTCAAATATTAGTTTTGACTTTACCGAATAATCAAAATTATAATCTCCAAAGTATTTAGTCAATATAGTTGAGTTATGAAAAAGCTTTGAATTAACATCCTCGAAAGATACTAATGAAATAGAACCATTCTGCTTAGACAAAAACTTCCTAATACTTTCTGAGTAGAATTTCAATTGCTCTTCTGGAACTTCTACAAATGAATTTGCATTATGAATATGATTAATATTACTAACATTTAGATTATCAATTTGCCAAGGAGCAATGCATAGGATCTCTAAATCTGAATTATTTTTGAACTTTATATTCTTGTTCGTTCTATTTTTTTCATAATCAACAACTGAATCCCCAAATATTGATTTTAAGTATTGATTTGCTACATATAATGTTGGTGGTATTTCTATGAAAATAAATTTTCTTATATTTGGAAATATATTTTGTATTAAGTGGATATTTACACCAAACCCGCCCCCAATTTCTAAGTATGAATAAGAATCATTTAAATTACTACTTTCTTTTATGTAGTCAATTGTATTTAGAGCCTCTAAGTAAAGAAGAGAGATCTTTTTATTGTTGAAAATTGCATATTGTTGGCATCCACAATTTACAGTATTGTTAGGAATTGAGTATTTATTTATAAGTTCTATTGCCCTGATATTTTGCTCAGTATATTTCCTTCTGGCTTTTAATAAATTTTTAGCGTAGCCTTTGGTTAAATTTACCTGTAACTGAAAAATTCTTTTAATAAGTGGAATATTTATACAAGCCATGGCAAGCTTACCTTTTAGCCCAGAACTTCTAAACATATTTGTTATATCAACATAACTGTTATCAGCAAATGAATCCCCAATCAGTGTAGACCAACTTCTAAAGTCTGAAAGACCATATTTTTTAATTTCTCTTGAACTTCGTTTTGATTTTTTTATCCAGTGATCAGCAGGTCTAAAAAGTTTTGATGCTTTAGAATAATCATTTAGCATATATTTAAGATTCCTATGGTTATTTGAGATTTTTAATATTTTCTCATTATTACCTATCTGATTAGACATTCAGAATTACCTTAAAAGTAACTAGACCATGTATACTATTATATGATCTAGCAATTAGCACATTCAAAAATTAAACTAATATAAAAATATGCTTCAGATATAACCTTTGCACAATTCTAAAATAAGAATCAGATTTTAGCTGAAAATGCAAATTCCACTGAACCCTATTTTGATTTGCAAATGCTCATAAGGTGTTCCCGATATTCATCATTTCAGGAACTAATATATGCAATACCTTTAACTTTTGATAAATCACCAGATTTCAGTTTGGGCAATGTTAATTCGATCAAGGTGGAATTTGAAAAAAGCCAAGAAGAAAGAGATGGAAGCAAGAGCAGGGTTTGCTGCTTACTTACTTGCTTAAGGCGAAAGTTGTAGCGTTGTCATGGCCCGAGTGACCGAAGAGTATGACTTGAGCAGAAGACAAGCATGAAGAATCACAGCGAAGGCACTAGACTTGATTATTCAAGACTTTGAGGAGATCAATATTGAGCGACCGCAAATGGTAGCGAAACTAATTGTAAATCTCGAACAAGGTATGCAGAAAGGACCTATCAATAACCAATCAAGTTGCGTTGCGGAATGTGCAAGACAAATAATTTCACTTGCTGGTTTGGCTGCTGACTATTCTTACAACTTTAGACTTAGAAGAGGTTGAATCTATTTATTCTGGATATTCCTAGCGCTCTTTTTCATTAGATAATCTATTATGGATAATTACAATTAAATTACTAGATGGCAAAGGTAAGTCAACTAAAAGCCAAAAATTGCTTGGCATAAGTTATTCTTTCCCTCCTGTAGAAAAGTTTGATTCTTGGGATGAGTCACTTACAAGCCTACTCAAGGAAGTGTTGCTTTTGAAGATCCTGATTCATTCATTCCTTTTGAGTTGAATAGCTTAACTAAAGAAAAGAATTATCCATGCCTTATTAGGGAGGCTTTGGTTAATTGGTCGGATATGAATAGTTTTCCTGATCAGAAAATTATCTGCAATGAAGGTGAAAAAATAATTTCATTTTTGGGGGATTAATTAATATACTTAATTTGTTTCAAGCTTATTCTCAATCTATTGCGCGTTGTTGTATAGATAATTATAATTAGATGTTAATTTACATTGATAATACTTTAAACTATTTGCCTCCAATGGTTTCAATAAGTTCCTTAGTCGCATAAATCCCTACAAAAGGTTCAGTTATTGCTTTAAGTGTTCCAGAGCTCTTACCCAAAAGACTATTTTTAACAGTTATTAAATCACCAGCCAGCAAATGGGGATTTCTTTCAGAGCCAGGAGAAGCTTTCGCAGAATACTTAATATTTTTTCTCAATAATGATCCATCTTGATTATATCTAATTAAATATATTTTCCCTGAAAGTGGTTTCCTTGGACCTGTTAAATTCATTGCATCAGAAAGACTTCCTTCAATTGGAATCATTACCCTTCCAGGATTTTCTATTTGCCCCCCAATTGTTACACTTACAAATCTGGGAGATAGACCGGACAGTATTGATTTAGGAATAATAGTTAGATCCTGTTTTTTAAGACGAGGAATAAAGATATCGTCTCCATCAAATAGTCGCAGATCAGATGAGGCGTCTGCATTTTCTATATAAGTGAGAAAATTAATTTTGGCTCGTTTTTTGCCACCTCCTTTCCCAAGAGGTACATCTCTGGTGATTTCTAGCTTGCCAATATCACTATAAGAAGTTAAACCTCCTGCTTTTTGAATTGCATTTGAAAGAGTAGTTATATAATCATTATTTCTTTTAATTGAGTTGTTAGAATTAATATTAGAATTTCTATTCACATTTTTGTTAGTAGACAATGCTAGAGGGCTTGAGTTGGTCTCGCGTTTGCTGAGGTTAATATTAGAATCTAAGCTTAATTGTGTAGTCTCTAAAACATCTAAGGATGTTTTAACATCCGTTGAAATATAAGCAGGAAGTCTTATCACGCCTGGTGCTCTTACCTCACCTCTTACAGAAACTCTAATAGACTTGTATGTATTAATTCTTATATAGACCTCTGAGTTTACAAGAAATTCTTTATAACGTTCTTCTATTAATTGAGTAAGTTCTTTAATGGTTAGACCTCTAACATAAGTAGACTTTATTCGTTTGAAATATATCTCTCCTTGCTCATCAATTCTAAAGACGCCATTAAGTTCAGGAGCATTCACAAATTCAATATTCAATTCATCTCCAGTATCTAAAATATAGTCCTCAAGTTCATTTTGGGATTCCAAATATGAGGTGTCTAAGGGAACTGGCCTCTCTTCAAGAACTTGCTGCGCGTTTACACCAATAATGCTAGACAAGCAAATAAAACCAGCGAGTTTTAGTGTAAGTAACTTTATTTGACTTGTTTGAGACACGCCGACGACAAAAAACACTCCTCTCAATTTACCTGAAATTCTAGATTTCTAAGATAAATTCTTAAGTTCCGAATCAATACCTTGTGCTTTCTTCTGATAAATCTACAAAGAGTATTGCAGTCACTGAATAGTTTAATTTCTATATTCGCAAATAAATTTATACACTTATACAAGGTTATTGACATCTTTATAAAATTCTTAACGATGGTGGGAGGTTTAAGCATTTCAGAGTTAAAAGATACCCAGAGCTTTGAAAGGGGCTATCTTGCAGCTAGTCCTGCTAAATAGAAATAGAGCCGATAAGAAAGCTTGTTATTACAATCGATAAGAAGAAAATGATCTTCTGCATAAGTAGGCAGGGGGTCTAATTAAAAGATCCTTTTTACCATTTTTACGCTTTTTTTAACTTTAGAAAAATGTTCAAGTTGAATTAACTGAGAAGCGGCGGCGGGAAGTGCGCTAGTTCCACGAGATGCCATCGAAGCTCTTTTTTTGCGTTCGCAGAATAGCAATAATCAGCCATATAGTGCCATATCAGGCTAAGCAGTAACTCTTCGTGTAGTTACTGTAATCGGTTGATATGAAATGAGTTTGGGTACGCTCCCTGCAGGATTCGAACCTGCGGCCCACTGCTTAGAAGGCAGTTGCTCTATCCAGCTGAGCTAAGGGAGCAAAGAGATTTTTGGTTATTTGGTCCTACCGCTAGTCGCTGAGAAAACCCATTACAAAAATCTACAGTCCAACATTACCTAGTCGCGTAGCCATCTACAACCACAATTAAGCAGACCAACAACATATTGCTTTATACTCTAGGTGACTGGGATTTGACCTCCTAAGATTTTAGTTTGAATTCTAATAATTTTGCTAAAAAAGGAATTGATATACCCAATTCAAACCAATAAGAGCAAGAGTAATACACTCATTGCTTTAGGCGTTTGCTAACTTAATAAAGGTTGAGTTCGTCTTAATAGATTTCCAAAAAGAATGTTGTAGGATCTTTAAACTAACCTCATCTGCCTTTAATCTTTCTTGGTTCTTTGGCAAATTAGGTTTCTCTTACACTTCTCCTTGGATTTTTGTGGCAGCAAAACTCACAGAAATTATTAAAAAAAAAATGTTAGAAGGTTTCTCGCAAGGGAAATCTCTTACTAGTATTTCTAAGGAGTATGGCTGCACTCCTAGCACTGTCACAAGAGCAGTGAAGTCTTTTTTGACAGAAGAAGAATTTCTTGATTTGAAGAATAACAGGATTAAGAGTAGGAATCTTAATCTGCCTGTTAATAAGACAATTTCACAACATAAGCAATCATTGAGAAACTCTGTTTTGAATGATATTGGAAACAATACTACTGTTGGGACTCAAGATAAAATAAAATCTGATTTACCAGACGTTAATAATATTGATGTAGAGAATTCTCTTACTAGTAATGATTGTGAGTTTTTCACTGAAATTATCCCGTTAGATATAGAACCCTTTTCTGAAGAACAAAAAGAAGTTGCCTGCAAACCATTGGATTCTGATACTTTGCCAAATACTGTATTTATGTTGATAACTAAAAATAATGAGCTTGAATCGAAGCCCTTGAAAGATTTTTCTGCCTGGAGCTTCCTCCCAGAGAAAGATCAGAATAGATTAGCGATTCCTCTTTTCTCAACACACAGAGAAGCAAAGTGTACTTGTTCAAGAAACCAAAAGGTTCTTAAGGTACCTAATTCAAATGTCTTTCTTATCTCATTGCCTCATTTAAATTCTAAAGGAATCACTAGATTAATCATTGATGAATCTCTAATTTCTCTTGACTTTTGATAATGAAAGTATAACTTTCAAGAAAAATTACTTGTAGAAGATGGCAGTAATAGGACTGTTGATAGCCCTCCACTGATTGAACCTAATATTGTAGAAATACCTACTATAAAGCCAGACGGATAGACTTCCTTTGTGGTATAAAGACCAAAGCTTATTTTATGAGAATCAGTTAAATTTTGTGAACCAAGAGCAATCATTAACACTAACAATGAACTGTTAGTAAGGGTTATTATTGCTAAGAGTATTTTTCGTGTCATTATTACTTTAATTAGATGTCTTGAATTTATTTTATTATAACTACTTTCCTAATGCATTAACGAGTAAAGGTAATTTCTTGAATATCCTGTCTTAGAACCTAATTTTTTTGCAGCATGATTTGTACTCACTCCACTGGAAATAAGTTTTTGCATTTCTTCGATCAATTGTTCATCACTTATGGGAGTAATCTTTCCTTTGGGTGCTCCCCCTAAGACAAGAGTGAACTCTCCTTTAGGTTTATTGTTGCCAAAATATTTCATCGCTTCGCCTATTGTTGGACCGATTTGCTCTTCATACTTTTTTGTGAGTTCCCTTGCAACTTGTATGGATCTATCTTCTCCACAAAGCAAAGACAACTCTTTAAGTAATTTAAGTAATCTATGAGGTGCTTCATAGATAATTGTTGTTCTCGTTTCATTGGAAATAGAATTTAGAAGAGCCTTTCTATCCTTTGGCTTGGAAGGTAAAAAGCCTTCAAAACAAAATCTTTGTGAAGGCAGTCCGCTGCTTACCAGGGCTGTCATTGCCGCACATGGACCTGGAATACAAACAACCTTGTGACCCACTTTTCTTGATGCTGCAACTAGTTCTTCTCCTGGGTCACTTACACTGGGGAGCCCAGCATCACTTACTAGAGCAAGCGTTTCCCCTTCCGCAAGTTTTTTAAGAAGCTTGGGAATTCTTGCGTGGATATTGTTTTTGTGAAAACTTATAAGTGTTGCTTTGATCTCAAATTTTTTAAAAAGTTGACCACTGTGTCTAGTGTCTTCGCATGCGATGATTGATACTTTGGAGAGAAGATTCTTGGCTCTTGGTGAGAAATCTTCAAGGTTTCCAATAGGAGTCCCCACTATATAAAGCACACCTGGATTTGGTTCAAGTTGTTTTTCCGAAATGTAATCTGTTTTTAGTCCCATCATGAAGAAAGAGATTGAGCTTCCTAAATCAATCGATTTAGATGATTTGCTGAAGAACCTTAGGAGCCTCAGTTGGGGGGCTATCGATATTCTGAAGGCATATTCGAGAGGCAAAGAGCCCCCGTATGGATTTCCTAAAGCTTTAAGTGTCAATGATGGAGGCGAAGGACCTGTTTCGGCTGCAGATCTTTCAGTAAATTCATGGTTAATTAATGGCTTAAAAGCAATGTTCCCACTTGCTCCGTGGACTGTAATTAGTGAAGAGACTGCAAAAGATCAAAAAGTTAAATGTAATCCCTTAGAACATGAATGGTCATGGATTTTAGATCCTCTAGATGGAACAAAAGATTTTCTTCAGGGTACAGGGGAATATGCAGTGCATTTGGCGTTGATACATGGGGACAAACCTGTCCTTGGAGTGGTTTTGATTCCAGAATTGGAAGAGATGTGGTTTGGTTTAGTCGGTCTTGGGGCTTGGGTTGAGGACAGATTAGGGAATAGAAAATCCTTTTCTTTTAGTAACCGTAACCAGATTTCAAAAATGATCTTAGTGGCAAGTAGAAGTCATAGAGATCAAAATTTGGAACAATTATTAGAATCTATCCCTTTTTCAGAAAAGAAAAGAGTTGGAAGTGTTGGCTATAAGATTGCGAAAATTCTTAAAGGAGAGGCGGATTTTTATATTTCTCTTTCTGGTAAATCAGCACCAAAAGATTGGGACATGGCCGGACCAGAAGCTGTTCTCACAGCTGCAGGGGGGAGGTTCACTCATGCAAATATGAAAGCACTTGCTTATAACACTGGCGATTTAAACCAATGGGGATGTTTAATTGCTAGTCATGGAAAAAATCATGATTTAATTTGTAAATTGATCAAAGAAAAATTGACGCTGATTGACCCAAGTCTTTTAGTTTGAAAATTATATCGTCTAGCTTCTTTTTTCTTACATCAGAGGTGCTACAGGAGTTGGAGTTGGCTGAGGGTAATAAGGCATTTCTCCATTTTGCGGGATTCCTCTTAAGGTGAGATTAATCCTTCCTCTATTGTCTATTTCCCGAACTCTTACGGTTACTTCGTCTCCTACCTTTACTACGTCTTCAACTTTTTCAACTCGGGCTTCTGACAACTGGGAAATATGAATCATCCCTTCTTTACCAGGCAGTATCTCAACAAAAGCGCCAATAGGAATAATTCTTGTTATAGCACCTGTAAATACTTCTCCTTCATGGACTTTGCGAGTTAAGCCTTCTATTATTTTTTGTGCTTCCTCTGCTGCTACACCATCATGGGAAGCAATAGTTACGATGCCTCCATCTTCAATATCTATTTTTGTATTTGTCCTTTCTGTTATTCCTTTGATAGTTCTACCACCTGGGCCAATAACGGTTCCTATTAGCTCTGGATCAATTCTAAAGCTTAGAAGCCTTGGGGCATGAGGAGAGAGAGCCTCTCTAGGCTTGTCAATGGCTTCTATCATCTTTGCAAGGATATGGACTCTTGCAGGCTTTGCTTGGTTTATTGCCTCAGCAATAGTTTTTACAGGTAGACCAGTTATTTTCATGTCCATTTGCAAGGCAGTTATTCCTTTCTCAGTGCCAGCAACTTTGAAGTCCATGTCACCTAGAAAGTCTTCGATGCCCTGTATGTCAGTCAGAATCTTCACTTCATTACCTTCTTTAATAAGGCCCATTGCCGCTCCACTGACTGGAGCTTTAAGTGGGACTCCTGCATCAAGAAGTGCAATGGTGCTTCCACAAACCGAGCCCATTGATGTTGATCCATTTGAACTAAGTACTTCGCTAACTACTCTTAGGACGTAAGGGAAGGATTCTTTGGGAGGTAGTACAGGAAGAATCGATCTTTCAGCAAGTGCACCATGACCAACCTCACGTCGCCCAGGTGTTCTCATTGGCCTTGTCTCGCCTACTGAATACGGTGGGAAGTTGTAATGATGGATATATGTTTTGTCTTGACTGGGATTTAAATCATCCATCTCTTGTGCATCACTTGGAGTACCTAGAGTTGCTGTCGAAAGGACTTGGGTTAGCCCCCTTTGGAAGAGACCTGACCCATGAACTCTTTTTGGTAGGACCCCAGCTTCTGCAGAGATCTCTCTAACTTCATCAAGTGACCTCCCATCGACTCTTTTCCCTTCTTTTATTATTTGATCCCTCATTAGTTTTTTTGTGAGGGCTTTAAAGCTTGTTCCTAGTAATTTTGAATTGGAGGAAATCAACTTTTTGACTTCATTGTCATCTTTAAGAGAATCAATTTTCTCTGCACAAGTGGACTTGATTTCTTCAAGTTTGAGATCGCGCTCTTCTTTTGAAAGTTTGAATTCTTTAAGTAGAGAGCTGATTGGCTTGGTGCAATTCTTTTCTAGATATGCAGGAATAGTTACATCCACTTCTCTATTCTCTGGTTTGACTTGAGTGAGACCTGATTCTTTGATAATAGATTCTTGAGATTTAATTAATTCGTTTACTGCTTCGTAACCAAAGTCAATAGCTTCAATGACATCTTGCTCTGATAGCTGATTGGATCCTGCTTCAACCATTACAACACCATCAGGTGTACCTGCTACTACTAGATCTAGGTCCCCACGTTCAATTTCCCTGAAGCTTGGGTTTAAGACAAAATCATCCCCTAGCAAACCAACTCTAACCGCCGCCATTGGTCCATTAAATGGAATGCCAGCCAGAAGAGTCGCCATTGATGAACCTGTTACTGCTAGAACGTCCGCTGGTACGCGTTCATCAAGAGAAAGACAAGTTGCTACAACTTGTATCTCATCTCTCATCCAACTGGGGAAAAGAGGTCTAAGAGGACGATCGATTAGCCTTGAGATTAAAGTAGCTCTTTCTGGAGGGCGACCTTCCCGTCTCATAAAGCTTCCAGGTATTCTCCCAGCTGCGTAAAGCCTTTCCTCATAATCACAACTTAGAGGAAGGAAATCAGTTCCTTCTCTACATTGTCCTTTTGTTGCTGTTACAAGAACTGAAGTGTCTCCACATTCAATTAATACTGAACCACCTGCTTGTGGCGCATATCTCCCTGTAGTTAGCCGTATTTCCCGACCATCAAAAGAGACCGACGTTGTCTGACCTTGCACGTTTGCTTATGTCTTTTTTATCTTTTTCTATTCTTGCACTTTATTAGCACTTCTTGATTATTAATATTAGTAATTACTTATCTTTTTCAATCACTAGTGAGGTGCTATTTCTCCTAAAACCCTTTTCAGAGCTACTTCTTGAGAAAGGCAATGTAGTTTAACCAAAAAGAGTAAATTCTTGATTTCCCTATTTACCAACTTGATTTGACGACTCCAGGGAGCTCTCCTTTGTGGGCTCTTTCCCTTAGTTGATTTCTGCAAAGTCCGAAATCACGGTAAACACCTCTTGGTTTTCCAGTTGCCCAACAACGATTCCTCATCCTGCTAGGTGCACTATTCCTAGGGAGAGCCTGGATTTTTCTATGGATTTCAAGACGTTCCATAGGATCTTTTGCAGAATTGAATTGATCTAAAAGAATCTTACGTTTAGAGGCATAGCGTTCAACAAGTTTCTTACGCTTGACATCACGCGCAATCATCGATTTTTTGGCCATGAATGCCTTGTTTTTTAATATTCTTAAGAGTTTACTCCTTAACCATCAGGGTTTTGTTCATCATTTGCTTAATTGCTGAAATATTTCTAATTGACTAGTGTCTCGAATTATTAGCAAGATGCTTAAACCTACCAAGAGAAAAAATCCCGACTGCATTACCCAAAGTTGAATTTTTGCTGGGATAGGTTTGCCTCTAAGTCCTTCGATAATTATTATTGCGAATTGACCACCATCTAGAAGAGGGAATGGAAGGGAATTAAGAACGGCAAGATTAACTGATATTAATGCTGCAAAAAGAATCATTCCAGATACTCCTTGTCCTGAAAGCTGAGCCCCAAGCTCGACAATTTTGACAGGACCACTAAGTTGCTTAGATGTTGAACTGAAGTTTGTAAAAAGGCTTTTATAACCTTGAATTGTTTGTCCTAATAAATTAGAGAACTTGGAATTTGTGAAGTCAAAGATTTCGTTGAAACTTTCCGCTGCTCTTGTGCTGCCATCAATATTCGGTTGAAGTTGGGCCCCTATTTTTCCTTTACCTAAATATTCTGAAGGAGTCAGACTGATGAGTTCTTTGGAACCATTGCTGTTCTTTTCTATAGAAATTGTTTTCTCAGGCGATTGTTGAACTTGCCTTACTAAAGTCTCTACAGCTTCTTGCCCGGTTCCCAGTTGGATCCCTTGAACACTAAGAATTTGGTCTCCAGGATTTAGTCCAGACAGTGCGGCTGCTTGTTCTTGCTGAATATCAATTATCAGAACACCTGGATTTGGTTGAGTGGGGAGCCCTATGAAAGTTGCTTGAGCCCATAAAACAAGCCATGCAATCAATAAGTTTGAAATTACACCAGCTGAAATAACCAGCAATCTTTGAGGGATTGGCCTATTAGATAGAAGATCTGGATCATCAGAAGAAATGTTTGAGTCTTGATCATCATCTGGGAAGGAAACAAAACCACCAAGAGGTAAAAGTCTTATTGAATAAGTGACACCATTGAATTCTTTTTTTATTAAAGCTGGACCAAAACCAATGGAGAAACCACTTACTCTGATACCTTGCAAAGTAGCTGCAAAAAAATGACCTGCTTCGTGAAAGAAGATTAATAAGGCTAATACTGAAATTGAGGCAAATAAATGCATTTTCTATGTTTGATTAGGTTTCAGTAGAGCTTGACCAAAGTATGGAACTAGGGCTTCGGGTATTTTGACACTTCCATCAGATTGTTGACCGTTTTCTAAAATTGCGGCCATAGTTCTTCCAATCGCTAGACCACTTGCGTTGAGTGTATGGATAAGTTGAGTTTGATTACCTTTTTTTGTTCTAATTGAAGAGCGTCTTGCTTGAAAATCATCGCAAATGCTGCAACTAGAGATTTCTCGATATGTATTTGCTCCAGGTAGCCAGACTTCTAAGTCATGTGTAGAAGATGCTGAGAAACCTAGGTCCCCAGTACAAAGCTCCATTACCCTATAAGGCAATCCCAACGCTTGAAGAATTGCTTCTGCATCAGCAGTAATCTGTTTATATGCTTCTCTTGAGTTAGCACGGTCAACAAACCAATAAAGCTCTACTTTATTAAATTGATGAAGCCTTATTAGACCTCTTGTGTCTTTCCCATAGCTTCCCGCTTCTCTTCGAAAGCATGGGCTATAAGCAACATATTTGATTGGTAGTTTTTCAAAAGGAATAATCTCATCTCTATGTAGAGAGGTCAAAGGTACTTCTGCAGTTGGGGTGAGCCAGAGGTCATCTTCTGAACAGCGGAAACTTTCTTCTGCGAATTTAGGAAGTTGGCCTGAACCTTTAAGACTGGCAGTGTTTACAAGAACAGGAGGAAGTACTTCGGTATAGCCTTTGGAAGTATGAACATCAAGCATGAAATTAATCAAAGATCTTTCAAGTTTTGCACCTTGGTTAAATAGAGTCACAAAGCGACTTTTTGCTATTCGAACAGATCTTTCTGTATCAAGAAGGCAGAGCTCTTCAGCAATTTCCCAATGCTCTTTATAGTCTTCTCCTTTTAAAGGCTTGCCCCAAGTACGAACTTGAACATTGTCATTTTCGGTTTTCCCATTTGGACAGTCTGAATAGGGAATGTTTGGGTAATGAAGGATTTGATCTTTGATTGATTTCGCTAAGCTTTTTTCTTCTTCTTCTATAAGGTTTACTTCTGTCTTGATTTGATTGCCTTTATTTTTTAATAGTAAAACTTCATCTGAATTTGGTTCAGACCCCGTTCTAATTTGCTTGCCTACTTCTTTACCAATTGCATTCCCCTGTGCTTGCAATTTGCTCCTTTGCTGTTCTAGTTCTTTAAGTCTTTCGCTTTGATTTCTTAAGGAAGTTAAATCAACTTTTAAGCCACGTCGACTTAGTCCTTCTTCTATAAAAGTTGAGTTTTCTCTAATTTCTCTAGGATCTAGCACTAGCTTTTCTAATTAATCCTAAGGGATGCAGGTCTTGCTCGACCAGAAGATGCCCAGTCTTTTAGGAAATCGAGTTGTTCTTTTGCTGTTTTTGATAATGGTATTAATTGAGTAGAGGCAAGAATTAAGTCTGTTTCTAGTAATTCTCTTCTTTCTGAAAAGGCATGATGCATTGCTTCAATAACAGTTTGTTCAAGTTCTGCTCCTGAGAAACCTTCAGTGCGACTAGCAACTGTCTCAAGAGGAAGGTCGAGATTAGGTCGCCTCTGTTTTAAATGAAGCTCAAGAATTTTGAAACGCTCTTGAAGAGTTGGGAGGTCAAGCAAAAAGATTTCATCAAATCGTCCTTTCCTAAGCAGTTCTCCTGGCATGCGATCAATTCCATTTGCTGTAGCAACAACAAAGACGGCACTTCTTTTCTCTGCCATCCAAGTTAATAAATTAGCTAATACCCTTTGGCTTGTACCACCATCACTTCTTGCATCTCCCCCAAAACCTTTGTCGATTTCATCTATCCACAAGATGCATGGAGCCATTGATTCAGCGTATTGAATAGTTTCTCTTGCTTTGGCTTCGCTGGCTCCTACAAGACCTGCGAAGAGTCTTCCTATATCAAGACGTAAAAGGGGCATTGACCAGCTATGTGCTATTGCCTTAGCGGTTAATGATTTCCCCGTTCCTTGAGGACCAATTAGAAGTACTCCTCGTGGTAAAGGTAATCCGAACTGTCTTGCTTCATCTGAAAAAGCAGCATGACGTTGATTAAGCCATACTTTCAGAGCATCAAGACCGCCAATATCAGAAGGAGAAGCTGCAGTTTCGAAATATTCAAGAACATCACTACGAGCAACAGCCTGGCGTTTCTCTTCTAGAACTTCTTCAAGATCAGCTTTGCTTAACTTTCCTCTTTGCGCGAGCGCTTTTGCTGCAACTTGTCTAACTCTCATTTCACTAAGACCACTACAAGCGTGCGTTAGATCTTCAAGGGTCTCTTTGGTTAGATTTGAATCACTAGCATTTGCAATATTGCTAAGTAGAATTTTTAATTCATTCTCTTGAGGTAATGGAAGGTCGAGAATTGTAAGAGAATCATCTAGGTCACTAGATGGGACCCAGTCATAAGCACAAAGTAAAATTGTATGAGGTGTTTTCCTAAATTCGGAGCATAAAATTTTTAGCATTCTTGCTATGCCAGCATCTTCCGTGAAACGATGAAAGTCTTTAGCAAAAAGTATTGTTGGTAAGGATGAATCTACTTTCCTAAGCCATTGCAATACTGTCATTGGTTGACGGGCTCCAATACCTTCTGAGTTGAGAATCCCTCGTAAACCTTCCACGTAGTCCCAAGTCGCGAGCCGAATATGTGAAGAACGATTGGTTGACTCTATTACTAATTCCTCTACACGCTCTTCTTCTCGGCTCCTAATAAGAATTAATGGAGTCCTAGATTTAACGAGTAAGTCAAACTGATCATTCCATTCCTGCATAATTAAGTTTGTTTACTCAGTAAATTAATCAAAAAGATTTGAATCCATAGATTATTTAATTCTATATAGAAAGAAATTCTATTTTTTACTTTTTGGTTCAAACGGAAGTCTATCAGTATTTGAAATTGGTGAAGGGACCAATTCTTTCTTTCCTTGATTTCTTATCTGATCATCAAGTATTTTTTGAAGGTTTTCTGGCAGCGCTTCTTTAGTCAAGAGAAAAGTTTGGAATGCTTGGAACATATTTGCAATGACCATATACAAAAGTACTCCGGCTGGTAGAGGGAAAAATAGAAACATTCCCGTTATCATTACTGGAGTTATTTTTTGAGCAGTTGCTTGTTGAGGGTTTGGTGGCATGCCCTGGCCTGATAGGACTTGGGAAATAACAAGAGTTATACCAAAACAAGCTACAAGTATTGCAATGTCCCAATTAATTGAACCGTCAACATAAAAACCCACTTGCCCAAGAGCTTTTATAAATAAGAAACCGCTTCTTGCAGCTAGTCCTGGAATTTTACCTTCAACAGTTGCATCTCCTGGATATTTTGCCGTGACTGTTCCATCAGAAGAGACTGATGCTAAGTCTGTCCCTTTTGTAACTTTCCATGTGGGTGAAAAATCAGAACCATTTTTGTAATTTTTTAGGACTTTGCCGTAGCTTTCCCCCGATAGGGTTTGGAGCTTTATATTTACTGAATCGCCAGCACCAATTTTTGTCCCTCCAGGTAGTGATGCTATTACTGGAAAGTGGTCCTTATCAGATATGAATATTGAATGTCTAGCAGTTTTGAAAGGCTTTGGTTCAACTGCAGCAACTTGTTCGGGTGGGAGGATTTTTAGATTTACTAGATATGGCACATCTGCAAAAGGTGATCCTCTTAGTGTCGCAAATAGTGCAAATAGTATAGGCATTTGGACTAATAGAGGTAAACAGCCAGCTAAAGGACTGCCAAATTCACCCATCAGCTTTCCTAGCTCGTCTTGCTGCTTCTTAGGGTCATTTGCATAGCGACTTTTAATCTCAGCCTGACGTTTTTGCATGACAGGTTGGGCTATTTTCATGCGGCGAGCACTTCTAATAGATCCAGCGCTGAGAGGGAAAAGAGCTACACGAATAACTATTGTCAGTGCAACTATTGCTAACCCATAGCTATGAAATAAACCGTAGAAGAAATCTAGAATCGGTATAAGAAGGTTGTCTGAGAGGAAACCGATCACGATGGCTTAATTGGAAAGGATGGAAGGCTCATGCCAGTACCTATTAAAGATAATAAGTTGCTCAAGTATTTGGTGAATTTAATTGAAGTTCAGAACCCTGAGGATGTAACCGATGAATTTCGTGAAGTTATTTGATTAACTTGATTGTTAATAAATTCCTCAACTTTTCTGAAATTAGGCATTGACCTCATTTCTAATCTTGCCCCATCTTTCATTACTAAAACCATGTCTCCATATGAGCCAAGTCCTCTGGGGATAGCTCTTACCTCCTTTATTTGGCTATAAGCTATTTGAGATTTGTCTTTCCCGAGCCATCCACCAGTCACAGAAACTCTCTTGTTGGTAATTCTGAACCTAAGCCACAAAGCTCTTGCTAAGGCCCCAAAAGTAAAAGGTAGGCCAATTAAGGTTAGTCCTGCGAGTAAGTTCAAAAGTAAATCTTCTTTTGCAGGTGGACCTTCAAAAAAAATTTGTTCTGAGGATTTGATCATTAGCAAAAACCAGCCTCTAAAAGTAATTTATCGCATTCTTCTAATAGGAGCTTTGGCTCTTTTTCTAAGCATCCTGGGTTGAAGCTAAGTAAGGCCCATCTATTTATGTATTCGGATTTTCTAAATAATCTTAATCTTAGATGGTCATGAATTAGACGACGTAGACGGTTTCTAACTACAGCTTTTTTGCTAACTTTATTGCTTATTGAAATAGCGCACCGACAAGATTTGTTTGGGGGATGAAGTGAAAATCCATTTATTAAATTTGGATTAGCCCTGGAAACTCTAAGAGTCATAGAAGATCCTCTATATCGCTTTGAAACCTTATGAATGTAGTCGAAAGATTTATGCCCTTTCAGTCTCATTTCTTTAGGCAAAACCATTTTAATTATTTAGCCACTTGCTATTTAAATTATACGGCAATTCTAGATCTGCCTTTCTGTCTTCGGCTTCTTATAACGCTTCTACCAGTATGGGTTCTCATTCTGACCCTGAAGCCTGAGACGCGTTTCCTTTTCCTACTTGTTCCTCCGAATGTTCTTTTAGTCATTAGTTTTACCCTTTTTAAAGGAAGCTTGTTTATTGATTATCTAATTTATCAGTTCATTCGACAGAGATATTCCAAGATCCAACATAACCAGATATTGGGACTGCTCCAGGAGATTGAGCATAGGCATGAAACTGAAACATTCCTGGCCTTCGTGGATTGATTAATTTCATCTTCAATGCATATGTTTTATTATTGACTGGGATTGGATTGTCGGGAAAAATCTCAATAGATGTTTGATCTTTGCTGACTTCTATAATTGCAGGGATGTCTTCTACGCATTTCGTCCTAGAACTATATCCGCCAATCTTTGCTTGGCAAAGCTTAAGTTTTTGGGGCTTGATATTTGCCTCAAAATAATCTGGAACTTTAATAGTGAGTTTAAGAATTCCGGTTTTTCTTTCTCTAGGTCTTAGAAATAAGAAATAGGTCGATCTCTGTTTTTTTTCAATTGAAGATTGTAGATATTTTAGCTTTATATAGTTTGGATCAGCGTCCCACATGAAGTCGATGCCAGTGTTGGCCTCAACTGGCTTACGGTTAATCCACTCGGCTGTTGTAAAAGAAGCAATAATTAGAGATGAACAGAATACAACTTTAAGAGTGTTCCTTAAAATAGATTTTCTTTTTGAGCTATTCATTGGGAAAGTTTTTTAAATTGGGAAAGGCTCATTGATAGGAATCTTTTGATTTTCCTTTATCAAAGGTTGGGAAAGACTTCTTTAAAAGGATCTGTCAGGTCTTAACATACTTGCTTGGCCTAAATAAATGTGTTTTATTACTTGATCTTCGGCAAGTTGCACATGAGCAAGGATTCTAATGCAATTAGCAAGATCCCCTTTTACAAACATTTGCTGACAGTCCAGTAAAGAAACCTTTTCCCAACCAGGTTGTTTTCTTGCTATCGCTGCAGGGAAGCATGCGTCTAGATCATTTGTTACAGAAAAGATAACGGAAATAATTTGACTTGGTTCTAGTTTGTTTCTTTTAACTATCTCAAA
>QCLI01000019.1 GCA_003214695.1 Prochlorococcus sp. AG-412-P08
CTTTATACAATTAACTTTCCTATTTTTAGCCAAGAATATGAGAAGGTTGAGGAAATCCTAGAAATCATAGCAAATCTAGGTGAATGCTTTTCTGCCATGGGAGCCAGTAAAATATATCGATTACTTCAAGCCAGAGGACTTGATTTTGCTTGTGAAGAGCTGAATGAAACCTTGACTTTATCTTTAAAAAATAGGCCTTTTATTAATGAAATGCTGTTAATACTCTTGATAGCCTCTTTTGAGAATAAGTTTATTAACTCTATAAATAACTTCTTAAGTTATAATTTTTCTTATGAATAATGAAATTGTTTGGTCTGTTAATTTGATGATTGCACTATTAATGATAGGGGTTGCTTGTAGCCTCTATTACATTTTTACTTATGATTCTAATTACAAGGAATAAGATTGCTTTTCCAAAATCTCTCTTATTCACATGTAATTAATCTAACCTTGTAAGAGGTTTAGTGAAGAAAATTTTGTGAACACAAATTTATAGGGCCCTTGCTTTGACCTTCGCTATTATTTCCAGATTACTTCTTTAGAGTCTCCATGTGAATGTTTCTCTTCTTTGACTAGGATGAAATCATATCAATTGCTCCTAGCCTACGTGAGAGCAGTATGAAGAAAAATATGAATACCTCTAATGGAACTCATAGCTTTAGTTGGACTTAAGGCATGCATAGGTATGAGTTCTTGCTATAGCACTCCATTGCTCACCTAGTTCTTTGCAATCTTCTAAGTTATCCATTTCAATTCTTTCTAGTCCAGTCCCTTTTTTTGCCAGTATTAAGAAGTGCTCCTCTGCAATTGCTGCAGTTGGTGTAACTAGGAAAGCTAGAAGCGATGGCAATAAAAATTTCATGGTGTTTTTAAGTCGGCTTTAGTATATTTTTATCCATTACCTTGACATCTTTTTCTGGTAAATGAAGTGAGTATTGCGAATCAAGCTCTACGAGACTCCTATTAAAAGTTGAACGTATTAACAAGATCTGGCATTTTGCGGAACAATTTGAAATCCCTGCATTTTTTTATAGAGTTAAGAAAGCTTTTGAGGACTTGATTTTCATGAATATGTCTTGGTAATAGTTGTTTCTTTTAAAGTATTATTCTTAATATTTAATAGACTTAACTCCCAACTCCTGCTAATTAGTAAAAGTATCAACTAATACAAACTCTCCTTAGCCATGATTAACGACAACATCGTAGAGATCCTTTTAGCCGCGATCCTTGTTTCATCAACTTACAACAAGGATCAGGCTGTAATAAAGTGGGGAGGGTTGATAGTTGCTGTTGGAGCAGTAGTTTCGGCTCTTTTTGGATAGATCTTGAATCTGCCTTGACTTAGCATCTTATGCAATAGATTAGGCTGTTTTTTCATCTACGATCCCCTTACGCATCGTTGTACCAATCTAAGAAGCTGGCTAAATTTTTAGCCAGCTTCTTTTATGAAGATTTTTGCAGCTGTCTCTACTCGTTTTAAAGCGCCTCTCAACAATTAGAGCTCCTAGCTCTCCTGGCTATTCGTAATTATTGGGATATAACTAAATAAGAGTATTACTTGTGAAATGCGCCAACTTTTAATTGTCGCTTTGTTTAGTTTGTTTTTTCTATCACCTATTGAAACTTTGGCGCAGCGTGAGGTCGCTCAGAATAATTTTAAAAGTATAAATCAAAATCAAGAGAATTTGGATAAAGTATTGTCTAAGAATAAAGCCTCTCTTGTTATATCGTTCATTAAACTAAAACTGCTTCTAGCTGATGATGATTTATAATCTCCATTGAATAATTGTATTTGATCCAATCAACCTGCTTCTGATTTAAAAGAATTTCTGAGTAGTTTCTTTCAAAAATTTGTTAATCTTATAATCAATTTTTAATTGAGTTTTGCTCGCTAAATTTCTCTTCTTGAAATTAGTCTTACTCTGATTTATCCTCTTTCGCTAGAAAGCTTCTTGAATAATCGGTCTTCTATTAATCCAATTGTTTCCAAATGGATAGCTTCCTGAGTATTTGTTAGTTGCTTCAAATTATTTTTAACTTGAAAAGAAGAAGAAGTATCTAGATTTTTGATCGGAGGATAAGATACATAAGGATTTGGCTCTTTAGAAGAATTGCTTTTATTTTGCTTGAGGCTAGTCATTAAGATTTAAAGAATCAATATCCCAGTTGTTTTCCTTCAAGAAAATGCTATTGGAGCTTAACTTCCGAAATGATGGAGGTTGATTGACCAAGCTTGAGCTCGACCTTTGGACTGGGTTTCCTATATATAGCAGGTTTTGCGGAAAATAGCATCTTTTGACACTATAAATAGCGTCACTTCTGCGGGATTTTGTTGCGTCTAATCGTATGGGCTGTTGATTTGTTCCTAAGCAGTGCCTTTGAGCATTAGTTTCTCAAAAGCATATAGTTTGAATTGGGCAGGAAAATCAACGTGTTTCACCTGATATTCCTAGGGATCAATATCCCACTTTTGATGGAATTATGACATTGTCTTGGTAAGTTCCTTGCCTGGGTTTGAATCTAATTCGAATGCATCCTGGTATAGATCATAGAAATTTATTTTGTCTTCATAGGTTTCTCAAACAGAAGCAAGCTTCCAGTAATTCTTTTTCTTTAGATCACGACTGATTTTCATAATTCATTTAAGGTCTTTTTAAATAAATTGAGGAGAGACAAAAACAATGATTAATCGATCCCTTAATTGGTTTTCTTCATTAGGTAAAATAAACCACCAATTATTATCGGACCAGCTATTGCAGCTATGCCAATTAAAGAGATGATCTTTAACGCTTCCAAGGTTTCTATCGCTTGTTGAGTCCCTAGAAGTTGAGAAGGTAAATTGAGGCTCACCGTTTTGCCTCGAATGTAATTTTGTTCTATTCTATTTAAATTCATAGAATGTAGCTTTTGCCTCTTTTTGCTAGAATTCCACAGAAATTGAAGTAATGGTTACAAGCTTTTGGAGATTTAGTAAATTGATTTTAATTATTAAAATGACTTTTAACCTAAGATAATAGACTTTGGAGTAAGATTTATTATCTGGAGATAACCACAATTTTCATGTAAATAATGAATTGCTTTTAATTTATAAATATAGCAAGTTATTTACAGTTCAAACTTTATTAAGCTTACTTTTAATAGGATTGATTTTTATTAACTAAGACTAATAAATAATGTTTGATTAGGTGACTATAAAACTAATAAATTGCAAAGTATAGGACTCTTTTTTTAGACTAAGAAAGATTTATTTAAATTTACTACTAATAACATACTTTATTTGAGGAAGATTACTTTGACTTAGGACATTTTGCAATCCTTCGTATAGAAAAATATGTTCATTAATATAGATAGGTCGACAGGAGAAATCAGTATAAATTGAAATGAAGAGAATTCAATTAGTACAATCGCTCGTTCTTTCCTAAGCTTAAACAAGCTTGTTTTTGATATCCAGGAAAGATCTGGGCTAATTTTTGCTTGAATTCTGAATAAACAAAGGTAAGATTTCTGAAAAACTGTACCTAAAGCTGCTTAAATATAAAGTATCTATACAAGTGCTCTTATGCTGAGAAAAATGTTTGGGCTTTTATCGCATCTAACCCTATCAATACCTATAATTTGTTCGATTTTTTTTGTTGGATTGAATAGTGTTGAGGCTCTATCTCCTGACTCGAACGGGCAGAATCCCCTCAAGATTGTTATTGAGCCATCCCAAGAAAACCAGAGACTTGATCCTGAAAACTCTATGGATGAAATCAAGATTGGGGGTATTCCAGATTTAGGTGATGATCAAGTCTTCCCTTTTGTGGCTGGCTTGGACTCCTATGAAGGTAGTTAGAGATAATCCCTCTTAATTGTCAAACATTTTACTCTCTATATTTTTCATTCATTAAGAAGTTACTTTTATTTGAAAGATTCTATGTAAAAAAAAAGTTCACCTTTTAACAGAAGCCATAGGTGATTGATTTAAACCTAATTAAATATTATTAATCCAGCTAGAGTATTTAGTTACTTATCGTCACCTTGTTAATTGCCTGAATCATTAAAACTTCAAATAATTTAATTCGAGCAGAACTCTTCTCCTTTTGTTATTTAATAATATTTCTCTATTCTTCTTAGAGACCTTATGCACCCTTTATAATCCCCAGAATGATATTGAGCATAACTCCTTTCTTTTAAATGCTTAATTACTTGAATTCTTTTATGTTCATTTATCCTGATTTTATAATCGGCAATTAAGTTATATTTTGAGTTATTAAGGATTAGCTCTTTGACAAGGGCTATAAACTCCTCTTCTGTTCCGATAATCTCTCTAGCTTTTCTTCTTTCGTAAATGGCTTCTTCGTAGGCACCTTTTTTGAAATTAGATTCACTTGATTCAAGCAACCTCATACAAGAAATCAAATATTCTTTCGAGGATTCATTATTAGTCATAGAATTCAGGAAGTAATTTAAGACTTCTAGTTAACGATAGTTTGAAAATAAAAAGACAAATGATCGATACTCAAATTTATCCAACTCCAGGAATATTAAAAGGCAGTTTGCTTTCTAAGGCAATGAGATATTTTTGAAAAATGGGCATACGTAATAATGCCAAGGGAATAATAATATGGGACCCCACCCAAATTCCGCCAATCATTGGGGCCCATCTCCCAAACTTCTTGAGGAAGTTGCTTCCTTTGTGCTCTTCTTTTAACTTATTCATGAGCAGATCTTAGTTCATTTTATTAGTTGTGGTCTTATTTGGCTTATTTTCTTCAATACTTTTATATTGAATTTATAAAAATATATTGAATATTCGAGAAACAACCTTTACACCGCTTTTTCACCTGCTAATTACACATAGAATACAATTAAAATTTATTGCCCTTTTACTAGCTTTTGAGTTAACAAAGCTTACTGATACAATCTCATAATTGTAGGCAATTTTTCTTTCTCATCTAGAAAATACATTTTTGTAAAATGGCTTTAATGAAAACCAGACGATTTGTCTCTTGCTTTGGGGTCGTAAGTTTCTTTATGTTTT
Source organism: Prochlorococcus sp. AG-412-P08 (assembly GCA_003214695.1). Classification (GTDB taxonomy): domain Bacteria; phylum Cyanobacteriota; class Cyanobacteriia; order PCC-6307; family Cyanobiaceae; genus Prochlorococcus_E. The sequence goes on from QCLI01000019.1 coordinate 5,024, forward strand.
GTTTTTATGTTTACCTTACTCCTTACCTTTCAATCTTGGGATTCAAATCAGCTATCGAAAGAAAAGACTATGAATGGGCAAAGAAATATATCCATTTTAATTCAGTTAGACGAAGTCTTAAATCGCAGCTTCTTCCGGCCTTACAACAACGAACTGAAAGAGAAATATCAGAGTCATCATTTGGTGAATTGAAACTTTTGCTTATCAAGCCAGTCTTGAAAGTAGTAGTTGATACAACAGTTGACTCAACAGTAACCCCATATGGATTGAAACTCCTGCTAGAAACTGGTCGATTGACCCAAAGGATTGGTGGTGATGAGGATTCAACCTCTCATAAGAAGAGTTTGAGCAGTAAGGAAGTAAAGGTAAGGCTTTTTTATGAAAACTTCAATGTATTTGTCCTAAGTACTCTAACAGCAGGCAATAAGGGGACTATTAACTCTTATTGGGGAAGAGAATCTTTCTTTAATTGGAAACTAAATGCTATAGAATTACCAACCGAAACAATTTTAAGTGTTAATAAGTAAAAGAATAACACTCTTAATTCTAGGCGATAGCTGCTAGTACGTAGCCATCATCAAATAATCTTTGATAAGTAAATCTAGCTGTGTATTCTTTAAAAGCCTTTTTCTTTCCTTTGTTCTTCTGAATATAGACATACTTTTCGTCCATACGACTTCTTGTAAACGTGTAGATATTCTCTCCTTTCGCTAGCATCCATTGGACTTGTAATGACTTGTCAAGATTGCTTTCTTTGTCCCAGGGAATATTTTCCGGAAATTTCTCAATTGTTAGCATTTTTGTTTTTTTAATGCTTATTAAAGATATAAACGAATGTCGTTGATGCCATGAGCACTAATACTGAATTCTTATAAGAGAAGGACTTCTCTTCTTTTTAAGTGTTCTTAATTGCTTAGCGTCTAGAATTCTTGAGGGGTAGATTCAGTATTATCTACTTATCATATCTGAATACGATAGCCCCTTTTCTTCTAACAATAAATGTTTGCCTTCTATTGAATAGATGGGAAGTATAAGTTGAGAGATCAATTAAGAGTGTCTTTCTATTTAGAAGCCTAAGCCTAACGAGCTCTATCTAAAGTTTGTTGATGTATTATAAATTTGCAAAAGGATGTAATTAGAAGTGGTCGTTTTTAACTTCGATATGTTTCTAGTGTCACATCGCTATAGTTCCTAAAAGAAACCAAGATGAGAAAACATATTATTGCGATTGGAGGAGGAGGGTTTGGAAGATCTATTGGAAGCTTGAAAATTGAAAGATACATACTAAATCTTTCTAAAAAAAAGAGACCAAGAATTTGCTTTATCCCTACAGCAACAGGCGATAGTGATTCCTATAAGTTAAATTTTTATAAAGCATTCTCTAAGATAGATTGTAGGCCGAGTCATATAGATTTATTTAAACGAACAATTAATTTAAAAAAACATATAGAAAAACAAGATGTAATTTATGTTGGAGGAGGAAATACAAAAAGTATGCTAGGAACATGGAAAGAATGGAACCTTGATGGGCTTCTAAAAGAAGCGTATAACCGAGGGATTATAATGAGCGGAGTTAGCGCAGGCGCAATTTGCTGGTTTGAAAAGGGTATAACTGATTCTTGGAAAAACAATCTTCAAATATTGGATTGCTTAGGCTTTATTAAAGGAACATGCTGCCCACACTATGATGAAGAAAAAGCGCGTATACACTTTGTCAAGAGGATGCTTGAAAAGAGTTTTATTGACCATTGCATTGCACTTGAAGGTGATTGTGCTCTACATATTGAAAATGGAAAGAAGTTTACAAGTGTGAGCTTTGAGGAAGGTAAAAACGCATATTTTATTTCTAGAAAAGATCACAAGTTAATCTCTATACCTTATAAAAAGGTGGAAATTTGACTTTCAATCTTTCCATTATCTATAGGTTATGCTTAAAGATCTATTTCTGCTTCATGGACAATTCGAGGTGCCTTTCATAAACTGAACTTCGAATAGTCTCTAAGCAACAAGAGCCCTTTTGAAATGAAAGAAAAAGAAAAGATCAAGCTGTCAGACTATAAGGCCTACCCTTACGAAATCAATAATATTTTCTTGGATATTTCTATATATGAAAAATATGTTAAAGTTGTTTCGGAATATATTATAAAGAGGAAAAATAACTATAAAGAACCATTGGTCTTTATAGGAATAGGAATAGAAATAGAATCAATAGAAATAGAGGAAAGGTCTTTACTAAGAGGTGATTACCGAATAGTAAATAATAATTTAATCATTGATACTCAAGAGTTTAATTCGTTCAAGTTAAAAATAATCAGTACAATCAATCCTTATACTAATAAGTCTTTAGAGGGCTTGTATGAAAGTAATAATATACTAACAACCCAGTGCGAGGCAGAGGGCTTTAGAAGAATTATCTTTCATCCGGATAGGCCTGATGTCTTAAGTAAATACAAAGTAAGAATAGAAGCTGACTGGAGAAAATACCCTACTCTTTTATCTAATGGCAACCGTATCTCTGCTAAAAGGTTGATAGAAGATACATCAAGACATGAAGTAATTTGGGAAGACCCATACCCGAAGCCTTCTTACTTATTTGCTATGGTTGCAGGTAATTTGACTTGTAAAAATGACTTTTATTTTACAAAATCTGCTAGGAAGATAAGTTTAGGGATCTATGTTGAACCTGGAGATGAAGAATATACGCTTCATGCATTAAATTCACTTAAGAAAGCTATGAAATGGGATGAAGATGTTTATGGCTTTGAATATGATTTGGATCTTTATAATATTGTCGCTATTAGGCATTTTAATATGGGTGCAATGGAAAATAAAGGTTTAAATATCTTTAACTCTAAGTTGGTCTTAGCAGATTCAAAAATAGCAACTGATTATGAGCTTGAAAGAGTGGAAAGTGTTATTGCTCATGAATATTTTCACAATTGGACTGGTAATCGAATTACATGCCGCGATTGGTTTCAATTGTCTTTGAAAGAAGGACTCACTGTTTATAGAGATCAGTCTTTTACTGCAGATCTCCATTCTTTAGCTATTAAGAGAATAGAAGACGTTTCTTTTCTTAGAAGTCACCAGTTCCTTGAAGACTCCGGACCAACTTCTCATGCTGTTAAGCCTAATGAATATTCCTCAATAGATAATTTCTATACAACAACTATTTATGAGAAAGGAGCAGAAATCATAAGAATGCTTTTCATATTGCTTGGTAGGGAGTGCTTTATTTCAGGAGTAAAGAACTATGCTAGAAAGTTTGATGGACTAGCAGCTACAACGGAGGATTTTATTTCTGCATTAATTGATGGAGCTATTAAAAGTGGACATAAAACTAATTTTGATATAAGTCAATTTCAACTTTGGTATTACCAGTCAGGAACCCCTAGTGTTTCAATTGATAGAGAGTGGGACTCTAAAAAAGGCTTGCTAAAGTTGATAATGCGACAGAACAATAATAATTTAATCAAAAAGCCTATGGTTATACCAATTCAAGTGTCTGTAGTTTCTCAAAGGTTTCCAGTAAGGGAATCACTCCTCATTTTAGATAAGGAAGAGAAAGTCTTTGAGATCACTGGATTAGAAAAAAATAGAGAGAAACCTGTGATGTCATATTTTAGAGATTTCTCAGCCCCAGTTAAATGGAACTCTGATTTGACAGATGATGAATTATTCTATTTAGTGGAGAAAGATACTAATCCATTTGCAAGGTGGGATTCTATTCAGTCTTTATTTAAGAAAGTTCTTCTATTTAGATCATCTGATAAACCTAATAAAAAATTAGAAGAGGATTTAATTGATTTATTAGACAGGATAATTAGCAAGGAATCTTCCAGGGATCTCAACTTCCTTACGACTCTTCTTACTCTTCCCTCTATTTCCGATTTGGAATTGACCCAAGATAGAATTGATCCTCTTTCTCTATATAACTCTTATTACTCCTTTTCTGAATTAATGGGTCAGTCACTTTCATCTCGCTTGTTTAACTTACTACCTATTTGTTATAAAGGCTCTTTTTCTGATTGGCCTAATGGGGTAGGTGAGCGAAAATTGATAGCACTTATATGGAAATTATTAATATCTTCTGGGAATAAAGATATTCGGCTTGAAGTACTTCAAGCCACTCAAGGGAAATCGATGACTTTATCCCTCTCCGCTCTTAATTCCCTATTGCCAGTATGTTGTGTAGAAAGAGATCAAGCTATGCATAATTTCTTTTGTCGTTGGAAGGATAATCCTATTATCCTTGATACTTGGTTTAGATTAGAGGCATCACTACCTCGTGAGAATGCAATTGAAATTACTGAGAAACTTCTAAAGCATTCTCTTTTCGACCCTTTAGCACCAAACTCAATAAGATCAATCTTGGGAGGCTTTGTAAAAAATACAAAAGCTTTTCATTCTTTAGATGGCAAAGGTTATCAATTTATTGCCGAACAAATTTTGTTGGTTGATACTAGCAATCCCATTACTGCCTCTAGGCTAGTAAAGGTTTTTAGCAGATGGAGAAATTATATTGAGCCTAATTCACACAACATGTTGAAATCTATAGAATTCCTTTCTCAAAAGGATTTGTCTGCTAATACTAGAGAGGTTGTATCCAATATACTTACTTAAGTGTATAACTACTAGTAGGAAGTTACTTTAAGCGATTGTCAACTAAAGCAATAGTTCCTAATTACATATACTATTTCCGTTGTCTTAACTCTTCTACAATTGACTCCCACTTCTTCCCAGCGCGTGCTTTATCTCTTCTTACAATAAAGAACCCTAGGCTACTTGTTAACGCAGTCATCACTAGGATATATTGCCTTCTAATGCTAAACATAGATAAGGATATAGCTAATATTACGCTAATGCCTATTATTTTGGAGATGTTCCGGGCTCTCATTTGATCAATTTGTTAGAGTGACAATAAGTTGGAGCTTGAAGTGGTGCTGAGTTGAAAGCTTATGAATGAAGTAATTAGCGCAATTAAATTTTGAATAAGGTATTTCTTTTACTAGAAGCTTGCAACTTTCTTGCTTTTCAAATCAGTTATGACTTCCCATAGTAAAATAACTGTAAATGGGCAAAATAATATCCCTATAAGGGGAATGATTAAGTAATTCAATGACATTAGTCGATACTCCACTACTTCTATTAATAGCTTGGTCTAGGAGTATTGCAAATAGAAGATTTACCTAAAAGTTTTCCTGCCAATGAATTGCAATTGTCTCATCAGCTAAAGGATCACTATAAAATGCCCGGCACAAGTCTTCCATTCTTAATTTTTTCAGCTCTTCAATATTCTTTAGATCTTCATTGCTTAAAACATAAGTAATAGTAACATTACCATCGTTATCTATTCTAGGGGCAAGTCCCATCTTCTTAGCGAGTTCTTCGCAGTCAATCTCCTCAGAGCCAAAGGTAAAGGTAATTTCCATGCTTCAATCTACTGTTAGTGAAGATAGAATAACAATTGAGACTTGGATTAATCTTCATCTTACACAATTGATTTGGATTTAGTTTTTAATGCGGAGTCCAATAGTCAAAAGGCCTTTTAAATGACTAAATCGAGAAAATGAGTGTTTTGCTATTCCGGTTGTAGCCTATTTGTTACTTGCTCGGGCCAATCGAACATAAATTATAAAGATGATTAGAATTGTTAGATCGAAGCCTATGTGCCAAGGGTTCAAGAAAGCATTACTCATTTGTATTGTTTTAATCAATAGCTATGAGCTGATTGTGAGTGTATTAATTTCATCTAAAAGACGAGAGGTCTAAGCTCTGGGGTAATTAAGCCAAGCTTATAGGAGCTCTCAATGTCATTGAGTGGTTTTGAATTATCCTCAAATTCTTTAAGCCAGTTTTTCACACAGTCAATGCAAGCCAATGATTTCAATTTCTCAGCAACTACATTGTGCTTTCTCAACTCAAAAATTGCATCGCTCATTGCTAGGAACTTTCTGATGTTTCTTTAATATAAGCTTGGTTTCTACTTTGATGTAGTGAGTTAATAAAAAATAAAAAGTGAGATTCTTTCGTTATTTTATTTAGAATTCCCGCACAAGTATCTTTTCCCTCATCTCGAGATTTTTTTAAAGATTGTACTGTTGCTTTTGGCTATTTTTCCTTGCTAAGCTTATCTTCTACTTTGGTTGATTCGCTGATGCGGTTCCGGGTGTCTTTTATTAGTAATCTAGTTAAATTATGCATGCTTTTAAATGAATATTTCTGAGTTATGAGCGAAAACCTTATGGCCTCCTTTATCTCATCCTTGTATTTACTGTTGGTATTTATTGCGACAAAGCCTAATCCAAAATTAAGAATGAAATATGCGACAACTAAAGTCCCGATGCTTTTAATAATCTTCATCTCTATATTGTGACCTCTTGGCTACTTCTAGAAGTTTTTTTTACAGCCTTGACTCTCCATTTGATTTCATTTGACTCAATTCTCATTAAATCCTCTTCATACATAGATGCACCTCCTAGCAATAGCTCGTCTATGAGCATGAGGTGAGCAATCGTTTTGTTCCACATTCAGCAGGACTCCTTCTTAAAAGCATTTAGAATTAGATACATATTTAATTAACCTTAAAAAGCCTGCTCAGGCTACAAGTGTCTTTAATTCATTGACTTTAAGTTGTGAATCTTGATATTAGCCATCAGGCATTAATCTTTTTAGTATTGGCTTGACAAGTTAAAGCAGACCAAAATTGTTAAGGTGTGATTTTTAAAAGACCATCAATATATTTATACCTTGGCTAATTATTGCTTGTTCTCCCAGTAACTCTTTGCTGAATCTATCATTTTCACTATTTCACTATTTGGGCAACCTGAGTGTTTTTGTAAATTTGTGCATTGTGAATTGATATCCCTCCATATTTCTCTTATCTCAATAAACTGCTCTTCTGTGAAATGAAAGTCTTTGATTCTCTTTCCATGCATTTTTGTTTTTTAATTTGTTTAATCTAAAAGAGTATATGATAAAATTTGATTTCAGGATTCGACTGCGAAACTCTATTTGTAATGATTAGCAAGTTTGAGTCTTTCTATTCATTAAAAGTTTCTATTGAGCCTTTATCATTGTATTAATGATACCTGCATGCTTCGTTCTAACGAACTTTGTAGATACAGTTGTCTCAAACTACTATGGCAATAAGAAAGAAAGCTGTAAGTAGAAATGTAGAGGGCCCATTCTTTGTAGATTCGAGTTGTATTGATTGTGGTACCTGTGAGTATTTAGCACCAGACCATTTTTCTTCAACTGACAATAATTCCTTTATTCATAGTCAGCCGACTGCGGAAAATGAAATTTCCAAGGCCCTATTGGCTCTTGTAGATTGTCCAGTTGCAGCAATTGGAGCACCCAAGGAATTTACTTCAAGGATTTCTAATGATCTTTTTCCTATTTGGGTAACAGAAAATGCTTCGGGGTCGGTATATTATTGTGGTTGGAGTTCAAAGCGTAGCTATGGTGCTAGCAGTTGGCTAATAATTAGACCTGGGGGAAATGTGCTTATAGATTCCCCTCGTTGGAGTCCAACGCTTGCTACCCAAATAAAAAGATTGGGCGACGTTAAATATATGATCCTTACCCATAGGGATGATGTCGCAGACCATGAACGTTGGTCTAATGCTTTTAATTGTGAAAGATGGATTCATGTGAATGATTCTGATGCGGCCCCAAATGTTGAGAAACGTCTACATGGGATAGATTGCCTTTCATTGGAACCAGGCCTTCGTTTAATACCTACACCTGGACATACGGCTGGGTCATTAGTTGTTGTCTTGGGAGATTCTGAACAGATTCTTTTTAGTGGAGATCACCTTTGGTGGAATAAAGATATAGGATCTCTAATTGCTTCAAAAAACTATTGTTGGTGGGATTGGGATGAGCAAATAAAATCAATTGAAAGGCTTAAGAATCTTGATGTAAAATGGCTGTTACCTGGACATGGATATGCACATAACTTTAGATTAGGAGAATGGAAGGTAGCTTTGGATGAATTACTTAGCTATGTATCCCGAATGAATTGATGGCCGCGACTTATTTATTTTTAATTTGATTAAGAAACTTCCGGCTTCTTTCATGTTTTGCATTTAAGAAGAAAATGTCAGGTGTAGATGTTTCTATAACTTTCCCTGAGTCCATAAATAAAATTCTGTCGCCAACTTCTTTTGCAAAGTTAATCTCATGAGTAACGACAACCATTGACATCCCTTGTTCTGCGAGTCTTCTCATTGCATCAAGTACTTCATTTACTCGTTCTGGGTCTAGTGCGCTAGTTGGCTCATCAAATAGAAGCAGCTCAGGCTTTAGTGCAAGGGCTCTTGCAATAGCAACTCTCTGTTGTTCACCACCACTGAGCTGACTTGGATATTTTTTAGCGTGAGATGCTATACCCATTTGGGAGAGGAGGCTTAAGGCATTCTGTTCGGCTTCCATTTTTTTTCTTTTCTGTACTTTTATGGGTGCAAGAGTGATATTGTCTAAAATTGAAAGATGAGGGAATAAATTAAATTGCTGAAAAACCATCCCGACTCTTTTTCTGATCCTACGAATATTGCGCTCTTCATTATTCTGGCTTTCAAGAGGTATACCTAATACATTGAGCTGTCCTGAGTCAAAAGTTTCCAACCCGTTAAAGGTGCGAATAAGAGTGCTTTTGCCGGAACCTGAGGGACCCATAACGACAAGTACTTCTCCTGGCTCAACAGAAATAGAGATATTGTCTAAAGCAAAAATGCCTTTTGAATATGACTTAGTTAGTTTTGTTGCTTTAATAATTGGAGGCATGACTTTTATAAATCCTTTTTCTCAAGAGTTAGTTGTTGTTCAAGGTGACGTGCAATAAGTGCCATCAATGTACCAAGTATCCAATAAATAGCTGCTAGCAACAAATATACCTCTATGTATCGACCAATGAATTCTGGATTTGCAAGTACACTTCGGCCGACACCTAGAAGCTCTACAAGTCCTAAAATTGCCATCAGAGAAGTATTTTGAAGAAGTCCTACTGCTTGATTAGTTAGGGATGGCAATGCAACCCTTAGAGCTTGAGGAAGAATAATTAGGCAGGTGATCTGAAAAGGGTGAAGCCCAAGAACTTCGCCAGCTTCTTTTTGGGTCCTAGATATTGACTGAAGTCCTCCCCTGACATCTTCAGCTATATATGCAGAGACAAATAAGGTGAAGGCAATGATCGCTCGACTGACTCGGTCAATCTCTAAGCCTACTGGAAGGAATAATGGTATTAAGAGTTGCCCAAAGAAAAGTACAGCTATTAGAGGAATAGACCTCATTACATCTATATAAATAGAGCTTAAATTTTTAACAATAGGCAATGTACTTTGCCGGCCAAGAGCTAAAGCTATACCTAATGGCAACGAGAATATTGCGCTACAAGATGTCAACAATATGGTTAATGTTAAACCGCCCCAATTTTGACTTTCCACTGATGAGAGCCCAATTCCACCTGCAAGAAGAAAGACTCCTAAAGGACCATAGCTTATCCATAAAAGAAGTAATGATTTACGAAGCCATGACCATTGAGGTCCCAATATTGTAATTAAAGAAAAAATGGCAAATAGGCTTATCCATAAACCAGGACGCCATAGTTGATCATTAGGGAAGCTTCCGAAAAGAAATAAGGGTAAATTTATGCTAACAACACTCCAATTAGCCGAGAAAATCATCCATTTTGACAAAGTTAACAGAGTTGTGATTCCAATGGATATAATAATTAAACTTACTATGCTGTCGACTGTATTTGAAAAGGCAACTCGTTTAAGATTTTTGATCTGGCTATACCTATTTTTCATGGTTAAGTATAAAATTATATTGCTAAGGATTGTTTGATTTAGTGATCATAGAATTGAGAAGTTCCATCCCATTGCTGATTAATAGATTTAGAAATAGAAAACTTAAAAGTAATATGATAAAACCCTCAATTGGTCTTCCTGTCTGATTTATTATAGTATCATTTATTGCATAGATATCTGAATATCCTACAGCTATTGCGAGTGTGCTGTTCTTAGCCAAGTTTAAATATTGACTTGTTAAGCCTGGTAAAATAGCGGGTAGGGCTTGAGGTATTATTATTTTATATAGTCCAGTGGACTCACGTAATCCAAGGCTTCTAAATGATTCCCATTGGCCTTTCTGAACTGAATTAATTCCACCTCTAACAACTTCTGCAATATAGGCACTTGTAAAGACACTTAATCCAATCAATAGAGATGTGAACTCTGCAGAAAGTTTTATTCCTAAAAAATTAGTCCCTTGATTTGAGATGCTTAATAGGTCTCCTATCGGACTTGTTATAGTTTCTTTGATGCCTAAAATAGCTACAAAGTACCAGAACATAAGTTGTAATAAAAGAGGAGTTTGACGAATGATTGCGATATACCCAGCTGATACTATTCTCAGGAGTGCATTCTTCCCAACTCTAAATAAACCAACACAAGTACCTATAAGAGTTGCTAAAAGTAAGGAGTAAAAAATCACTTTAAGACTATTTAGCCAGCCAATGAATAATGCCCATGCATAACTATCTGATGGTGAATAGGGTAATGGGTGTTCTGCTAATGCAAAACTTGCAGGTCGAAATAACCAAGCAAAACTAAAACCAAGACCAGTTTTTATAAGATTTAGAGTGAGATTATTAATTAATATACATATAACAAAAATTACAAGTAAAGCAATTAATAATTGAGCTATTGCGTTATAAGATATTTTCATTATATGAGTATACTTTTTCCTGATGTCTAATTAAAAGGCGGTGCAAAATGTAAACCACCTTCTGTATAAATCTTATTTAAACCTCTTGGAATAGGAACTTTACTATTGGGACCTAGATGCCGGTTATAAATTTCCCCATAATTACCTGTTGAGGTTATTACTTTTACAACGAAATCATTAGGGATACCAAGCTTTTCTCCTAAGTCTCCCTCAATACCTAGGAATCTTCTTAAAGGTTTCATTTGGGGGTTGCTTCTTGCAATCTCAAGTTTTTCATTGATATTTGATTGTGTGATTCCTTTTTCTTCAGCTGTGAAAAGAGCAAAGACAACCCATCTCATTGCATCGCTGAGAAGTTGATCCCCTTCTGCAGCAGCAGGCGCAAGAGGCTCTTTGCTTAGAACATCATCTAATATGATATGAGCTTTCGGGTTCTTAAATCCAGATTTTGCGGCTGCTAATTGAGAACGGTCTGAGGTCATTGCTGCACATCTTCCTTGTAGATAACCTGCAACTACTTGATTAAGGTCTTGATACTTTATTGGAGTATAGGGAAGCGACTTCGATTCAAATGCATCATTGATATTTTGCTCAGTAGTTGTACCTGAACCTACACAAATTGATTTCTGTGCAAGCTCTTCTATGTTATTTATCTTACGACTTTTTCGTACCATCAGGCCTTGTCCATCGTGAAAGATGATTGGTGCAAATATGAGGCCATTTCCTTTTGATGAGTCTCTGCTTAAGTTAAAAGTAGTGTTTCTTGAAAGTAAGTCGATCTCACCAGTTCTTATCGCTGTGAATCTCTCCGGTGCCGTTAATGGTCTAAATTGAACTTTTTGGGAACTCCCTAAGAAAGCTGCAGCAAATGCTTTGCAGATATCAACATCTAAACCTTGATAGGTCCCATTTCTATTAAGGAAACTAAATCCCGGAATTTTTCCGCTTACACCACAGATGAGCGAATCTCGTCTTTTGATTAATTCAAGCCTTGATTGTGTCCCAACACTACTGTTAACACATCCAGTTAATAGCATTGAGAAAGTGAGGATGCCTGTGAAAATACGCCTCATTTTCTGAAATTGTTATTTATATAATTAAATAGTTGCTGAAATTCTCGGTAGGGAAAGGAAATAACTCAAATTCTTTATTTTCCTCTTAACTTTAAGTTGTGATTTTTGGCCGTCAAAGCTGTTGAAATTCATTCCTGATCTAAAGTACTAAAGTAAATCACACGCTTCTTGATTAGTTTGTTTGAAATTTTTTTAAACGAAATAATCATTTCAATACCTTTTAAATTTAAATATGAATGCTAACTTTCAAGAGAGATCAGGGCAAAAGGAATTCTTAGAGATTAAGACACATAAGTCTGAGGTCATTGAGTACCTTCTAGGTTGTGTCGTTTGGTGTTGGGATAAATGGAGACTTGTTTGGCTTCATCCAGAATATGATCAAATAAAGGAGAAGCTGAAAAAATGCTAAAAACTATTGGTGACTTATAACAACAACTACCTTTATTACTTTTCTAAGCAATCTATGGCCAACAAGTATAGCTTTAACGATTTTATTTATGACGTTGCATACGTTGCCGTTCTAATGGGATTATTACTTTTCATTGTTGGATCCTTCCCAGAATTTTTTCTAAAAATTTTTAAAACACTTACTCCTTAATCGATTCACTTATGCTTTTGACATTGAGTCTTTATCAAAACCTTTTAGTATCTACCTTTTTTATAGTAGGTTTATTGGCTATTTTTCTTCTTATCAGAATGATCAAAATGATGGTTGATCACCAAATAGATGACCAAATGGCAAAGATGATCCCTTTAAAAAGTGTTCGAGACAAAATCAGAGTGAATTTGAGATGGAGATAGAGATAGAAAAAAAGTCCTTTGATCTGAGCTATAAGAAACTCTTAAACATAATTTCCTGAAATGTTGAGAACTAGGGGAATTAGAATATTTCAGAGAATAGCCATGGTACTGCAATGCAGGCGAAGGCTAATAGAAAGCTAGTCTGCCTTATGAAATTTTTCAATAGTTGGAAATTTACTGTTTTAGGAAAATCAATTAACTTCTCAGAAGTAAAAGTGAGAAAGTACAAGCCTATTGCAAGTCCTTCTCCTAGATATTGATACCAACTCAGATGAACAAACCATTCTGAAAGCTGATGAATTGGAAGATTCATATCTGCTTTTAATTAAAGTATGAGTATGTCTTTTAATTGCCTATCTACCATAACTATTAAGTGGTGAGGCGTGCTTAAAATTTAATCCCTTCCATATACAGTCCTTAGACCTCCATTGAAACTATATTGCTCAGAATTTGAACCTAAGTTTCTGATTAGCTTATTACTTGTGGATTGTATTTGTTTCGACAAAATCTTACGAGTTCGAGTTGTAGCTGTGGCTGTTGCAGGCATCGCTAATGAATTAATTATTTGAATTAAGGATAATAGTTTGTGTGGTTGTTTTCATAGAGAATTTATGCCCATTAATTTTTATGATTAGTCTTTTTAAGAGTTTCAGGATTGGAAGCGTTAGGACGTTCCCAATCACGGCCAATTTTTAGTCCATATGAATTAGAAAGTTTAATTAATAGTAAGTTGACTGTTGCATTACAAATTTCCTCTAAAAACTCCCATGTGTGGTCACTCATCTCTTGATCAAAATCATGATTAGCTTTTCTTTTTTTATCGATTGTAAGAACTTTTTTTAAACCTTCTTTTGTAAGCTTTGCCTTAAGACTGCTAGTGCCTAATTCAAATAGCTTCGTTAGCAAGGGATTTAATTCATTATCAAATCTTCGTTGAGCATCTTGCTTATACTGCTCTGTATAGTCGCTGGTAATTTCCTGCATTCTCAGCTGATTAATAAAGAATAGTTTATATGGTTCTGTTGCCCTTAGCTATTTCTTTTACAGCTTCTCCACTACTACGTCTTCAATTAGAGATTGGCTAGAAGGTGGAGGTATTTAAGTAAACGCTTATTATTGCTATCAAAGCTTATTTGGAATATTGAAATCCTGCTAAGAAACGTTTATGTCTTCACTTTTATCACTTCTATGTACCAGCCCCAAATCATAGTTAGACAAAGACTTCTTATTTAAAAATATTTTCTCTAAGCGAATCTTCTTTAGTTCCTGTATCCGTTAAAAAGTTGACTGACTCGCGTTGTCGTATATGAGGAGATCCCTTCTTTCACAAAGACGATAGCAAGGTGAAATAGTAATTTGATACGTTTCAAGTTAACTTGAGAATGGCTAAAATTAAGAAAAACATTAGATGAACCTAACAAAAATCTTAATAGGAGATGGATTGCTAATAATCTTGGCTTTTATTTTATTTATTCTTTTTAGAGAAAAAATAGACAAACAGTTTTTTTTAGGTAAATTCAATAGCTTTAATTCTAAAGATGAGAGGTTTGAAAAGTCTCCTGATTTGGAGGAACTTTTGCTACTTGAGACTTTTGCAAAGAAATCTGGCAGTGGCATTGAATTAGATTCGATAATTGGTTTATGGAAATTCTTATCTGTATGGAAAAAAGAAACAGATCAGGAAGACTCTCTTTCCAGCTCACTCCTAAGACTTTTTTCTGCACGACTAGAGGTGCGGAAAATTGAATCCAGTGGAAGCTTCCCTTCATTGTCAATTGAAAATTCTATTGAGTTTGGTTCTCTATCTATGAGATTTGTTGGTTTTGGGGGATTAAGAGGTGAGCAACCTCTTTTACCGTTCTTTTTTGAATTTATAGAGCTAAAGCTAGGTTCGGTAGTTCTTTTGAAACGTGTACTTGTAGTTCCGGAGCAAAAGGACATGCCTTTCTTTGCGCTCATTGGCAAAGCTGAGAATGGAGAATGGCTGTCAGCGAGAGGTAGAGGTGGGGGAATAGCCCTTTGGTTCAAAGAGAAAGAATAAGGATCCTTTATATTTGTAATTGATCTGCGACTCTACTGATTTCTATTAGATCTTTTAGATCAATCTTTCTGAATTCAATAGCTCCTAATTGGTTACTATTTCTGAGCTTTTAGCTCGCATTATGAGTTTTTTCTAATTAGTGACATCTTGCAATTATGGAAGATCCTTTCTTTGTTCTAAGGTTTATAGTTGTTAACCTAATAAGTTGTTTGCAAAAGTCATAAAGCAATGCGCTCCTTCGGAGCTTATCTCTGTCCATTTTATTTGGGTACCCCTATTACACCGAGCTTAAAAGAATAAAAAATCTCGAGAGCTCAGCTCCTTTATCAGTTGTTTTTGAATTATCTAGGAGAGAAAAAAACCTTAAGCAGAATCAATGCTAGGAAAAGCTGATGAAGATCAGAAATCTTATGACTTTTTAAGACCCTTTTATTGCAAATGAATGTTGAGTGCGTAATTTTTGAAATGATTATATTTTATCAATGCATCAAATGAATTTTAAGGCAATCAATTTTGCTTTGATGTTTGGCCTGGCTCTTCTCACCGCATATTTTACATTAGAAAATACTGCTTCGACAACTGTGAATATTCTTCCGGGAGTATCTGGTTCTATACCAATTGCAGCATTGGTGATTATTTCCTCTGGGCTAGGAGCTTGCGGAGCTTGGTTCTTTGCTAGTTGGTCAGACAAATTAAGGGGAAATGAAATCAAAGAATTAGAAGAAACAAAAACTCGTATGAAGGAACTGGAGGTTGACTTAAATAGGTTGAAAACCAAGCAGAGTAACATTTTTCCTTTTGCAAACTTCTCTAATGAGAACAGTTCAAGTTTAGACAAAAAAGCTGCATGATATAAGACTTCTGGAGATTCCAATTTTTTAAATTAAGAATCTTCTCTTGAAAAATAAGTCGTTCACTTTTGGAAAATCAACCAACACAAAAAAATAACTCTAAGAAGAGTCTCAAAATAATTTCTTTTGGGATTGCTCCTAGAGCAATAGTTGCCATTGGGTTGGTTCCTATGGGATTAGTATCTATAGGATTTGTTTCAATGGGACTAATCACATTAGGAGCTGTTGGTATGGGATTAGTCAATGTTTGCTTAGTGGGATGTGGAATTATTGTTTATGGTTTCAAAGTAATGGGACTCTTCTGATAGAACATCATGGTAGTAACTTCCTAAGATTCAATGTCTTTGAGGAGGCCTATGATCAACCACTACTATTAAAAGTAGACATTCACTTGGCAAAGTTATTCGCTAACTTCATATACTCTTAAAATGCGTAAAAACTTTTGATTTGCTCAATTCGTTTGGATTTCTTAGGCATAGAAATCAAGATTAGGATCATCAATATCATCATCAGGCAATTCAGCTCTGATATCTTGACCTATTTTGAGCCCATAGGCATTAGAGATCTTAATCATTAATTGCCCTAACGCTTGTCCCCATGCTTCTTCTGTGCTGCTCCACATTTTCTGACTGAATTCTTGGTTAAATGCTTCATCTTGCTCTCTTCTATTATCAATTTCGAACACCTTTGATAAGCCTTCTTCACTTAAGAGTGATTTGACTTTGTAATAGCCCATCATCATCATTTGAAGTCCAAATTTTTGCTGCTCTTCTTCGTATTTTCGAAGGGCCTCTTCTCGACACTCTTTTGCGAATTCAGGTGTTAATTCCATAAACTTAACTTTCCAGCTGATTTCTGCTGATTTCACTTGTTAAGTTAGCTGAATTATTTGTGGTGAGTGGCAAAGTAAATAATTTCCATATAGTTTTTTTACTTCTATTTCTTCTATTGAAAGAATGTAAGTTTCTGCATTTTATGTTTTTCAATCAAATCCTTTAGCTCTGATTTATGAGTAAAAGACGAGGTGTTCTATTTTATAAATATGTACTAGAACATATATAGTGGCTTTTAAGTCTCGTGAAAATACTTACTCCTTTCTCTGTTTTAAAGAACGTCGTAAGTGACATAAGTCGAATAGAGTTAGTCTTTCCTAGAAAAACACAACAGGCTCGAGCAGATTTTTGGGAAAAAGAGTGCAATGCTCATCCAACTTCTTCTGCTTGCATTATTTATGACTGAAATCTTTAGTTAGTAGTTAAGCCTAACCCAACATTTGCTTTTTG
>QCLI01000020.1 GCA_003214695.1 Prochlorococcus sp. AG-412-P08
AAGCAGAATGCGAAAAGCTTTTGTTGGAAATTTCCAGAGACTTTCAAGTCTTACGTATAAAGGGACGTATTTGGTTTTCAGAAAGAAACTTACCTCTACAAATTCAAATGGTTGGACCAAGAATTTCTACTTGGTTTGAAGAGGCCCCAGATAGAGCTTGGAGCCCCCAAAATGGAAGTGGCCTAGATATTGTTGTATTGAGCCTTGATGAGTATTCGGAAGGTCGAATAAGAAAGTTGATAAGCGAAAGGATTTCTTAACAACTTTAATGGAAACTAATATAACTTTTCAGTTGTTTAATCTTTTAGAATCTGCAATTATTTAAATTGAGTGAAGTAAAGGCTTCATTCTCTGATGTTTTTCTTATCTTTTTAATAAAGTGAGTTTTTCTTTGACAAAAAAAGAAAAGAAAGTAACGCCTTCAATATCAGTTGAGCGTAGTTCATGTCAACAATGTGGAGGTAACGGATACATGAAAAGTACTCCAAATTGCTATCATACTTGTCTAGAATGCCTTGGGACGGGTTTGATACCTCACTTTTCTAAGTAAATTATCTATAAATATTGATAAACTCTCTTTTAGGACTAACCTTTATTTTAACTCTCAGAAATGTTTTAACTGGAGTTTTTGTTTAACTATTTTCTAATTACAAAGTGCCCAATTTTCATGCAAAGGTTCAGGTAAGTCTTAGGACCTCAGTATTAGATCCAGCTGGTGAAGCAACAAAATCAGCGGCTGCCAAGCTTGGAATTAAAGGTCTTACTAAATTAAGAATCGGCAAGGCAATAGATATTGAGATTGAAGCTTCTGATGTACAAGAAGCAACCGCCCAGCTCGAATTACTAAGTGACAGGTTATTGGCCAATCCCGTAATAGAGGATTGGAATTTAGAGCTTTCCCCAGCTAACTCTTCTTCTATCACTTAACTTATTTTCCTAATGACCATAGGTATTGTTGTTTTTCCTGGATCAAACTGTGATCGTGATGTTTATTGGGCTACGAAAGGATGTCTCGGCTTGTCTTCTCGATTCCTTTGGCATGAATCAACTGATTTAGATGGCCTTGATGCAATAGTTCTTCCTGGGGGGTTCAGTTACGGAGATTATCTAAGGTGTGGAGCAATAGCGCGTTTTGCGCCTGTTCTTTCTTCTCTTATTGAATTTGTTAAAAATGGCGGGAAGGTGCTTGGAATATGTAATGGTTTTCAGATCCTTACTGAGCTTGGTTTGTTACCAGGAGCACTAACACGCAATAAGAACCTTCATTTTATTTGTGACACAGTTCCTTTGTTGGTTTCTAGCAAAAGAACAAAATGGTTCGAAAGTTTTAAATTTGGAAAAGAACTTTATTTACCAATTGCTCATGGCGAAGGGCGTTATCAATGTAGTGTTGATGTCCTCAACAAACTTGAAGAGGAAGATTCAATAGCTCTGAGATATGCAAACAATCCAAATGGGTCTATTAATGATATTGCTGGAATTACTAATAAAGAAGGGAATGTTCTTGGAATGATGCCACACCCTGAGCGCGCATGTGATAAAGAATTAGGTGGTATAGATGGTATAAATATTCTTCAAGCTTTGTTAGCTAAATAAATATATTCATAGCAAAAGGGCCTCTGTGAGACCCTTTTGCTATGAATATATTATGCCGGTACTGCAGTTTTAGGGTCTAGGTTTCCTTTTGCATAAAGACCAGCATAATAATTTATACTTTCTTGTTTGATTTTACTTGCCTGGCCAGCGCACCAGAATTGTTGATATCTATCTAGGCAAACTTGCTTCATATATTTGCGGGCTGGCTTGTTGAAATGTCTTGGGTCGAAATTAGTTGGATCAGCAACTGCTGCTTCTCTAACTGCAGCAGTGAAAGCAAGACGGTTGTCAGTATCGATGTTTACTTTTCTTACCCCGTTACGTATCCCCTCCTGGATCTCTTCGACAGGTACACCATAGGTTTCGGGGATGGCTCCTCCAAACTTGTTTATCATATCGAGCCATTCCTGTGGGACTGAGCTTGATCCATGCATAACAAGATGAGTATTTGGTATTGCTTTATGTATTTCTGCAATTCTGCTAATTGCTAAGACTTCACCAGTTGGCTTTCTTGTGAATTTATAGGCACCATGACTCGTACCTATTGCTATAGCTAGAGCATCAACTTTTGTTTTCTTTACAAAATCAGCCGCTTCAGCCGGGTCTGTAAGCAACATATCTTTAGATAATTCACCTTCGAAGCCATGTCCATCTTCTGCTTCACCTTTCCCAGTTTCTAAAGACCCAAGACAGCCAAGTTCTCCTTCTACGCTTACTCCTACAGAATGTGCAAAGTCAACAACAGTTTTTGTTACATCAACATTGTATTCATAACTTGAAGGGGTTTTGGCATCTGCTTCTAATGAGCCATCCATCATTACTGATGTGAATCCATTAATAGCCGCCGAATAGCAAGTGGAAGGATCATTTCCATGATCCTGATGCATTACTACGGGTATGTTTGGATATGTTTCTGTAGCCGCAATGATTAAGTGGCGCAGAAAAATTTCTCCTGCATAGGAACGCGCTCCTCTAGAGGCCTGAAGAATTACAGGACTATCTGTTTCTGAGGCAGCTTCCATTATTGCCTGTACTTGCTCAAGGTTATTTACGTTGAAGGCTGGTATGCCATAGCCATTTTCGGCAGCATGGTCAAGTAGGAGTCTTAGTGGAACAAGGGCCATTGGATTCTCAGAAAAGTCATTGGGGCCAAAGCGTGAATAATATCGCTAGGCCAAAGGAACAGGACTTTAGAAGATAAAGGGATGAAATGTCACGCTTTTCTTAGACAAAAATGGCTTTTTAGATTAAAAGTTATTTTTTTACTAGATCAAAAAAATCAATATTTATATCCTGCAATGAGTAATGCTTCGTCTGAGGATGGTTCAGATCAAGCTAGGTAACAACCTTTAGAAGCCTCTGAGTTCGCTTGAGCTCTTGCTATCAAAGCTTTTTGCGCTTCATGAACGTCTCTCCCCTTCCAGGCTTTGATAAAAGAGTGCTGTAGAGCTCTTCTATAAGAGAATCCAATGTTCTAATTAGCTTTCCTTATGATTTTATTCATTAAGTTTAAATAAACTGAAGCTGCTTCTTCGCTTAGACCACCAGAAAGAAAAACAATGCCTGGTACAGCTGCTGGTACTGATCTCTCCATTGTCCTGATTGTTAATTCCGCAATTACTGCAGGATCTGCTTTTTTGGTGCATTCAGCCCCTTGAACAGTCATTGAAGGTTTAAGCAGAGTCCCTTATAGATACACATCATTTTGTTCGGATGCCATGTATACCTCTTTGATTACTTTTTCTTGGACTTTGGCAGTTTTATGTATTTGATGTGAACCGTCCATTAATATTTCAGGCTCAATTATTGGCACCAATCCAGATTCTTGAACTGATCTTGCGTATCTTGCCAATTCCAAGCATTTTCTCTAATGGAAAATTTTGAAGGACAACCATCTGATGTTATATGAAGAACTGCTCTCCATTTAGCGAACCTTGCACCTTAAGCGTAATAATCAGAAGCTCTCTCAACAAGTCCATCTAATCCCGAACAGAAGGTCTCACCGTTAAACCCCCCAGCTAATGATCTGAGACCTTTGTCAACTTTGATGCCTGGAATAATGCCTGATTTCCGAAGTTTTTTTGACCATAGACTCTCCATTTGTATGGTCCAGAAAGAGAGTCTCTTCGAATAGAATTGCACCACTTATAAATTCCCCAAGGCCTTCTGTCGTAGAGAGTAAACCTCTATATAATTTTCTATTCTCTTCAGTATTATCAACATTGATAGAAGCAAGCCTTTTCCCGATTGCCTTGGTTGATTCGTCTACGGCTAATATGCCTTTAGCAGATTTTGCTAACGCAGTTGCAGTTCCTTTTTATTTCTAGTTGTAATAATTAAGTGTCATAGAATAATTAGCCAAATTAAATAGATTTTTTCAGATCTTGGTTAGGAAAGTTATATTTAATATTCATTTAGAGGTATAAAAAATTACTGGGATAAGTTCAAATATATATTTCTCTATTTCTTTTAAAGTATTTATAATTTTATTCCCATGCTGGAATGTGCTGAATCTATTAATTTCTCACATACTTTCTGGCTACATAAGCCTTCGGTAAGTCCTGGAATAACAGGGAAACCACTTTTGATACTTTCTGCCCACCAGGTATGAATTCTCTTAACAGGAGCTATCCTTCCATCTTCCCATGTCTTCGTAAAGTTTAAATCATCGTCTGGTTTGATTGAATAGAGTTTCTTCCCTTTCTCTGCGAACCAAAGACCAAAACCATGTACATAATCTTTTTGATTATCGCTTCCAAGAATTAAAGTCCCTTTGTCTCCATATACTTCAATCCAACAACCTCTGCCATGCCTTGAAATAGATGAAAGAGTTACTTGAGCGGGGACAATTGAGTGAGAGTTCATGTCAGATAAGTTTAATTGTGCTAAGCAAACATCTTCACTAGTGACTTTCTTAAATGTTTTATCTGTTGGACAAAATCTTTCTTTTATAGAAGTTGAAGTACTTCCCTTAACTTCAATGGTTGGACCAAAAAACCAATGTAATAAATCAAAAGCATGCGTTCCAAGTGCACCAATTACTCCACCACCTTTCTCTTTTTGAGAATACCAATTCCAAGTCCTATTCTCATCGGCTCTACTACTCATAATCCAATCTAGTTTTATTAGCCAGGGTGTTCCTATTAAATTCTCCTGAATAATTCTTTTAGTTTTCATAAAAAGAGGCACAGCTCTATATTCAAAATCAACAGCTACTGAGAGTCTTTTTTTTATAGATATACGTTGTAGTTCCAAAATCTCATCGCTGTTTAAAGCAATTGGTTTCTCTAACAAAACATGTTTTCCTGCATCTAGAGCTTCAATTGCAAGTCTAAATCTATTCTCTGGAGGTGTTGCAATTATAACTGCATCTATATTTGGATCATTCGTTAGAGTGGACCACTCATTATAACCTGATAGAGAATTGTTGTCTTGAAGAACTTTGTTTAACCGTTCTTTCCTTGGATGCCATATTCCAACAGGAGTTAAGATTTCACTATTGTATAAAGCAGGTAAATGCACTTTTTCCCCAAAACCTAAACCTGCTACCCCAACACGGATTTTTGAATTTGTGCTTAGAGATGAAACTGTCATTCTATTTCTTTACCTTTGCCAGCATACTATTCTAACTGTCTCCTTAATGAGTAAATATCCCTTGGAACTTTGCCATTTAGCTGTTGATTGTGGCAACCTATTTATTGATATGTCTTTGAATAGATTGTTTTTACAATCAATATGCATACTGTAAGCGAACTCATTATTACTTCCAGCATCATTTGATGCAGTTTTTATATAAATGCTATTTACCGTAACTTTATTAGAGTCTACTTGCATTAAACCATTTCTATCAATGAATTGCCGTCCGTTTTCACTAGATAGCCTATTTCCTTTTCTGATAACCATGTAATGTTAATAATGTTCCAAGTGTTTTCTTTAATTGAGTTCGAGGAATAATTTTGTCAACAAAACCGTGTTCTAAAAGATATTCAGCAGTTTGAAAATTTTCAGGAAGTTTCTCTCGCAAAGTTTGTTCAATTACTCTTCTTCCTGCAAAACCTATGAGGGCTTTAGGCTCTGCAAGAATTAGGTCTCCCAGCATTGCAAAGCTTGCAGTTACTCCACCTGTTGTTGGATGAGTAAGTAGTGGCATATATAAATGCCTAGCTTCTCTATGTCGTTCTAGCGCCCCAGAAATTTTAGCCATTTGCATGAGACTTAACATCCCTTCTTGCATGCGAGCTCCACCAGAAGCGCAAATAATTAGTAAAGGAAGTTTCTCGGAAGTTGCTTTCTCTACAAGTCTTGTTATTTTTTCACCAACAACAGATCCCATTGAGCCAC
Organism: Prochlorococcus sp. AG-412-P08; assembly: GCA_003214695.1. Classification (GTDB taxonomy): domain Bacteria; phylum Cyanobacteriota; class Cyanobacteriia; order PCC-6307; family Cyanobiaceae; genus Prochlorococcus_E. Next base: position 5,938 of record QCLI01000020.1, read on the forward strand.
CCATAAACCTAAAATCCATGACAGCTAGAGCCAATGAAATATCTTCTACTTGGCAAAGTCCTGTCATGACTCCATCCTTCATTCCTGTGCTTGCTTGACTTTCCCTAAGTCTGTCTGCATATGCACGTCTATCTTTAAAGCCTAGTGGATCTAACGGGGATAAGTTTTTGTTCAAAGGTTTGAAACTACCTTCATCAACTAATAGTTTGATCCTTTCTTCGCAGTTAATTCTATTGTGATGTCCGCAGTTGTTGCAAACATTGGCATTGGTGAGTAGATCTTTTCTATAGACAACTTGGCTGCATTCTGGGCACTTGCCCCACAAGCCATCACTTTCGTCTGTTTCTTGGATAACCTTTCCAACAAACTGATCTTTTCTTCTTGCTGCAAACCAATCAAAAAGAGACACAGGATAAAAGTGTACTGAATCTATTAATTAAACTATCTTACAAAGAATTCTACAATCCCCCAATCTTTGTCCAAAATCCAGACACTTTGCACAGATATACATATGAAAGGTGCAAATGGAAAAGCTTGCCATGGTTTAAGTCTGTTGAATACTCGCCCTACAAGGCTAAATATCGCAGCTGCTGTAAAAGCCATTGCTATAGCTGCATAATTACCACTTGTGCCAAGCAATGCCCCTCCTAAAGCAAATAATTTCACATCTCCATTCCCAAGCAAGGTTCGTTGAGTGATCTTTTTCCCTATAATTGATAATAAGCTCATAAACGTAAATACAGTAATTGTGGCTATAAGATGATTCGTAATTTGTTTATAACTAATATTAAATGGATTGATAATTAGAAATGTAAAAAGGATTACTGCGCTGAGTTTAAGCATAAAGTTGCTAACTTCCATCCTATCTATATCAATAATAGATATACTTGCTAATATAATTGTTATCATCAAATTTATTATATAGGTGTTAGATATATAGCTTGAAGTAGACTCTCCTAGAATAGGATAGATATATATTAGTGAATGTATTGCTATGGTTATTCTTTTTAAGATTGCCTTGTTAGGAAGCTTAATTTGCTTTTCCATGTAAAGATTTTATAAACAAATAAGAAAGTTCAAATTATCTACCCAACTCTTCTTGGAATTGACTTGAAATATTATAAATTTAATATTTTGTATTCTCTAAATATTATTTTTCTAAGTCTTAGATGATTTACTAAGCTGATTTTTTCTCTTCGATTAATCGATGAATAATAGGTGTAAGGATTAATTCCATGGCAAAACCCATTTTACCTCCGTTAACTACAATACTTGTTGGACTTGACATGAATGAATCATTAATCATTCCAAGAAGGTACTGGAAGTCTATGCCCCATTTTTCTCTAGCTCCTTTACGAAAATGGATAATTACAAAACTCTCATCAGGTGTGGGGATATTTCTGCAAATGAATGGATTTGAAGTATCAATTGTAGGAACTCTTTGAAAGTTGATATCTGTATTACTAAATTGAGGACAAATATGATTAATATAATCTGGCATTCTTCTTAGAATTGTTTCTACAATTGTTTCTGCTGAGTAACCTCTTTCTGCATTGTCACGATGTATTTTTTGTATCCATTCTAAATTTGTAATTGGAACAACACCTACAAGTAGATCAGCATATTTAGCAACGTCATATCCATCACCGGCAACTCCACCATGAAGTCCTTCGTAGAAAAGTACATCGGTGCCTTTAGGAATCTCTTCCCAAGGAGTGAATTGTCCTGGTGCTAATTCAGTGCCTAATCTTGCGTTATGCTCTTCAGCCTCTTCTTGGCTATGAAGATAATATCTTTTACTTCCTCCACCATTCTCACCATATGTTTTAAATAGTTCTTCAAGCTTATCGAAGAGATTTGCTTCAGGACCAAAATGAGAAAAGTTCTCGCCCTTAGCAAGTGCTTCTGCCATAGCTTGCTTCATCGGACTTCGCTCAAAACGGTGATAACTATCACCTTCAACAACTGCAGGAACAATCTCTTCTCGAGCGAAAATATGCTCAAAAGCCCTTTTTACAGTGCTAGTGCCAGCTCCTGATGAACCGGTAACAGCTACAACTGGATGACGCTTCGACATCTCCGACTTTACTTTTAAAATTACTTATAGATTTTCGCAGGTCATAGTCTTTGTAGTTGATTCTTCTAGACAGTTTCTTAATCTTGTTATTTTTTTAGAGAGCCTCTAGGACCTTGAGGATTTCTTCACCAATTTCTTTGCAGCCCAATTTATTGCTTGAAGTTCCGCTAATTAAATCACTGGTGCGGAAACCCTTCTTGAGAACTTTATCAACAGCAGTTTCTAGATTCTTCGCAGCTTCTATTTCATTAAGACCAATCTTTAACATCATTGCAGCTGAAAGAATCATAGCAATAGGGTTTGCAAGATTCTTGCCTGCTATATCAGGTGCTGATCCATGAACAGGTTCAAAAACCCCTGGTCCAGAAGACCCTAGGGAGGCTGAGGGCAACATGCCTATAGAGCCAGTTAGCATTGCTGCTTCATCACTAATGATATCGCCAAATAAATTACCAGTAAGAATGACGTCAAATTGGTCGGGACTTCTCACTAGTTGCATGGCAGCATTGTCAACATATTGATGATCAAGACTTATATCTTGGTATTTCTTTCCTGTATTAATTACTCTCTCTCTCCAGAGTTGGCTTACATCTAGAACATTAGCTTTATCAACTGAACATACTTTTTTTCTTCTTTTTTCAGCTAATTCAAAAGCTATTTTAGCTATTCTATCTATTTCATGGTTAGTGTAACTCATAGTATTAAATGCTCGTTCTCCACCTTTTTCAAGCTTTATTCTTCCTTTTGGATGCCCAAAATAAATACCTCCTGTTAGTTCCCTAACTACAACAAGGTCAACATTTCTAATAATATCTTCCTTTAAAGAACTGGATTCTATTAATGCTTCAATTATCTTTACTGGCCTAATATTTGCAAATAGACCTAGTTCAGATCTTAACCGTAGCAATCCAGTCTCAGGCCTTTTTTCCCTTGGTAATGAGTCAAATTTTGGATTCCCAATAGCAGCCAAAAGTACAGCATCAGAGTCCTTGCATGTTTGCAATGTATCTTCAGGCAAAGGGTTTCCAGTTGATTGAATTGCGCTACCACCAAAACATTTCTTATCAAAATTAAAAGTAAGATCATGTTTATTCGCTAAAGCTACAAGAATCGTGTGTGTCACATTAGAGATTTCAGGGCCAATACCATCTCCGGCTAGGAGAGTAATTTTGTAATCTTTCATAGTTTTGCTTTCAGTATTTTGTGTATCTATAAACAATGATTTTAAGTTATTGATTTAGTTTTCTTAACGCTTTGGCTATTTCTGGAAGTTTTTTGAAATTAGCTGCACATCTCAGCCAAAGCTTGTTTGAGATTGCTGGGAAACCACTAATTGTTTGTCCTGCTTCAATATCAGTATGAATGCCACATTTAGAACTTGCAATTACATTTGCACCAACCTTTACTCTATTAGCAACACCCACTTGACCGGCAAGAATTACACCGTCGCCTATCGTTGCTCCACCCGCAATTCCTACTTGAGAGGCCATTGCACAATCTCTACCAACAGTAACACCATGACCTATTTGAACAAGATTATCTATTTTTGTTCCAGATTTTATGAGAGTTTGTCCTACAGATGGACGGTCAATTGTTGTTCCACATCCAATCTCTACATTATTTTCTAAAACTACAATTCCTGTTTGTGGCATTTTTTTCCAGCCTTTTTTTGTTGGAACAAAGCCAAAGCCTTCTGATCCAATTACAGCGTTTGAATGTACAACACATTCATCACCTAGTTTAGAATTAGGATGAATTACAGCATTTGCATGTAATATATTATATTTTCCAATATGAACATTATTGTATATAACTACCCCTGGGTAAATTATAGTAAAGTCATCAATTTTACTCCCTGATTCAATACATACATTTGCCCCAACAGATATATTTTTTCCTAATTCAACATTGTCTCCTATAATCGCAGATTTATGGATCTCTCTTATAGGGATAAATCCAGGGTATAGTTTCTCTAAAATTTCTGCAAATCCAATTCTTGGATCTTGTACAGCCACCCAAGAAATATTTTTTGAAACAGCCTTTTGAATCAACGATTCTTGATCTGGAAGTATCAAAGCAGAGGCGTTTGTTTTATCAAACTGGTTTATTAAATAGCTTCCTTTTTCTAGAAAACTAATCTCATTCTCTTTTGCATGTTCTAATGAAGCGGCCGAGGTTATTTCCGGATTAGAAAGGATAGAGTATCTCTCTACTCCAGATTCACCTTTTTCTAGGAATTCTAATAATTGATTGAAAAACATTGCTTTAGGCATGTTGGGAAAAGAAAAATAGCATCTTAAATAATTAGATCACTAGAAAGAACAAGAAAATCCCTATGAACAACAACAGGTGATTGTTCTAATTTTATAGGATTAATAATTCTATCTCTTAAAGCTTCACTACTTAAAGAGCTTATTCCTTTTGCAATTTCTTTGCCTTCTACACTATGAATTACCACAGGTTGATTTGCTGAAAAAGTTCCTTCAACACTTTTTATCCCAACAAAGAGAAGAGAAGCACCTTTGTGCTGAATTGCATTTGACGCCCCCTCATCGATATAAATAACTCCTTGAGTATGAAGTGCATGAGCTAACCAGCTTTTTATTGACCCTAATGGGTTAGGACTTGGGTGAAATACTGTTCCGCCTCTTGAACCATTTAATATTTTTTCTAAGATATTTGGTTCTCTACCATCTGCAAGCTGAACTGTAATGCCATTTGAAGTTGCTATTTGAGCTGCTATTAGTTTTGTCTTTATGCCTCCTGTACCCCAACTACTATCATTCATAGATTTATTTTGGAGGTCTTTCAACTCTTTTGTATTATGAACATCGCTTATAGGCTTTGCTTGCTTATTAGTCCTTGGGTTTGAAGAATAGAGCCTATCGATATCAGTTAGTAGAACTAATTGATCGGCTGATGTAGCAGTTGAGACCAAAGCAGAAAGTGTATCGTTGTCGCCATATTTAAGCTCTTCATTTGAGATTGAATCATTTTCATTAATTATAGGTACTACTTTCCAATCAAGAAGTTTTTTAATTGTCAAGGAAGCACTATGGAAACATTTTTTTGATTCAAAGTCTGAGCGAGTTAAAAGTATTTGGGCCACATTGAACCCATGACTTTTCATTGCTTTTTCGTATAGAGACATTAAATAGCCTTGGCCTACAGCAGCAATAGCTTGTAATTCATTAAGATCATTTGGTCTTTTCTTTATTCCAAGACGATTACAACCTAATCCCACCGCTCCACTTGAAACTATTATGATTTGATCTCCTTTGTCCTTAGCTCTTGCTACACATCTACAGTAGGCATTAATCATATATTCTGTATCAAACTCTGCAGAACCTCTAAGTAAACTAGTGCCTATTTTTATAGTCCATAGTTTCATTTTTTCATGGCCCCAAATAGCGATGCTATTTTTAGTTCAATTCTCTGCATCTTACTATTTAAATATGGAAGACCATCTGAGTTGGTTGGCTTAACTAATATTGTATATATTCCTAGTCGATTACCAGCAAGGATATCTGTGAAGAGCCTGTCACCAATAATGGCGACCTCTGTTTTTCGCTCTCCAGTTTTAGTTAAGTAATTTAAAAGCTCTTTTCTACTAGGTTTAGATGCTTTATATGAGTAGGTTAGATTGACTTGATCTGCAATTTTTTTTATTCTATTTCTCGAAGGATTATTGCTTATTAGATGAAGGTTGAAATAATTCTTTGAAATTTTTATCCAATCTTTAACTGAATTGTTAATAAGGTCTTCTTTCCTTGGTAGTAATGTGCCGTCAACATCTAATAAAAGAGACTTAATCCCTCTAGAAAGTATCTCTGATTGAGAGAGATTTATAATAGACACTCCGCTATTCCAGCTAGGCTCAAGTAGTTTTACTTCCATTTGTTCTAGAAATCTCTCTGCTCGAGCTCTGCTTCTATAATTGGTTGAATTTTATCAAACTCTTCTCCTTCAAGAACTATTGCCTTACCATCTTTTATTTCTCCTACTACAAAAAACGGATCTAGAGGAATATAAAGTCCAAATTCTTCATTTTCTACTTTGAAATTAACAAGTAATTCGTATAGTTCAGAGTCTTCGTCGAAATCTTTCTCCTCCAGCTCTTCTGGCTCTGGTTCTTCTAGTTCTCCAGTTATAGTTAGTGTTACTGCTGAACGAATCAGTCTTAAGTCATACTCTTGAAGAACAACATCAGCGACTTCAAGAATTGGTTCTTTATTTTGAATGGTTTTTATGAGCTCTGGGTCGTCGTTTTCTTTCAAACGAAAAAGAGATACAGGTGTATCAACTGGAGTGAGAAGAACATATTCAGTCTCTTTAATAGGAACTATTTGTTCTAAGAAGCAAAGTAGTTCATTGCCATTACTATCATTAACTAGAAGAGTGGGTACTTCATTATTGTTTGGAACTTTGGATTCTGACATTAGATTTTTAAAGGTTTAATGGCTCTACAAGGACTTTGTAGGCAACTTTAATTTGGATATAGGGCAAAGATCAGGACCTTCTCTAAGCCACTGTTCAAGTAGAAGTGCAGCAACTGCACTGTCAAGCTGTCCTGTTCGATCGTTTTGAAGATTGAACTTTTGACCAGCTGCCCAGCTGCTGCTGTGTTCATTAACCCAAGCTAATGGCAAACCAAGTTTAATTGCCATTTTCACTCCATATTTATGGCAATAGGATGCCTGGATTGTAAATTTGCCATTTTCATCTAGTGGTAATCCAACAACCAAACCATTAACTTTTCTGTATAGACAATGTAATTCTATAGTCTCAAAATCTTTCTGAAAAGACTTCCTATTAATAGAGGGGAGCTTAGTAACTGTTATTCCAAGAGGGTCGCATCCTGCTAAGCCGATTCTCTTATGACCATAATCGATACTTAGAACAGAGGTTGGTTTTGGTTTTAGCAACTTTTTAATACTTAAACTAGCTAGGGAGATGGAATTGGGATGTTAGGAGGATTTAGGGTGTCAAGCATAGTGCCTAGAGAAGAGTTTTTTGAAAGAGAGAGCTTCTTTTCACTTCTTTGTAGATTGCTCTTGCTCAGTAGTACTTTCTGGTTAATTTCTTCTAATCCAATGAGCTTAAATAGGTGTCTTAAGTCTTCATCCTTGCTATCACACTCTACAGTCAAGGAACTATCTTTAGTAGTAATTATTTTGATGATTGAAGGTAAGGCATCCTTTAATCTTTCATCCCATGCTATATTTCTTATGACTCTAAGTGTATTAATATCATCAGGGAAAGTCTGTTCTATTATGCCTGCTACAGCTACCGATTTCTTAATGCTATGAAGATAAAGTATACGAGTTAGCTTAACACTTAATTTAGCTATATCAGATGGTTTACGATCTATTATACTTCTTAATTGAAGTGATTGTCCTGAATTCTCTATTCTCCAAAGATCCTCAGAATTATCTATAGTTACTTGTTCCCAGCTAAATGAATTTCTTCCCTCAAGAGACTTATAGTTATCATTTTCATATGAATTAATTTTAGTAGAGGACCATGCACTTATGACATCTTGGGGTTGAAATCCTAGCTCCCTTAAAATAGAAAGTTCTTCTAAACTATCAATTGGATATTTTAGAATCCAATTGTTAATATTAGTCATCTTGATATCTAAAGAATATTTTATAAGCCTTAGTTTGATCTCCCTTAATGTATTATACTCTGGAGTATTATAGATTTTTGGGTAGGAAATTGACCAGCATGTACCTCTTCGATTGTTTGGCTTAATTAATATTGAGGCTATTAAGGAATTTCCTTCTGTTGCAACTAAGCAAACTGGTTGTTTTTTTGAAACTAAATTTGAGAATGAGCCCTCAATCTTGGCTATCCAGCCTCTAAGAAGAAGTAAATGCAGGTTTCTTAATGGAGCTAATTGTCTTTTTCTAACAAGATAGTAGAGATGGTTAATACGAAGAAAACCCACACTTATAGCTTTCCTAGATCTTTCTGTTAACCGTGGGAAAAGCTCTCTTGTCAATTTTCTTCGGGAAGCTTGAAACTTTACTATTAATTATATTAGCTAGGTCTGATGATAACTAGTGGTGTCTGCTCATCTGCATTACCTGCGGGATTTGATCGTAATGCTGTAGAAATTAGTTTCTTATCAGTTCCTTTGCTAGATGCGAGTATTTTTACTTTGCCTAGGTCATTAACATCAACTACTGCAACTTGTGCGCCTAATTTCTTTGATAGTTTTTGGCAATAGCATTTAGCATCTTTTGGACCTAGAACTATAACTTGATCATAAGGAACTGTCGTACCTGTTATGTCATCTACGAGTCTGGCTTGCTCTCCTGCAAGTCTATAGAAAATACCTTTGATTTTAAACATCTTAAATAAAGAACCAATTAACCAGGCTAGAACAACTCTAACTGGACCTACTTCATTAATAAGTGATTGCATCCCACATGCGGTCGCCAGACTACTTGTTGGGTGAAAGAAATAGCATAAAGCCTTTGAGAGAAGAGACGTTTCGATCACACTTGGATGTATGTATCTACCTTGCATAATTGCTAAAGGTGTTTCACCTATAGTTACTATATCTCCAGGCAATATTTTCTCAGATATATACTTGTAAATTGTACTTACTGGGTCATCAAGTACTCCTAGTTTATGAGTTTTGATTGGTATGGAAGTATGTGTACTGGTGATATTTTGATCAAGCTCTACTTCTAAATCTGGAAATTTAATTGGAGCAACAAAACCATTTCTGCAGTTCTTTCTACCAAAAGGACCATAGCTTACCCATAGAATATCAATCCATAGGCTATTAATACCTTTAAGATGTTTTGTATCTTTTGTATCTTCTAAAGTTAACCTAAAATCTATAATTGCGGATGAGTGATTTTTTATTATAAAAGCCTGCCAGTAATCATCTTTTCTATTAGTTAAACCTATATTCTTAGGCCTTAAACTAGTTGTAACTATGATATTATTTGTTTCTGTCTCACTTAGAATTATTGGTAGTACTTTGAACTCTGGAATCATAACTTCAAATCTTTTATGAGGGTTTCTTATTTCAATACTTCCTTCTATTTCTATTGATGAGCTTAGCTTATTTACTTTTATTCCGATGGGCTCTAAAATAAGAGGAGAATCAGAATTTGACAAATTAGATAATAGTATAAAAGTTGAAATAGATAGAATTATTATAAATATTATAAGCATAATTTTATTGTTGCTAGTGGTTTAAACTATTATAAACATATTTCTATTTCTTTAATGTAAAATTAGATATTTATAATATTCCTATCTTGGATCAGTATAACCATCCTTAGAAGCTTCACTGTTATATTCGTTGAAGCTTTTTATTGTAATATTGAAGTCAGGTTTATTTAGTCCAGAAGCCTTACTGATAGCTTCATTAAGTTGATCTATTGGAATCTGACCTTCTTTATCTAGTTGCACCTCACCGTCTCCATTCAAGATAACAACTTGTGGAATATTTCCATGCCAATAATAAGCTGGATCGTTTTTGTTATTTGTATTTACCCCTTCCAATTCATCTGTAGTAATTGGAATTATATCTATATAAGTTGTCCAGAGTAATTTTAGTCCTGATATGACTGGTGCATATTGTTTGCTAGTAGCACTGTCGTCTAAATAGTAAAATATTACACTGGTTCTTTTATTATTAATTGATTTAGATATGCTTGATGCTGGTGGAACCATAGAACCATTGCCCGCGTATATCGGAAAGATGTTACCGTCAAAACTGTTAGTTTCTCTTGCTGAGTATGCTGGCTGAACTGATATACAAACTAAAAATATCAGGCCTATGAATGATGCAATAATTCTATTCATTATTTATTGTTTAGTCAGCTCAATATATTCGGAATAAATTGAATTGTTATGTGATGCATTTATCTTGAAATAGTTCTTCCCATCCCTTGGGCGATCCCTTTGCCAACAAGACCTATAGCTCGTCCGAGGATATTTGTTAGAACTATGACCATCAAGTCTCCAAAATACTTCAACATTGCTTGAAGTTGAGGAGCTAGGGCATCTCTAGCTTCAACTAATAGGATAACTTGCTTTTGCCACCAACCTAGTTGCTTAAGATCCTTATCTCTTGCCTCACTTACCAAGCATATCTCTATTTTTCCATTACTTAGTTTGAATAACTGACGTTTGCTTTCATATAATTGTATTGGACGTTCTATCATGTACTGCCATCTACGTTGACTATTAAGTTGATTCCGAAGTTTTTCAAGTTCTCTCGTGGAAAAGAACTTTGGCTTTAGAAGGTACTCTCTTAGCTCTGGCCAATCTGAACATGCACTTATTAATTCAGCACCAATTAATTCACTTGTTCTTAAAACCCAATTCATTATTAGGGTTTCTAGATTGATAAGTGCTCTTGGATCATCAGATGTAAGTAAACTGCCTTCTACCAATATAGGTTTATTAAGTATTAATGAGTCGAGAAATATTGAAGGGTCTGGAAGCTCTTCGTCTTTTTCGGTCAGATCAGAGATGGCTATTAATTTATCTGCAACAGATACAGGCTCACCATTGCTTGTAATCTTATTATAACTTCCACAAATATCTCTTAAAACTTGCTTCCTAAGCTCTGTCTCTAATGAAGACCAATTATCTATATAATTAAACTCATTAACTTCTATTTCTTTTAATCTTTTAAAGACTTTATTTAGTTGATCTAAAATTATTATAAGTAGTAGCTTTTGCTTATTATGATGTAAACTTTGGATGGCAAATATAGAACCTGTATTGTTTTCTAGTCCAGATTCTATTGCTAATTTACTACGTCTATAGATTTCATTCCATACGGCCTTAGAATTCTTTTCTGAAATATTAATATTAGTTGAGTAAAACCTTTTGTTATTATTAGTATTCTCATCATTTGTAAGCAGTGACATATATATTGGTGACCAAAACCAAATTAATAATGATTTGGCTAGTGTGACCTCTCGCCTTCTTCCTCTTGTTGCGATTAACAAGAATATGTTATTTGTATTTGATTTAGAAATTCCTTCAAGCCTTTTGAGTTCTCTATTTATATTTTCAAGGCTATTGGATAGGAGCCTACTCCCTAGATTATAAAGAGAAATATTTTCTGGAGTGTCGTTTTCGAGCAAGTCATTAAGTCTAATAACTCTCCCTCCATTGATAAGGTTGTCAATCGAAGTATTGAGTAACTCTATATCTGGATCTTGGAGGATTCCCTCGCATTCAAAATTTAGAAGTTGAATTGGCTTTAATGAAAGTTTTTGTGGAAGTAAAATGAGAACAGGGGAGGGATTCCATTTTTCTCTAATACGCTTTATCTCATTTCTTGTAGTAGTTTCTAACTCCAGGCTATCTATCGACCAGATTACTAGTGATGGGTGTCTGGTTAAATACTTTTGTCTTAGAAATACCTCTATAGATTTGTTTTTTGCAGTTAGTTGAAGCGACAGTGTCTCACCAAGTAGATCCGGTGCAATTAGTAAGATTTGCTTAGAAGCGCCTTCAATCAAACCGTTTTTCAGAAAATACTTACTATAAAGCTAACTAATTTTCCTCCTCTCTTCCAGTCTTTGTGTTCGTGAAATGGTTTTTTCCAGTTTTTAGGAGAATTATCTAGCAGGTTCCGATGTTCTGAGAAGTTATATCGTTTATATTTTGGTTCTTGGTAACTTTTATTGCTTCAGTTAGATCTATTTTTCCATCATAAAGGGCTCTACCAATGATTACACCGCAAATCCCGTAAGGCTCTAATGGCAATAACGATAAGATATCTCCAATAGTTCCTATCCCACCAGAAGCTATAACAGGAACATTTGAGACTGATGCTACATCTTTTAAGAAATCTAAATTTGGCCCCTCAAGTGTTCCGTCAGTTGATATATCTGTACTGATTATTGCGCTGATGGTGCTATGAGAAAGGTTTTTAACTAGATCCGTTGCTTTGGTTTTACTCTGATTGATCCAACCCCTTGTTGCTACTCTTCCATCCTTAGCGTCTATTCCTACGATTATTTTACCTGGATATTTAGAAGAAAGCTTATTAACTATTTCTGGCTTCTCTATTGCAATTGTTCCCAGAATTACGCGGTCAATACCTGTATTTATTAAATCTTCAGCCCTTTGTTGGCTTCGTATACCTCCTCCAATTTGAATGGGTATCGTCAATTCTTTTTTAATAGCTTTAATAGTGAGATCATTAACTGGTTCTCCGGTTTTAGCTCCATCAAGATCCACTAAGTGTAGACGTGTTGCACCCTTCTCTTGCCATATGAGTGCTTGCCGGATAGGGTCGCTACTAAATTCAGTTACAAGATTGTAATTTCCTTGATGAAGTCTTACGCACTTGCCTCCTAGGAGGTCAATAGCTGGAATGATTTCAATCAAAATAATTTTATTATCTTCTTATATCCTGCATTGCTATGGTTTTGTTTGCAAAGCACTTAACGCGCTTGAATAGATGTAAATCTGCTTTGAAACTGTGAAAACTCTTGTTATGGGAGGTACTCGCTTTGTAGGGAGGACCTTGGTGAAAAAATTAATAAAGAAAGGTTATGACTTAACTCTGTTTACTCGTGGTAAGAATTCTGTTCCAAAGAATGTTCTTCATATAGAAGGCGATAGAGACACTGACGAGCTCAATAAACTAAAGGGTATGAAATTTGATGTAATCATAGACAGTTCTGGTAGGAATCTAGATCAGACAAAAAATGTAATTGATATTACCGGTTCACCATTACATCGCTTTCTCTATGTTAGTTCAGCTGGAATCTATAAAGATTGTTTCTCCCTGCCTTTAGATGAAGGTTCAAAGATAGATGAATCTAGTAGACATATTGGTAAGGCGCATACAGAAGAATGGTTGAAGCAATCAGGGATTCCTTTTACTATCTTTCGTCCAACATATATATATGGCCCAGGAAATTACAACCCAATAGAAGAATGGTTCTTTGATCGAATTGTACATAATCGTCCTATTCCTATACCATTGGATGGAAGTACTATTACTCAACTTGGTCATGTTGAAGACTTGGCAGATGCTATGCTTATAAGCCTTGAAAAAAATGTTGCTAAAGATAGTATTTATAATTGCTCAGGTAAGAAAGGAATTACTTTCAAAGGTCTGATATATGCTGCATCAATAGCTTGTGGTAAGGATCCTAATGAGATAAAATTAGTTTCTTATGATCCTAAAGGACTTGATCGAAAAGAAAGGAAAATATTTCCGCTTAGGATTAATCATTTTCTAACAGATATCACTTTAATAGAAAGAGAATTGAATTGGAATCCCAAATATAATCTTGAAAAGGGACTATTAGATAGTTTTAACAATGATTATCTGAAAAACTCTAAAATAAAACCAGAATTCAAGATAGATATTGATATTATTGGTTATTAATATACCTCAGTGCAGAAAATATTGACATAACTATTGCAGCCCAAAGTAGTATATAGCCAAGTTCATTTAGAGGAATTAGTAAGTTATTTAAGGTTAATTGCTTAGGCCATAAAATTAATAAGAAACTTAAAAATTGAAGAGTTGTTTTTAATTTAGCATCTATGGATGCGGAAGCATCCTTTGTACTA
>QCLI01000021.1 GCA_003214695.1 Prochlorococcus sp. AG-412-P08
GGATTAGACGGAAGCATTGGCCATTGTCTTTCCTGCGGCAACATAAGGACTTACCACAATATTTGCTCCAGCAAGGGTAAGTTTTTTTGAAGCTTCTTCAGTTTCTGCTCTTGCGACAGCCTTGCATTTTTGATTAAGGGCTCTTGCACTTAGAACAACGTATAGGTTGTCCGCATCTGTTGGAAGAGTGACTACAATGCTTCGACATTTATGTATTCCTGCTAAGAATAAAGATTGATCTAGTGTTGCATCTGCTAGTAAAACTTGAAATCCTTTCTCTTCAGCTTTTTTTTTAACTAAAGGATCTTTTTCTACTATTAGTAACTTTATATTCCTTGACTGCAGTTGATTTGCTATCTCTTTCCCAATTCGTCCATATCCACAAATAATTACGTGGTTGTTCATAGCTCTAAGCAGTCGTTGAAATCTTAACTCTCTCATCTTTCGAAAGTAACCTGAGTCAGAAAGAGAGACCAATCGTTGGAGAGTGAATTGAACTACAACAATTCCGCCTCCGATTATTAGCAAGGTAACTATTCGCCCAGGATCGCTTAGAGGCTCTACTTCGCCGAATCCTATGGTTGTAATCGTAATAAGGACCATCCAAAGGCAATCACTCCATTCCCACCCTTCTGTTACTCGGTATCCAATTGATCCCAATAAAAATAACAACCCTAAGGACAGCAATGGCCCAAGCCACGCGTTGGCTATTTTTCTCATATTTCCATTCTACTATTGCCCTGGGAAAGAATATCTTCCCTTTTTCTTGATAATTTTAAGCTCATTCAAGAAACTCTTGAATTCTGTATTGCTTCTTCTGCGCTTGCTCTTTGTTTATTGTTCTAAACTTGCTGACTTTTTTCATAGCCCTCAAAGAAAATATCTTCATGTTGATAATAGGAGCTTAGTTAGATGCTTCCTTGAGGATCAATAGGTTGTTGCTCTGAAAAATTATGTAATGGATTGAGCTTAGGTATCAAGAATGCGAAAATTGTGATTAAAGAAAATTAGGTAAAAACCATAAGGACTAATTTGGTAGCGGTTGCTACAATTGTTTTGCGTTCGTCCCTTCTGTGGGATGCATGTATTGGCAGCAGGGAACGGGGTTCCATCTTGTAGAACATTTATGAATTCTCCCTTTGATCCGCTCTCATACTCAAAGAGCTGAACGTCTTCACAAAGCACAATTGATAGCGGCTGCTAAAGGCAGTAAATATCATGACAATGCCATTCTTAATGCAGATTCAGCATCAAGAAAAGCTAAAAGCGAAGCTTCTCCAAAATGCTCAGTTAATGGCTTTTTAATGCTATAAGCAAAGTATCCAGATTTAACCATTGTCCTCAACGTTAACTTGATTGAATTGATCCAGTAATTGTTTATAAGATTACTACTAGTCTCAGAGATGTTTTTCCCGAATAAGAAGGATTGATAAAGTCGCCTATTCAGTATATAGCTAAAGGAATCAAAAGAAATATGCAAAGCCTTTGCTTTAAATCAAATGTCAATGCTAAGGAATTGATCCTCTTTACATCTTTTTATTCAGTTGGATTATTTTGCAGAATTCAAAGTTCTTTAAACTTGGAACTAAGTTTATGACTAGTCCCTAACTATCTAGTAATCGTTTAGATTTATTGAAATACGAATTGGAATGAAAATCTAATTCATATCAACCCAAAAGATCCTGCAGTAAATCCAATTGCTATGAAAAAAGCAAATTCTATTAAATCTCTACTCCCAGTTGGAATTGAAACTAAGGCAACGGAAATTCGTTGAGCCATTTGAACCTTGTACTCACAGGTCAAGAGACACTAATCAAAATTTCTTTGATATGTGGATTTTTATCGCTGGAAGTGAATAAAAAAATAGATTTTCTACGTATTTACAAGTTTAGGTTGAAATCCATACGAGATGGAGGACGTAGCTTGCTTCCATTGTTTATATTCATCTCATTTGCTAAGTGCATTGAAATAAGAGATTTAGCGGTAAAGCCTTATCAACATTGAGATGTAGGGTATGAATAAATGGATTGATTCTGTCGAGAGCTATTAGCCAATTCATCAATGACATCAAATGTTTGAAGCCAGTTGATGCCAATTGATTCTAAGTCTATATACATAGCTTTTATCAAATTCTTTAAAAATTACCTTTTTTAGAAGCTACGAAAATAAATCTAGATTGATTTGACGCTTGTTCGATAAGATTGCCTTCCTCAGCTATTGATTAAGTGACGATTGCCCCGTTTTGCTGTTACCAAAGATTTAATTAACTTTAAATTCTTTTATTATTCATTCTAGATGGCCTAGAAAAGAAAAATCGGAACCTTATAGACTCCTCACATTTATTTTATTTGGTTCTGATAATTGGGAGCCTGCGTGATCTACCCCAGAGCTCCCTAAATATTTTAAAAGACCCATTTGAGATTAGACCTTCTCTTTTGGCCTTGTTAAAGTAATTCCCCAGGTTCGCCACTCAAAGAACTTCCCACCACTCCAGAAACATTTACTCGAGCAGAGAGCTTTGATACCTCTTTGCTCTTTTTGCCGAGAAATTTTTAAAAATATAAGACTTTTGCCTTTCTTCTAATGATATATTTGCTGTTTCGCCAGCTTGATTTTCTTGAAAGTCAATTCAACCAAAGAAGCTTTAAGTTAAAAAATCTTAAATAGACAATTTTATTTGGATTGATCAAATTTAAATTGAAACGCTTATGATCAAAAAAATAGATTTGAAATGAACTCCAAGCTTGTTTTTCTTTATGATGGTGAGTGCCCATTTTGTAATCATTTCTCTGAACTCCTCGAGTTGAGAAGTGGTCTTCCAGGACTTACTATTAAGAATGCTAGGGATAATCTTCCAGAAATGAAATCTTTGCTTGAAAAGGGATATGACATTGATAATGGTGCTATCTTGTTGAAAGGTGATGAAGTATTACATGGAGCACAGGCTATTAATTGGATTTGCTCTCAAATAACAAAACCTTCAGATGAATTGCTTAAATTAATTGCACTTACTTTTTCCTCTAAATTACGAACTGATTTAATCTTTCCCTTGCTTATTTTAACAAGAAGAATTCTTCTTTTTGTTAAAGGTGTACCAAGAAAGTTGTTTTTTAACTCCTTATAAACTCTTTTAACTATTTTATTTTAGGGCCTCATCTTTATTACTTTTTGCAATTATAAAAGCTATAAATGAAATCCCTGCTTTTAAGAGGAACCTGTCACTTTGATTCAAATTGTATGAAGGATAAACATAAATTGAAAGTAGAGTTTGTGTAAAAGCTAGTAACCCTAGTTGAACAGACCTCTGTCTGAAACTCCAAATGAAACATATTATGGGTGATATCAATATTGCTGACACTGCAATAAGAAATGGGTCCGACTTCCCTCTTCTTGCATAGGAAATAGTTAGCTCTTGCTTGCAATTAGCAAGTTGCGATTTATTTAACCTGAAATATTCAGTTTGAGGTATGCGTGAATCCTTATAACGCCTGTGTAGCTTTTTTTCTAGTGTTTTATATGAATCTATTTTTAGGACTTTTACAATTTCATCTGGCTTAAGTGCTTTCATCCTGCGTTTAAAATCTTTTGTAATTCCGATTTTGTATAAATCCTTATTTTTAATCAAATATATATAGCCAGACATCTCGATATCCTTTACCAAAATAGCTTGCTTCTTACCCTTTCTTAAAACCAAATCAATTAAAAATCAACTTAAAAGTTTTAATGAAGAGTTCCTTGTATATCAAAACTCTACCCTTACCAAGTTTTGATCGAGAGAATTACTCTAATTTTTTAATTTAAATTGATTGATAGCCTTTTAGCTAAAGTTTATTTATATATAGATTGAAAAAATTAAAACTTTTGTAGACTGAAGTTGCAGCCTACAAAAGTTCACCTTGTCGAAAAGCAACTTAAGGGGTTAATCCTTAGCTACGTAAACATCCTTTGCATAAAAACTGTTGTAGCCCTCTTTGGCTCTCCAACGGAAAAGGATTATGTGAACAGGGATCACTAGCAAGGCATGGAAAAAGGTAAGCAGATAAAAATCCCATGGAACTCCTGCTTGCCCATAAAATGCGAAAAGAGGTGATAGGTGCATTGAGTCTGATAATCCGTTTATTCATTATTGATTTTGCCTCTTAAACATCCTTATTGGTTTAATCAATATTGAAAAATTAATACCTTTTGAAAATAGCTCTTCTTAAAAAGACTGGTTTTTAAAGAATTAACTGTAAATCTCCGCAGAGTTTTCTAATTATTGATAGTTCAAATTCTATGAAGCTTCTTCATAGAGTTCATGTTGGACTCCCTATGTAAGAAGGCGTTAGAACCGGTGAACCTGTCCCCCCTCCGTCTTGATCATTGTCGTCGTCGTCAAAACCTGAAACAAGAGCCCATACTCCACCGAGAGATAAAACTGCAGAGAAAATTATGGTTATAAAATCTGACTCCACAAGAAAAAAGAAAAATTTTGGAGAGCCTAATTGATTTATGGGCAATGTGCGAGTAAATAGGCTCTTAATTGTGAGTTGAAATTTATTACTACTGTGGGGTCATACGGGATATGTTGCTTTGTTCTTGCATCCAATCTTCCACTTTTTTGTTTTTATTCATATTGAATAGGACTAGGCTAATGATTGTCTTTTCAATTTTGGATGGAACTAAGAAAGTATGAGAATTGTTTTAGCTGTTTTGGATCCAACTATCCAAAGCTTTATTTATGTTGTTGCTATAGCTGGCCCTTTAAGCATTGCCGTGCTGATACTTCTTCTTAAGAAGATTGAGAAAAATAATCCAGAGAGAATTCGCTGGCGGTGATGAGGCTTCTTGGACTTTGGCGCCTTATTTGGTTAACTTGTCTAATTTTATTAAAGTATTTGCGAAGGATTCGTAGGATTTTGGGTCGCAAGTTAAAAGAATAACTTGTAAACCTCTTTTTACAGCTTCGGAAAGCATGTTTTTGATCAGTGGAACCCTTGTTGGATCAGAGTTTGCAAAGGCATCATCAAAAATCAGTGGTAGGCAACCATCATGTTCAGACTTTAGGACATCAGCCATGGATAAACGTAATGCGGCTGATAACTGCTCTCTCATTCCACCACTTAATTGATTGAAATCATAAAAATTGTCCCCTCGACGTATTTGAAGCCCACTAAATCCACTGACGTGATCAAAATTGAGGTGAGCCCCATGCCCATCTGGAATTATGGGCTTTAAGTAATTATTAATAGATTTAATTAAGGGCTCAGTGTAGCGACTTGAAAGGTCTGCTTGCGCATTTCTAAAAAGCTCTTGCAAGAGCTTATGTGAATCAATAATTCTCTTTTGCGCTAAATAGTCAGCTTGAACAGTTCTCAATCGAACTTCGGCTTGTTCAAGATTTGAATAAGGATCTGAAGCGCTAATGTTGTCGCAATTCTTTTTTGCGGCTCCTGCATCAGAAATAAGTTTTTCTTTCGTTTCTTCGATTGAATGAATCTTTAATTCAATTGTTGGAAGATCATTCGATCTATCAATCTTTTCTAATGATGAGAGTAGATTTCTTAAAAGCACCACTTTTTCTTCGGATTCTTTGAGTTCTTTTCCTATTAAGTTAATTTCAGCGCTTAAGCTTTCATAATCTCCATGTTCTTTTATTAGAGAATTCATGTCGTTTCTTAAAGAAGTCAGCTGATTATCAATGACTTTTAATTTACTTTCATTATCAATCAGGGTATCCCTAAAGATATAAAATTCAGATTCGGCCAATTTCATAGATTTTTCAGCTTGCTCAAAAGCAGAAGAGACGTCAGACCTGTTTTTTTGAGTTTTTTCCTTAAGTGTCTCAATCTCAAAAGTTGTTCTTGGAACACTGAGATCATTTAGGAAATCATTTCGCAGTTGATCAAGTGAAGAAAGTTTTTTTTCTAACTCAAATTTCTTTAGTTCGTTTTTACTCAACTCCTTTTGCTTAAGTTGAATTTGTGAGTTTGATGGTACTTCTAAAAATAAAAGTTGTTGTTCAAGAGATAATCGCTCCTTAAAATCATTCTCAGCAACTTTTAGAGATTCCAAGCCAAACCGAGATAGTATTTTGAAATATTCTTTTTTTAAATTTTTATACTCAAGTTGTAAGGTCTTTAGTGTTTCAGAACCACCTGGCCTAATTTCAATTGTGATATTATCTCCCACTTGCAATTCAAAAGTTTGGACCAATTGTTTTTGCTCTCCAGTTTGAAGTTCTTCTCCATCAATACGAATTGACTTGTTAGATTGTAAAACCTTGATACCAGTAGCCATATTCTCTTGCCGAGCGAGAGTATTGAGAATCTTTTGATTTAAATCCCTTAACTGCTCTAAATCTGAAAGGCCTATTCTTGAGAGATAACTAATTTGCTCTTCGAGCTTGCTTCGCTTATCTATAATTTTCTTTATTTTCTCCAGCTCATTACTAAGTCTAGAAATGGTCTCTTTTAGATAAGATTGATCTAACATTATTTGCAATAGGGACAGATATTGATCTAATTGTTGAAGTTTGCTTTTAAGATTTGTGTGCACTACTTGTTCTCTCTTGAGTGAATTAGCCATGCATAACTTTGTAGCCCCCTGTTCCCCCTGTAATTTTCTTAAGGATCTCTGTTCACCTTCTTGCTGCTTTATCTTTAATTGAATTTGATTGAGATTTTTAAATGATTTTTTAGATGCGTCATAACGCAATTGAATCGCTTCCAAAACCTTCGTAGCAAGAGTCACTTCAGCCTCAAGTTGATTGCGCTCAGCTGCACGTTTTTTTATAAGTCTTTGTTCTTCTAATAATGCTGGCAGCTGAATATTTTGTAGGAGGTCAATTCTTTCATTGATTTTGACAAGGTCTTCGCTGGATTCCTCGTATTGCTTAAGTTTTATATGTGCTGTTTCAAGCTCAAGTTCAGCGCCCTTTAATTCCTCATGACTTTGCCAAAATGATGAGCTTTTTTTTATTCCACGACTTGTGAAGCTTTTCTCTATCGACATGTCAATTTTTTTTATAACACTTTGGTCATGAGCTGAAACCTGAATTGCTGCCCCACCAGTTTTTTCAAGTTGAATGAGCAGTGAATCAAAGTCATAAGAAGTCTTATCACTATTTAATAAGTTATTTCCTGAAGACCCTTGCATGACCCATAGGTGCGCCCAGCGTGTCGGTAAAAGTTTGCTTGCTTGACGACTCCCAAGTGATTCATTTACTCCAAGCAACTCTGCCAAATATTCTTCTGCAGGTGGACCTGAAAGTTGGCTTTTATTGCTTTCATTGGAGAGTGTTATTTGCCCAGATGAACCAGTGAAGCACTTCCTTAAAAGATAGATTTCACCTTTTTCTTCAAATCTGATTTGAATTGTTGGATGGCCTAAATGTAGATTTGATCTAAGTGCTTGAATAGGTGCCCCAGTGGCAGTTGCCTTTAAAAACAGAGTGCGATGAAGGGCTTCAATTAGTGTACTTTTACCAGTTTCATTGGCCCCTTCAATGAGTGTTATTTGAGGAGAAAGATCAATGGAAATGTCAGAATGTATTCTGACATTTTTAATTTGGCAGTTGATAAGGCGCATATCGATTTATTCTTCTACTACAAAGCGATATAACTCACTTAGTGCTATGCGAATTATGGACGCCTCTTCTGAATCTTTTACCCCTTCATTATTTAAGCGCTCTTGAAGTTGACTTGCTACTTGGGCAATTAAAGGGTTTTCTATGTTTCTCGTGAGTTCTTCTAATTCATCAGCTTCAGGTGCTTGATGACATTCGCCTTTAATGCGTAGCCTCAATAACTTGTTTTCTAGGTCCTCTTTAAATGACTGATATCGCTTATGACCAGAAAGAGTTAGCCTTCCGCTTATCTCAATCCTTAGCAAATCACGTGAAATCCGACCAGCTGTCAATTCTTCGATTCGGCGCTCAAGACGATTAAGATCCTCATCACCGTTAAACCTAAAACTTATATTGTGCCACTGAATTCGACCAGTTGGAATGGGTTTTACTTGAGGGTGACCTTTACGAGAGACATCAATTTGGAGAACTTGCCCTCGTTGATTGTTCTCACCCTGATTAAAACGATCGGGCTCTGGAGTCCCTGAATACCAAGCCTTCTCATTGACTTGTTTTAAATTGTGCCAATCGCCTAAAGCAACGTAATCAATTTCATCAACTGGAAGACTATTTAGATCAATTAGGTTATTTGCATCAGACTGTGCTTCATCATCAAAAGCATAATCACGTCCTCGAAAATCATTAATCCCACCATGCGCAAGAACAATTCTCGGTTTCAAAGAAGATATCTTGCTCCAGTCGACTTCTCCTAGCCAGAGCGTTGGATCAGCATTGTCTTTATTACGCAGTAGTGGGCAGGGAAAAATAACAGCATGTTCAATTTCAATGGGCGCACTATCTAATAACAGTTGCAGATTAGGAGCCATCTCCTTCTGATACTTCTTGAAAGTATCACTATGCCAAATAGTTCCCAATGCTCCATGGTCATGATTACCAGGAATCATTAGAACGGGCATGTCTATACCCCCAATCGCTTCTAGAACTTCTGTAACAGCCGAAAGGGAAGGGGTCGGTGAGTCGAAAAGATCTCCCGCAATCAAGATAAATTGTGCTGCTTGTAGTTGAGCTGCATTTCGTATACGACTAATGACATCAATGCGTTCTTTTTTTAACTTGAAGCGTTTCTCATCGTCCTTGACCTGTAAGTAAGGCTTTCCTATTTGCCAATCTGCTGTGTGGATAAAGCGTGCCAACTTAAGATCTTCTCGATTTTTTTTTAGATATTGCTTTCTATTATCCGTCAAAGTCGATTTAATTGCATCATTTGAATAACAGTTTGGAGTATTTGACTTTTTTGATCATTGCTCAGACTCCTTCGGATATTCTTTGTACATGAAGGATAAGCCTATATGCCAACTATAAGGTAGTAGTACTTGTATACTGTGCTTTGTTTCGTGTGAAATGTGGTCTCGTTAAAGAAAGGAAGGTCATTATTTGAGACCCCTGCCTTCCTCTTGGTTAAATGTGGCGACTTTGTCGTGATCTCAGCTTTTTCAGACCGTAAGGTTGATTGGTGGGTGGGATACGTAATTTATCGCGTGGGTAATTCAGCTGAACCTACGGTTAATACTCTGTTTCAAGTGATTGACATTGATACTGGGAGAGTAGTTACTGTTAATGCCGATGTTATTAGAGGCATAATCTAAATGTTTAATTTGGATGTAATCCAAGCTATATATTTTAATAACTTCAAAAGCACTAAGACTCCTACTCAAAGACAATAGATTCTTGCTAAGCGTGAATGTGAGAATGGTATTATGAGTTTAAGGCTAAACTTATACCCTCCAGAGTCTCTGCGGAGCTAGTTTTTCTTTTATAAGACTTAATGCCGTTGCTTTTTCATTCTTTAGAAAGCAAAGGGTGTTGATTTGTAAGTTTTTAGATAAGGAGCTGCTTGATATCTTTGATTTGAGATGAATTGACCTTCCTAAAAAGGAGGAAAAGTGGATTTAGTCTTTAATCAAAGAAGCAATTGGAGAATTATATTGGCTTTGAGTTGGCTTTTTTTGACCATTAATGAACGTAATAATCATTATTATCAATGGAGCGACAAAGGCAAGTATTGCAACTAGGGCGAGGAATTGAGTTGGCTTAACTAAGACTGTTTTTAGCAATGGATCGCCACAAAGTCCACAGACTAAAGTCCCATCACTGCTCATTTTTTGAAATTGGTATTTTGGAGAGCAATAGGGACAGTAATAACTACTCATTTATAATTAAAATATAGGAACCCTTTACACATTATTATTAGAGAATCTCTTAGTAAAGTAAGGTTTGATGTTTTTTGATTTATATTTATTTTAGATTTTAGTCATAATAAAAAAGTGTAGAGGTTTTTCTAAATAGGAATTCCTCCTTTAGTCGCTAAAATAATTAAAGTACTTTGCTTTTCACGTAGTTTTAAAATAAATACTTCAGATAATTCAATCAATTCATCAATCTGGCTAATTTCCTTTTTTAGAAATTTAGCAATACTCTCCTGTTCTTTAATAGGAGGAACGGGTATTTTTATTTTAAGAAAATCTTCTTTTCTGATGGAAGGTTTTATATAGCTTGGAATTAGGGCCCTCTCTAATTGAAATATACTTGTGAAACAATATTCAAAGTAGCTGATAAGACATTCGTCACTTTTTGGAAAAATAATCATGCAGTTTTGTGAAAGGTTAAATCGCCCATGAATATTTTTTACGGTCATAGCCTTTGCTCCAACTGTCGTTGAAAGAATCACACGTTGTTTGCCAGTGTCAAACTCGAATACATTTATGGAAGCCATTATTCCATTCCCATCTGTTTGCCCGCTATATACAGGGTAAGGTCCTTTATTCTTTTGACAAAATGTTTTTGTGAGTTGCTGTGATCTTTTCCCTTTTAATGTCTTGAATAAATGAGATAACCTTTTTACTGACCAATGTACTGGGACTTTACCTAAGTAGTTTATTCCTGAACTTTTTAATGGTATGGCTTTGTTCATACCTCTTGAAATACATTCACGAATTAAAGTCTGCTTTTTGTCCTTTAAGAGTTTAATTAATTCTTCTCTTTTTATTATTAAGGATTTAATAAGACCAATTTCTTTGTCTAAATAGCTAGATATTTTCTTCTGTTCAGTTATTGATGGAAGAGCTATTTTTATTGACTTGATTGTATCGACTTTTATGTTTGATTGTGCTCCACCAATGGCTAAAGATAGGAGCCTTTCTTTTGCTGCAATTAAGCTATAGAAGAGGAACGGTGAATCAAAACCTTCTGAAGGTGGCAATACACAGCATGCTTGATTTACAGTTGATGCAAATTTCAAGATAGAAACCTTGCCTATTGTTGATCCATACATTGCGATAATTATGGAATTAGCTGGGTAGATCTTTAAAGAAGGATAATGATGTAATGCATACTCTGTGATATAAAAGTTGCCTTTTAAAAGGACAGAGTTATTTAACTCACCAGTTAAAACCCAGGGAATAGTTCCATCTATAAAATTTAGGTTATTTTTTCTACTTGGGGTGGTTCCGCTCCCTATACCTTTACAAATTCTAGATAGTCTTCTCTTCTTCCAGTGAGTTGAAGCATCTATAGTTAGATTTATCTGAAATGGGTTTAGGGAAGCACTCCTTTGATAAATCACAATACAACCTTGTCTGTAAGTTGAGTAATCAGATTGTTTAAATCTCTTAACTCCTGATTTATTGTAGTTATTGACTTAGGCTTCTTGAAGTTATAGAAGTACCTATTAAATAGAATCTCATAACCAATTTTGACCTTATCTTTGTCAACCCATGCATCATCATAACAAGGAAGAATTTCTTGTTCAATATATGAGTCTAGTTCTTCTGAGAAAGGTATAGTCTCTATCTCTCTAAGAGTTCTATCTGCTTTGGGCGCACCATCTTTATTAATTAATATCTCCCCATGAGCATTCCTTTCTGGTCTGTCAATCGTAATAGAGCGGTAGCCAAATTCTTCATTATTAAAAATCTTAGAGATTAACTTTTCATCTTTGTATAATTCATTAAAGGCCTCAAATATTTTTGTGACTTCTAAAATATGTTCATTTCCCAGCTCTTGTCGCTTGTTTCCTATGCTCCTAGATAATTTACTGGAAAAGCTGCTTGCATCAATCAATTGAACTTTCCCTTTTCTTGCGCAAGTTTTCTTATTGGTAAGAATCCAAATGTATGTACTGATAGAAGTGTTATAAAACAATTCTTGAGGCAATTGAACAATGGTTTCAATTAGGTCGTTTTCAAAAAGATAACGACGTATTTCACTCTCTCCTGATCCTGCAGCCCCAGTAAACATTGGAGATCCATTTAGAACAATTCCGATGCGACTACCTCCCTGGAAAGTTGGACGCATTTTTGAAACAAGATGCAAAAGAAATAAAAGTGACCCATCACTCACTCTTGGTAGGCCAGGCCCAAAACGACCTGAGAAGCCTTTCTCCTTATGTTCTTCTGTAACCTCCTTTTGAGATTTTTTCCAATCGACTCCAAAAGGAGGATTGGAAAGCATGTAGTCATGTAATTCTCCATTCTGATAATCATGGGAAAGTGTGTTCCCTAAGAAAACCTTGTTAAAATCTTGTCCTTTTATAAGCATGTCAGCTTTACAAATTGCATATGATTCGGGGTTAATTTCTTGACCAGATACCAGGAACTGTGCTGTAGGATTAATCTTATGTAAATATTCTGTGGCAACACTCAACATTCCGCCTGTTCCTATAGCAGGGTCATAAAGGCTCCGCACAATATTTGATTTTGTAAGCGCTTCTTGATCATTCAAAAAGAGCAGATTAACCATCAATCGAACTACTCCTTTTGGCGTGAAATGTTCTCCTGATGTCTCATTTGAAGATTCTGAAAATTTTCGAATGAGCTCTTCAAATATCATTCCCATTTCGATATTGCTTATATTTATTGGATTAAGGTCTATCTGAGTAAAACGTTTTGTTATTAAATAAAGAAGCTTTGATTCACTAAGATCATTGATTTGATTCTTAAAGTCAAATTTTTCAAAAATCTCTCTTACAGAAGGACAGAATGAATCAATGTACCCTTGAATATTCGTGCCAATAGAAGTTTCATTCGAATTACTTACAAGGGTTTTCAAACTAACGTAAGAAGTTGAGAAATCAAAATTTTGAGGTTCATCTAGTAAAAAATAATTTGATCCTTTATGTTCCCTATTCTTAACCAAGTGTTTTTCTACCTTTGTCCCCTGCATTGTTTCTAATATGCAATCAATACGCCTCAATACCGCGAAGGGTAAAATAATTCTTCCGTAATTAGATTTTTTATAATTATCGCGAAGTAAATCAGCGATAGACCAAATAAAGGCAGAAAGATTCTCAGCCGCCAAAGTAAAGGACCAAATAGACTTCTTTATTTAATTTTGCCGAAGTTTTTAAGTCTTGCTCAAATTTTCCTCAGATTATAATCTTGATTCCCAAAAGTGTTTTTCAAAAGTTGATTTCCCGTTAAAATTATTTTATGCGGGTGTAGTTCAGTGGTAGAACGTCAGCTTCCCAAGCTGAATGTCGCCAGTTCGAGTCTGGTCATCCGCTTAGAAGTTTCAACTGAAATTGAAATATTTGTTGAATGTGTTCCCTAGAGTCATGACCTCTAAGATGTCTATTCATCCATAGTCATCTTAATCTGATGACCAGAGCTTTATAATTTTTTGCTTCGCTTGATCATGTAAAGGATTTCCAGATCTTGAATGGAACTTGCAACCTTTTTTCTTAAATAATTTAAGGCTTCATGACCCACTCTTGATTCACTAATCATTAATTCGGATTGGCTTACTGCAAACTCTAGATTTTTTATTTTCATTTCTAGAACTATAGAAGAATCTTTGCATGCTTGAAGTGTTGCTTTGTCAATCATTATAAGCTCCTCAAAATACTTAATAATTAAGAGCTCTCTCCTGTTTCTAGCTTGGGACAAAAGGAAGGGAAAAGCAATGATCCTTAGAAAGCCTTACAGTAAGTTAATTAGCTTATTTCGATATGGCAACTTATTTAGTAACCGGAGCTAATCGGGGAATAGGACTTGAATACTGTAAGCAATTAAGGGAAAGAGGAGACGATGTCATTGCTACTTGCCGATCTTCTACTCAAGAACTTGATGATTTGGGAGTCAGAGTTGAAGTAGGCATTGATATCACTTCTGGTAAGTCAGTGGTTAATCTTAAAAATAAATTAAGTGGTTTCAAAATAGATGTATTGATTCACAATGCTGGTGTTTTAGAGAAAAATTCTTTATTTGAACTTGATCCTGAAAGTATTAGAAGGCAATTTGAGATCAATGCTTTAAGCCCTTTATGTTTTACACGTGCAATGCTTAACAACCTTAGTGAAGGATCTAAAGTGATTCTCATGACTAGCCGAATGGGCTCGATTAAGGATAATTCAAGTGGAGGTTCATATGGATACAGAATGTCAAAAGTCGCACTCTGCATGGCGGGTAAATCTCTTGCGATTGATTTAAAGCCTAATGGCATAGCTGTAGCTTTGTTACATCCAGGTCTTGTGAAGACAGGCATGACATCTTTTAATCCTCAAGGAATCACTCCTGAGAAGTCTGTAAAAGGTCTTATACGTAGAATTGACTTGTTGGATCTAGCTAATACAGGGGTTTTTTGGCATGCAAATGGAGAGACCCTTCCTTGGTGATTTTATTTGAAATTTTTTAACTTTTGTTTGATAGAAATGAGTAAGAACCTGTCAACAATAAAGTAAAGGTTATGAAAAACTAGTTGATTAAAGTATTTGGCTATTAATTAGATAATCTGATCTTTAGGAATTGTTGCTTTCGCTAGAGTAGGACAATATTATTACCTTCAAATTTTGCCTATGACAGTTGGCATTAATCAAATCTAAAAATATCATAAACTTAAAAAAAAGCGTGTTTCAGAGAGAATCTTTTAAATAAAGAGAACTTCTTGATTTGATAATGAAAGGAGAAATAAGTTCTTCATGTTTTCTTGGCGCTAGAATTTTTATTTATTTTTCAGAGCTTCTAATTGATCTGATATATTTTCTGACCACATAGGATCTCTATGGAAGACAGCTCTTTTAGAGGATGGTCTATAGCTGTGTAGCCTTTCAATTTGTTGTGCCCATTCTCCTGTAAAACCTTTTAAGGCTTTAACAATTGCAGGGTCTGAGAACTTTATTCTTTCTCGAGCTAGTAATAGAGAAAAAATCTTTTTAAATAGTTTGTTGTCCCGATATAAGTAAAGCCAAAAATCATAAATCTCTTCAAGGATTGTTAGAGGTATATCATATGAAATCCCTTCATCTACTGAGATTATCTTATAACCATCATCTCTGCAGTCATTAATAAGATTTTCAATATTAAGCTCGATAGCATTTAGTATTTTCTTTGCTGCTTCAGTCCCTAGAAGTTCTTTACGATAGCACTCAATGAATAAGCTATCTTCTTCTAAGGGATCGCTAAAAGTTGTCAGGCTAATTTTCCAGAAACCCTTGCCATGTTTCTCTCCATTAACTAAGTATAGAAAGAGTTTATCACCCATCAAAATAATTTAAATTTTGGGAGGTTTGAGGAGGTTTTGCCCTAGGTGGAAATTTTCTTTAGACTATCATAAATATAATATTATAGTTTCAAAAATTTTAGTTCTTATAAGAGGTTTTTTTCTTAAGTGATAATAGTCATAATCAACACCTCCAAAATGGAAAATGCCTATAGCTGTGTTTTTTTGAGTAAATATTCTTTACTAAGTTTGTCACTATGATATTGGTAGATTCACTTTCCTAGGGGATGCTATTTTCTGAATAGTTTAGACTCCGCTAAGCTTCTGAAGATGATCAATCTAATTTCATTCTTCTTTGAGCACCGTCGTCAAATTTTTTAATTCGATCAAGTTTGAGATATGTTTGAAATGTTGATATTTTTTTCATAATGAGTTTTGCAAAGAAGGCTTTACTGCTTTCTTCTTCTGTTTTTGTACTTTCTGCTGCAATAACTTCTTGTGCTGCGCCTGTGCCAAGAAGCAGGCAGATTCGTCTGAATGGAGCAGGTGCGACTTTCCCCTCAAAGATTTATACACGTTGGTTTTCTGATCTAGCTCAGTCAGGCGGCCCAAGAGTTAACTATCAGGCCATTGGTTCAGGGTCTGGACGTAAAGCATTTATTGATCAAACTGTTGACTTCGGAGCTTCTGATGAACCTATGAAGATAAATGATATGTCAAAAGTGATTCGTGGAGTTTTACAAATACCAATAGTTGGGGGGACGGTTGCTTTTGGCTATAACTATGATTGCGATTTAAAACTTTCTCAAAGGCAAGCAGTTAAAGTAGCGATGGGTAAGATTACTAATTGGAGCCAACTAGATTGCCCTCCCGGTAAACTTACTTGGGTTCATCGTTCTGACGGCTCTGGGACTACAAAGGCTTTTAGCAACTCCATGCAGGCTTTCTCTCCGGAATGGGACCTTGGGGTTGGTAAGTCTGTTAAATGGTTAACAGGAGTTGGCGGGAAAGGAAACGCTGGAGTTGCTGGAATTATTAGAAATACTGCTGGTAGTATTGGATATCTTAATCAGTCTTATATTCGAGATAATATTAAGGCAGCTGCACTTGAGAATCTTAATGGAGAGTTTTTAAAACCATCAAATGATTCAGGCTCGAAGGCTTTAAGTGGAATTAAATTGGATCAGAATCTTGCAGGAATAGACCCTAACCCATCAACGAAAGGTGCATACCCCATTGCAACTTTAACTTGGATACTTGCATATAAAACAGGTAATGGTACGAATACTGAAGGAGTTAAATTAATGCTTAATTATCTTCTCAGTGACGATGCTCAATTAAAGGCTCCTTCTCTAGGTTATATACCTCTAAATGGTGAGAATTTAAAAAAATCTCGGCTAGCTGTAGAGAAAATTCTGAATTAACAATAAGTTCTAAAAGAGTTGAGCTAATCTAGGGGCGGGGTTAAATATAAAATTTTCCTTTTATTTTTATGACATTAGTCTTTTCCGTAATTACATATTAAATATGGAACATCTTTTACATACTTTACATACCATTAAACATCCAATAGAGGGCTGTGCTTACCTTGTTTATGGTGGAGCGTTTGTTAGATGGCGCTTCCCTAAGGCCTGGAATAAATTACTGGACAGGATTGCTGTTAAGGAGTTAAGTAGTTAGCTTTTACTTCATTCCACACTTATTTGGTTAAGTAAAGTCATTTTCTGTTTGAGAGCAGCTGCAATAGCTGATCTCAAGTTCTTATTTGTTGTGATATTTAATTAGATTTAT
>QCLI01000022.1 GCA_003214695.1 Prochlorococcus sp. AG-412-P08
CAGGGTGACTGGCCAGAGACTATTGCATGTGTTCTTTGGGGTACAGATAATATAAAAACTTATGGTGAGTCTCTTGCTCAAATCTTATGGTTTGTTGGAGTAAAGCCAAAGCCAGATTCTGTTGGAAGAGTAAATAAATTAGAGCTACTATCCCTAGAAGAACTTGGGAGACCAAGGATCGATGTAGTAGTCAATTGTTCAGGTGTTTTTAGAGATTTATTTATCAACCAAATGGCATTGATTGATCAAGCCGTAAAAATGGCTGCTGAAGCAGATGAGCCAATCGAAAAGAATTTTGTAAGAAAACATTCCTTAGAACAGGCTGAAAAAGCTGGTGTATCAATTAGAGAGGCTTCTTCTAGGGTATTCTCTAATTCTAGTGGAAGTTATAGTTCAAATGTAAGAGGATGAACTGCAAGAAATGTATCTTTCAAGAAAGACATTTGCCTTTAATGCTGACAACCCTGGAGAGATGAATCAAAAAAGGCAAGTATTTGAATCTGTAATGAAAACAGCAGATGTCACTTTCCAAAATCTCGACTCATCAGAAATATCACTTACTGATGTAAGTCATTATTTTGATTCTGACCCTACAAACCTCATTTCTAAATTAAGAGACGACGGCAAAAAACCTAATAGCTATATAGCTGACACAACTACTGCAAATGCTCAAGTAAGGTCATTAAGTGAAACTATTAGGCTTGACACAAGAACAAAATTACTTAATCCCAAATGGTATGAGGGAATGCTTAACTCTGGATATGAAGGGGTAAGGGAAGTATCAAACCGACTAAACTACACTTTAGGATGGAGTGCTACCAGTGGACAGGTAGATAATTTCGTTTACGAAGAATCCAATGAGACATTTATAAATGACCCTGAAATGAGGAAAAGGTTAATGGATTTAAACCCTCATAGTTTTCGTAGAATTGTTGGAACACTACTTGAAGTTAATGGTAGAGGTTATTGGGATACTTCTGAAGAAAATATTGAACAGCTTAAAGAGCTATATCAAGAAGTAGAAGATAAAATTGAAGGTGTTGATAATAGCTAATTTAAATAATTAACACTTTAATATGAATAAATCTAAGGCCATAGGATACTTGCCATTTTTATTAGCTGATTCATCTCATATACGTCATGAAGTCTTATATAATTAACTTTTGCTTGAACACATTTACACACAACAGCTGAAGTACCATATAAACGCTTCAACGGGTCAGTTTCATTAAGAACATCACCAATAAATCTCTTTCTTGAAGGACCAACAAGCACTGGGTATTTTGTGTTTATGAATACATCTAAATTCTTAATTAGAGATAAATTCTGTGAGGTATTTTTAGCAAAACCAATTCCTGGATCAATAATTATTTGATCTGATGCTACTCCAGCTAAAATAGCCTTCTCTACTTGTATTAGGAGCTCAGCTAAAACCTCAGCAGCAACATTTTGATAATTTGAATAATTTTTCATAGTTTGACTATTCCCTCTACTATGTGTAATAACAAAAGGCACTTCAGTTCCAGCTAATACATTGAAAATCTGAGGATCTAACCTTCCACCACTAATATCATTAATCCAATTCGCTCCTAAGTTTAGGGCCTCACCTGCAACTTCAGAATAAAAAGTATCGACTGAGATTAATTGATTAGGGAACTCTTTGCGAATTAACTTTAGAGCAGGAACTATACGTTTTAGTTCTTGATCAGAAGACAAAATCTCAGCTCCTGGCCTAGTACTTTGGCCACCTATATCTATTACCTCTGCTCCTGAATTAATGCAATAAGAAGCCTTTTCTAATGCATTCTCAACATCAAGATACATTCCTCCATCACTAAAAGAATCGGGGGTAATATTTATTACTCCCATAATTTTTGTTTTATCAGTCAAGCTAAGCGGCAAAAGAAATCACCTTGCTTGATAGTTTGCAATTCTTGCGAAATTCTGAGGCTCAAGTGATGCACCACCTACCAATACACCATCTATATCGCTCATTGACATGATTTCGTCAATATTACCTGGCTTTACAGAACCACCATATTGAATAAGAAGATCATTAAAGCCAGCCCATTGACGAATCAATCCACAAATACGATTGGCTTCATTTGCCTCGCATGTCTTACCTGTCCCTATAGCCCAAATTGGTTCATAAGCGATTACAAGGTTTGAGAGATCAGTTTGTTCTAATCCCTGCTCTACCTGTCTTCTAATAACTCTTTCAGCTTCACCTCTTTCTCTTTGCTCTAAACTCTCTCCGACACAAACGATTGGAATCAATCCATGAGTTTGAGCAGATTTAGCCCTTAGGTTGATCTGTTCATCACTCTCACTGAAATATTTTCTTGGTTCACTATGACCAACAATTGCATAGCGAACATTATGCTCTAGAAGCATTGAAGGTGAGATTTCAGCAGTAAAAGCCCCCGAATCCTCCCAGTGGACATTTTGGCTCGATAGGTTTATATGAGTACCCTCTAGGATCGTTGCTAAGCTAGAAATAGCTGTAAAAGGTGGCGCAATAATTACTCTTCTATCTAAGGGAAGATCTTTAGATAAAGGGAGAAACGTCTCCATGAATTCTTTCGCTGATGCACATGTCATATGCATCTTCCAGTTTCCAGCAATAACAGTTTTCCTCACTCTGTGTTTCTGGGTGAATCACTATTGTCTAACTTACGGCCTCAAGGTTGATTATTTGAAAAGATGTACTCTTTCTTTGCTAAGCAGATCAGATCACCATGAGTTAGCTTTCGTCCTCTCCTAGTCTCCCTCTTTCCATTTACAGTGACTACTCCAGCGAGAATTAGTTGTTTAGCCTGACCACCAGTGTCTACTAAACCTTGCCATTTTAGAAATTGATCCAATTTCATTAAAATACTTTCCCCTGTCAAATGATTCTTAAAACTAAGTTTAGTCCCCGAGCTTTGGTTAAAAGTTTAATTCCATATTCACGAGAATTGTTTATAGGTGGCTTATTTATGCTGTTATATGTTACTTGCTGGCCCATATTAGCTTGGCTTGCAGGGAAATTAGTACCAGCGATAGGAAAAGGTGATTTACAACAAGTCCTCAGAATAATTGCTTTGGCCTTAATTATATTTCTAGTTCAAAAGATCTCTCAATATATTCAAGATACAATCTTAGCAATACCTTCATTAAAAATAAGTCAAAGAATAAGACAAGATCTTTTTAGGAAAATCCAATTTATCAAGATTCAATCATTGGAAAAACTTTCCTCAGGAGATATTACCTATAGGCTGACTGAAGATGCAGATAGGGTTGCAGAGGTAATTTATAAAACTATCCAAGATACAACGCCGTGTATTTTCCAACTAATTGCTGTCATTTGCTATATGTTTTATATTGATATAAAGCTATCTTTATCAACACTCTTACTAGCCCCTATCATAACTCTTTTGGTTGGCAAGCTTGGAGAGAGAGTATTGTTAACTGAAGAGAAAAGCCAAGCAAAAATTAGTGCTTTAGCAAGCTTACTTGCAGAATCAATACAAGTAATTCCACTTATTAGAGCTTATGGTGCAGAAAATTGGCTTCAGGCAAAATTTAATAAACAGGTAGATTATCATCGACAGGCCAAATATAAGGCAATAAAACAAGTAGCATTACAGCATCCTGTAGTTGGATTTATAGAAGCATTTGGAATATTAATAGTACTCGCTATAGGAGCATTAAGAATTAATGTGGGAGCAATCGATGCTGGCGGCTTCAGTAGTTTCTTTGCCGCTTTGTTAATGTTAATTGATCCAATAAGTCATTTAACTACAAATTTCAATGAACTACAGCAGGGGCAAGCATCACTTCGAAGATTAAAAGAAATAGAAAAACAACCAAGAGAATGTGATGAGAAATTAATACCACTTATATCAAGTGAAAAAAGTTCTGGTATAATATTTGAAAAAGTATATTTTTCCTACCAAAGTAATGAAGAGGTTTTGCATAATATTAACATCAATATTGAACCTGGGGAAAAAGTTGCACTAGTAGGTCCATCAGGAGCTGGTAAAAGTACAATTTTCTCTTTACTTTTAAAATTCCTATCGCCTCAAAGTGGCAGGATATTAATCAATGGGAGTAACTTAGAAGAAACTATTACTAGCCAAGTAAGAAATAAAATGGCTATTGTTCCTCAGAAGGTAAATATTCTTTCTGGTTCAATTATTGATAGCATAAAATTTGGAAGGTCCGCTAGTTATGAAGAAGTTATAAATGCAGCAAAAACAGCTAATGCTCACGAATTTATAATGAAAATGCCTAATAATTATAATACACATATTGAAGAAAGAGGATCTAATTTATCTGGGGGGCAACTTCAAAGAATCTCTATAGCTAGAGCTGTACTTGGAAATCCATCGATATTACTATTAGACGAAGCAACTAGTGCTCTTGATGCAGAGGCTGAAAGGTCTGTACAAATGGGTTTAAATCAAGCAATGCTAAACAGGACAGTCTTAATTATTGCTCATAGATTATCAACAACTCAAGAAGCTGATAAAATAATTTTGCTAGACAATGGTCGCATCAGCGATATAGGAAAGCATGATGAGCTTATGAAAAAAACTGGTAAATACAGAGAGCTTTGTGAGAAACAATTTATTAGAGACTTGAAAGAATAAAAAACACTAACACTTTAGATATTTCCTACTAACTAGGGTATAAAATAAAAATGTTCAACGAAAAATCCTAAATGACAGATTATAGCAACAATCAACCTGACCCAATACTTACCTTTGATAACAAAAAATATAATATTAACAGCTTGCCTAATGAATTAAAAGAAATAGTTAAAGGTCTTCAGGTTGCAGATAGTCAGCTAAGGCTCCATGAAGATACTCTAAAGGTATTAGCAGTTGGAAGGCAATCCTTAGCAAAAGAACTAAAAGTAAAGCTTGAAAATATTACTCCAATCAATTGAGTAAGTTTCAGATTATAAAACCTAATATTTATTCTTATGTATATCTTGCAAAGCGGCAACTGATATTGATTCACTTTGCAAGGCATTAATTGCTTCTACGGCTGCTCTTGCCCCAGCCAAAGTAGTAAGTGTTGGGACTGAATAATCTAAGGCTGCTCTTCTTAAATACTTATCATCATGGATTGCTTGCCTACCAATAGGGGTATTAATAATCAATTGAATTTGACCTGAACGAATCAAGTCTTCAATATTAGGCCTACCTTCATGCACTTTAAGAACCGATTGAACATTCATTCCTGAATTGGCAATGATTTGAGCCGTGCCAGAAGTTGCTATGAGCTTAAAACCAAGATCAAGAAGACCCTTTGCTATCGGGAGAAGGGAATTCTTATCTCTATCATGAGTGGAAAGAAAAACAATACCCTCTACTGGTAAAGCCTCTCCTGCTGCAAGTTCTGATTTTGCATACGCCATGCCAAAGGTAGCTGCGGTTGACATGACCTCGCCAGTGGAGCGCATTTCAGGGCCAAGAACACTGTCAGAGCCGGGAAATCGACAGAAGGGCATTACAGCTTCTTTTATTGCTTGAAGAGGTGGAATAGGTTCTTTTACAAAACCAACTTCCGCAAGATTTTTACCAACAAGTAAGCTTGAAGCTATTCTCGCGATAGGAAAGCCAGTAGCTTTAGAGACAAATGGAACTGTCCTAGAAGCTCGAGGGTTTGCTTCAAGAATAAAAACTTTTTCATTCGCATCATTATCCCTTTGGACAGCAAATTGCAGATTGATTAAACCAATTACATTAAGTGCATGCGCCAAAGCTTTTGTCCATTCAATGATTGTATCTATTGAGGATTGAGAAAGTGATATTGAAGGAAGGCAACATGCAGAGTCTCCTGAATGGATACCAGCTGGCTCAATATGTTCCATAAGGCCTGCGATGACAACTTGTCCATCTGAATCTGACAACGCATCCACATCTACTTCAATTGCATTTTCAAGATATTGATCAATTAGAACAGGATGATCTGGTTCAACCTTGAATGCTTTTTTCATATATGTCTGGAGTTCATTATTGTCATAAACAATTTCCATAGCTCTTCCTCCTAGAACATAGGAAGGACGAACTACTAATGGGAACGCTATGTTATCTGCTACTTGTCTCGCTTGGCTCAAGGATCTTGCTAAACCGTTCAATGGCTGACGTATTTTTAACCTTGCTAAAATCATATCAAACTGCTCTCTATCCTCTGCATTATCAATTGAAATAGGTGAAGTTCCTAACACTTTAGTTCCTGTATTTAATCCATCCTCTGTCTTTAACCAATTAAGAATTGGCATCGCTAGTTTAAGTGGCGTTTGACCACCAAATTGAATTATAATTCCTTCAGGTCGTTCAAATTCTAATATATTCAAAACATCTTCAAGAGTAAGTGGTTCAAAATATAAAGAATCACTTGTATCATAATCTGTTGAAACTGTTTCTGGGTTGCTATTTAACATTATAGTGTTATAACCTTCCTTCTGTAATTGATAAGAAGCATGACAACAACAATAATCAAACTCTATTCCTTGACCGATACGATTTGGCCCACCTCCTAAAATTAATACCTTCTTATTCTTGTTAAATAAAATCTCATTTGCTGGTTCCTTATCTATTATACTACCGTCATTAAGTAAAAACCTAAAATTAGACTCATATGTAGAATAATGATATGGGGTTGTTGATTCAAACTCAGAAGCACAAGTATCAACTGTTTTATATACAGGCAATATATTATATTTCTTCCTTAAGGACCTTATGGCAAATTGATCCTTAAAGAGATGCGTTGCTATTTGTTCATCTGAAAAACCTAGTTGCTTCAGTTCAAATAATTCATCCTTATTTAAGGAACTAATTTTCTTGCCTATCAATAAATCTTTCTCTGCATTAAAAATATTACGCAACTTAGAAATAAACCAAAAGTCTATATTAGAAAGTTTATTAATATGACCATCACTTTTCCCCACATACATTGCGAGCTTAATCGCCATCATTCTATCTGGCGAGGGTACTCTTAAAAGGCGTTCAATCTCTACCTCTGTCAGATCTAAAAGTAAGTTTTTACAATCATATGACCATCCTGATAGACCAATCTCAAGTGATCGCAAAGCTTTTTGAAAAGACTCCTCAAAGCATCTCCCAATTGCCATTACCTCTCCAACTGATTTCATTGATGTACTAAGGACAGCTGGGGTACCTGTGAATTTTTCGAATGCAAACCTTGGTATTTTCGTCACTACATAATCAATAGTTGGTTCAAAACAACATGGTGTCTTTGCTGTAATATCATTGTCAATCTCATCTAATGTATATCCAATTGAAAGTAATGCTGCAATCTTTGCAATTGGGAAGCCAGTAGCCTTACTTGCTAATGCTGAAGATCGACTTACTCTAGGGTTCATTTCAATAACAACCACATCTCCATCTAAAGGGTTAATAGCAAATTGGACATTACTCCCACCAGTTTCTACTCCAATTTCTCTAATAATTTTTATAGATTGATCTCTTAAACGTTGATATTCCCGATCTGTTAATGTTTGTGCCGGAGCAACTGTAATTGAATCACCTGTATGTATACCCATTGGATCAACATTTTCTATACTGCAAATAATTACTACATTATCAACATTATCTCTCATTACTTCAAGCTCAAATTCCTTCCATCCAAGTAATGATTTTTCTATAAGTATTTGTGAAACAGGACTAGCTTCTAAACCTGATTTACAAAACAATAAAAATTCCTCCTGATTATAAGCAATTCCTCCTCCACTTCCGCCTAGTGTAAAAGCTGGTCTGATAATCCTAGGGAATGAAGCTATTTCAGAACCAACATTTAAAGCTTCTTCAATATTATTAGCTATACCAGATGGACATACATTTACACCAATCTTCTCCATACATTCCTTAAAGAGTTGCCTATCCTCTGCCTTCTTAATTGATTCTAAATCTGCACCAATCAAGTCTACAGAATATTTCGCAAGTATCCCATCCTCAGCAAGTTTAACTGCAGCATTAAGAGCGGTTTGTCCACCCATGGTTGGTAACAATGCATCTGGCTTCTCAATCTTTATTATTTTGGCAATAACCTCAGTTGTTAGTGGTTCTATGTATGTTCTATCTGCAATCTCAGGATCAGTCATGATTGATGCTGGATTTGAATTAATTAAAATGACCTCAAATCCTTCATTCTTCAAAGCTTTACAGGCTTGTGTTCCTGAATAGTCAAATTCGCAGGCCTGACCAATAACGATCGGGCCAGATCCTAGAATTAATATGCGACGTAGGTCCTTACGTCGTGGCATTGGTTTTAATAATTTGCTCTGAGTTTCAGTTCGCTTCTATCGCAACTGATAAGGGTCAGTTAACCAAGTCGCTACTAACATTCAAATAATAGCTAAATTGTCTAAATTGGAAAGCGGAAATCATGAGTGAGCTACAGAGGCTAAAAGGCCTACTGCCACCAGAGAACCAAAGTTGGGTTTTTGTTGAGGCTGCTGCAGCCATAGATCCCCCATTGATTGACCTCGAAGAGATTGGCAGGGATGAAGTGGAAATCCAAATTGACATTGATCAATGGGAGTACCTAGCTCTTGATCATCGCAACTTGCTCTTCTGGCACGAAGTAGGCAGAATCCAAAACGATACAATTCCCAGGGATGGATGGGAGATGGCAGCTCTTGCAATTGGACTTGGAGGGGCAATTGGAGAACTTTGGGTACAAGATGGTCTATTACTCTTAATGGCTTTAGGCCTTTCTGGATTCGCAGGATATAGGCTTTATTTAAAAAATAATTCTGAAAAAAGACTTCAAGACGCTATTTCTGCTGATGAAAGAGCAATAGATCTAGCTTGCAGATTTGGTTATAGTGTACCGAATGCATATAAGAGTTTAGGAGGAGCACTTAAAGAATTAATTGACAAGACTAGAAAAAAGAAAAAGAGAAGCTTTTTTGAAGATCGGCTAGAGGCTCTTCGTAAAAGTGCAGAGAAGGCAAGAGCTGAGATGGCAGATCAACAAGGGTCAAGGCAATCCATAACAAGTGAGAATGTATATGGATAGTAAAAATTTAATTGAAATAGCAGCTAAAGCAGCAGATGATCTTAAAGCTAAGAATATAAAAATAATTCAAATTGATATGGTCTCAAGCATTGCAGATTGGATAATGATTGGAGAAGGGCTATCAGATGTTCAAGTCAGATCAATCATCAAATCTGTTGAAGATAGATTATCTGAAAAGGCTAATCTGCTTCCACTCAGAAAAGAAGGTATAAATGAAGGCAAGTGGGCCCTTTTAGATTATGGGGATATAATAATTAATGTTTTCCAACCAAAAGAAAGAAATTTCTATGAATTAGAATCTTTTTGGAGCAATGGTAAAACTTATAACTACTCTAATGAACTTTATACCTTACAAAACTAATGCAGAGTTCAATACAATCCCCAGTACCTAAGGAACAGATTCCACTACATGAGTTTATTGAACTTAGTTCTTCATTTTTTTTTTCATGGCCTAGAAAAGGAACCCTTGTTTTATTGAAGAACCTAATTCTATCTTGGCTTTTGACATTACCTATATTTATAATTATTAGTACTGGAAGTTATTCTTCAAAAGGGGACATAACTAAGATCATTATTATTTCTTTCATATCGAGTTTAATAGTTCCTCTTGCTATTCTTATAAGGCAATTCCTAGGATGGAATTATATCTGCAGTAGATTAAGATCCCATTATATTTTCTATGAAGAAAGTGATTGGCATGATGGACAAACCTGGGAGAAGCCTAATTTTTGGAAGATTAGAGATAATTTGATAGCAACTCAAGAAGTTTCGCCAATTCTTTCATTAATAAGCAAAATTACGATAGGCTTATTATTACTATTATCAATATCAACATCTTGTTTTCTATTTTTTTACCTAAATAATGAATTTTAGAAAAGATCTTATTAAGAAAAGTGAATCGCATACTCCAATGCTAAGAGTATTTCTTAAACGTGGCTCCTATGTCGAATCCGTACACAATGTTCATGCAGTTATATGTGATAAGAAAGGAAGGGTATTGATGAAGGCGGGAAATCATGAACATCAAACATTTATTAGGTCTGCTCTGAAGCCTTTTCAAGCAATACCATTTATAAGCAGTGGGGCTTATGAAAAAGTAAGGTTTGACGAAAGAGTTTTAGCGATCGCGTGTAGCTCACATTCAGGAACAAAAAACCATGCGAGAGAAACTTTTAAACTGTTGTGGAATTCAGAATTAGATGTAAATCAACTTCAATGTCCTATACCTAATGGCAAAACAAGCCAACTTGAACACAATTGTTCAGGCAAACATGCAGCTTTCCTCGCTACATGTAAAAAAATGAATTGGCCATTAGACAACTATCTTCAGGGTACTCATCCTTTGCAAATAGAAATCAATCGAAGGATATCAGAACTGCTAAAGCTTCCCGCTGATAACCTGATAGCGGCAAGAGATGACTGCGGTTCACCTACACTTTCTCTCAGTCTTTCAAAAATAGCCTTTCTCTATGCTCATCTAAGCGGATCTAATCACAGTGAGCTGGAACAAATAAGTAGAGCAATGATGAGGCAACCAGAATTAATAGCAGGTGAAGGACGCTTTGACACGGAAGTAATAAAACGTGCACATGGTCAACTGATCTGTAAAGGGGGCTCAGAAGGTATTCAGTGCCTTAGTAAGGTAGGAGAAAGTATGGGAATTGCTATAAAAGTTGAAGATGGTTCAAAACGAGCAAAGCATGCAGCTGCCTTACATTTATTAAAGCAACTAGAATGGATGACCCCAATAAGTCTTCAGGAGCTTGAAGAGAAAGTCTTGATGATTAATCCTGGGGTTCAGCTTGAAGTAGAAGGAGAGTTGAGATTTCAGGAAAAATGAACAAATGGGGCTTTTATTCGTACATTCACATGTATGCTAATTAGGACGTCGCGGGGTAGAGCAGTCTGGTAGCTCGTCGGGCTCATAACCCGAAGGTCGGGAGTTCAAATCTCCCCCCCGCCACCATATTAGAACCCCCTTCCGAGGGGGTTTGTAAGTTTATTCGACTAGATTTTCAAAATTCGCAGCGGCAGTTAAGCTAGGCTTGGAAAATGCCTGAACTCTTTGCTTGATAGTTGACAACGTGTTTCTAAATTCCTTATGAACTAATTGCGGATACAGTTGATGAATTATTTTTGAATCCAATTCGAGAGGCCCTCTTTTAATCTTACAAAATAAACTTCATTCGAAAAATTAGTAATGGTTTAACCCTCTTTATACCAACTTGTATTGGAATTAGAAGTTATATCATTATATTTATGGCTTAATATCTCATCACCACCATTAAAAAAAATGTTTCATCAGGTACATTAAATTCAACTTCTTTTTCACTGATCAAATAATTAAGTTCCAACATATAAAGGCGTTATAATTTGTCGGCACAAATTCACATTCTATGACAACAAGGGATAAATTCGAAT
This sequence comes from Prochlorococcus sp. AG-412-P08, assembly GCA_003214695.1. GTDB lineage: Bacteria > Cyanobacteriota > Cyanobacteriia > PCC-6307 > Cyanobiaceae > Prochlorococcus_E. Next base: position 11,458 of record QCLI01000022.1, read on the forward strand.
ATATAAACCAACAGAAGCTAATCTATAATAAACAAATAATCGAAAAATTTATGAGCTTTATAAAAGAAGTCCAAAATGAAGCGATTTGGCAATCTAGAAATAACTATCTTAAAAATCTAATCGATAATACTAATTATATTGATAGTTTTAATTATTTACTTGATAAAATAGATCACCTAATAAAAGAGAGAAAATATGATGAGATGACAGTTTGTGATACTGGATGTGGAGTTGGATGGGCTGGGGATTTATTTATATCGAGATTCGCAACTAATACATTGTATCTTCTTGATACTTCTCCGGAGTATACATATGGAGACATTCAGGAAACATGTTTTAAATCCTTTAAAAAGACAAACAGAGAATATAGACAGGGCTTATTTTCAGATATGCCATTTAAAAATAACTCTGTCGATATACTTATATATAATGCATCAATACACCATGAAACGAATATGAAGAGTGCAATTAAAGAAGCATATAGGGTTCTAAATAATAATGGTATGTTACTAATTACGAACGAGTACATACTAACAGAATATCAATTCATTAAATGTTTTCTAAAAAAATTAGCCAGACTAATGGTTTATTTCTTTAAAAATGAAGATTATCCTCAAGCAATAAGTAATTCATATATTGAACACGATGGAAAATTAGGTGATAGACTATATAGAAGAACTTTTTTAAATAAACTAATGGGAAAGCAAGGATTTAAGAATGAGTTCTGTCTTGATACAAACTTTAAGATCTACAAAACTAGTCAATATTTCTTTTCTCATTTTGCTTACTCAAAAATATAGACTTTTAAGTTAAAATGACTTACTGACAATTTCACTGAAAATCAGCGGAACTAAATAAAAGTAATAATAGGTACAGAAGCATATAATAAGTTTGAAACCTCATTGCTAGTGCCAACTCAGAAAAGAAGTGGAGAGAACTGTTAGGAATTAATATAAGAATTCCATTGAGTGATTTAGAGGTTTAAAGAGTAAGAGGTATTATTGCAGTAATTTTTCAAGGAGAAGTAAGCCTTTCTTACACAAGCTTTCTTCAGGTGAACTACATCAAAGAATTTGTAAAGTTCTAAATTCTACAGTTTATCTATGAAAAGGATAAAAAACAAAGGTACTTATATAATTGATTTGGTTAGAATGTTATTTGCTGATATATACAGATAAAAACAAATTGAAAGCTTAGAAGAAATTAGTGAGTGTCCAATCATGAATCGCAGAAGCGTTATTTTATAGTTAAAACCAACAAAAATTCCGTCATTCTTACTCCAATTTTGTTTAGTTATTTAAAGAAAATAGAATTATCATTATTTGCGAAATAGTAGGCTAAGCCTTATAAATCAAGGCTTATATGTCATTTTTCTATTGCCCAGCCTAATCGATCAACAACTGGTACTAACGAGGTTACTATTGATAATCCAATAAGACTTAGTAATCTCTCCAAGAAATATTTTGTAATATGTATGGCAATGTTTTAGAGGCAAGAAAGAACAAACCAAGTTACTTAGTGTTTGATCATGTGGCAACTGAAGGAACATATTATTAAGAAAATCAGGAAGATAGATCAAAGAGAATCTGAAATATGTCTTTAAGAATAAAGCGCTTAAAAGACAGATTTATATAAATAGATTTATGCTAAAGTGGCAAAAATCCATTTATGTATGTCAGAGCAATTAAAAAAAAGTATGGATTGGATGAAAAAAGGATACTTTGATGATCTCATTCACTTTAATCCTTCAGAAAATTATTTTTCTCAGGTATGGGATTTGGTCCTAAAAGAGAAAGTAATATTTACCAAACTTCTAGATGTAGGCTGTGGGACAGGAATTTTTACTCAATATATTCAAAGTAAATTACCTGACCTTGAAATCTATGGAGTGGATGGGAGCCCACATGCGATAGAACTGGCATCAACAACAAAGATTTTTAAAGAGTTAGAGCTAATAGTTGATTTTAATACAGACAGTCTCCCATGGAATAACTCATCCTTTGATTTTGTTGTTTGTAAGGACTTACTAGAGCACCTTATTGCTCCACAAAGGTTAATAAAAGAAATAAATCGGGTTTTAAGAAGCAACTCATATCTTTTAGTTCATGTTCCAAACCATTTTTCACTATATGGGAGAATAAGGTTTTTAATTTCAAATAAAATAGATACTTTTGATTTCTTTCCTAATAGTAAACTCTGGGAATTTCCTCACATCAGGTTTTACACATTAGAATCCTTAATTGAATTAATGAATATAGAGGGTTTCTCTTATGTAAAAAATATAAGTCATTTATTTACGTCCTTTCCAGCAGAAAGATATCTACCATTTGGAAATAAATTAACAACAAAGCTTGCAAAAGCATATCCAAACCAATTTGCTGCTGCTTTTACAATCTTATTCAAAAAAAATCATTGATAGCTTAAGTGATCTTACTAATAGATTCATCTATATATTTCTCCAAGACAAGTTTATTTGGTGGTATATTTCCAAATTCCATTATTTCTTTTAGATCAAATCTATAGAGTTGATGCAATTAATGCTATAAAGATCCTTTATTTAGATTTACGCACCAACTAGAAATAGCATTTAATAGCAGTTCAGATGTCGCTATTGAATCGAAGTAGCTATTAATGTCAAAAAAGTACTTCAAGCCACTCTTTAAGGTTATACAAAACCTTCTGTCGCTAATTGCTAAATCTAAGCATATCTAAGGATATAGCTGAAATAATAAATCTCATAAACCAAAAAATTAGACATTCAGAGTTCTCTTCTTCATACTAAAAAACGAGTTCAAAAGCGATTTTGAATTTCTTATGCATAAGGATAAATTCAAAGTCACTGAACTTGGTGATCTAAAATAATGGCCCTACAGTCCAACCCCGAAGCGGGATATTCAATCCTGTTGTAGATAACATCTGAATCAAAACTTCCAAACCCGTCAAACAAATAAATATTCCAATTGGCAAGAGTTCTGCCAAACGAGGAGTCGAGTTCTTCTTTTTCATTTTCTCCTATATGTAAATTCTTTCCAACCGCTCTGGAAATCAGTCCAAGGGCTGTTCTTCTATTAATTTCTTCAAATTCCAACATCCCAACTGATTCGCGTTAAGAGAGGAGATGAGTTGCAAGTTGACGCATGACTGAGGTTTTCCGCTACCAGAGCCAACAGTAAATGTTGTAAGTTCGCCATACCTGATCCCGTGTAACTTCTCATTGAGTCCTTTGAATGGATACTCATGGTCAAATGGTTTCTGTGGTTTAGTTACTAATTCAAGAAGAGTTTTTCCATCAGTAATTCCATCTGGTCGATAAGGTTTTGAATCCAAAATAGCTTGCGAATACCTTCTGAATCACCTTCCATGAGAGCTTCGGAAGCACCTTATATCCTTCAATTCTTCCTATCTTGACCTTGCCAGGGGGGAAACATTTGCAGCCTCCTTCTCCTTGTTCCTTTATTCGATGAGCAGTATCTTCTATCCGCGCGACAACTAACGGGAGCAAAGTTTCATTGGAGCTTATTCAGTAGAGGGTGGCTGATGC
>QCLI01000023.1 GCA_003214695.1 Prochlorococcus sp. AG-412-P08
CTACTTTTTGATCGAAAAATTGAGTCTTAGAATCTTGATCATTACTAATCTCTGTAGAATTGCTAGAGAAGTAATTATCTGAAATAGCAGCTCCATTCTCTAACTCTAATAAATTATCATTAGCTTTATTAGATAATTCATTCGAGACTGTATTATCTAAATTTAAATAGTTATTAGTTTCTATTTGATTGTCTTGAGTCTTTGAAGTAGTCGACTCTTGATCTGCTGACCATTTTTCCCAATCTAAAGCTGTAACTTGTTTGATATTAACTTCAACATCAACATTGCTCTTAATTTCTTTTACTATTTCCCTAACCATATAAAAATCTGGGTTCATGGCTCCCAACTCGACCAAATACTCATCAATGTGAAGGGGTATTAATCCAGCCTCCGAACATATCTCAGTAGATAAACAGGATTTAATTTTATTTTTTTTAGAGCTTTCTATAATTTTCAGCTCCAGATACACGATGCATTATTTAAAACCTCGTGGATTTTTTAAATACATATCAGTCTTAGCCTAAGCCCCCTTCCCAGATCAGTCAATCTAGTTATAATAACTTGAATCAGTACTTCTAAGACTTTGGAAGAGAAGCTGTCAAAACTTTTTTTCTACGCAACTCCGCGAAATGTAATTACACTTATGCTAGTTTCAGTGCTTACTTGTGCGACAACATCAATAGCATTTAGCAGTACAGCAAAGAAAAATAAAAAGGCTCAAGAACTTCATAATTTGCCAATAAATGAATCATTTACATTTTCAGCAAAGATGCAGGAGAGTCTAATACCTATGCCTTCAATTAAAATTAACGAAGCCTCTAAAAATGTAACAAGTTCTAGAAATCCCTTTGTATCACTAGAAGGATCATACATAGGCGCCATAGGTAGTGATACTTCTACAATGAGACTAACTGGTATTGCTCAAGCAGGGAATTCTGTAGTTGCAATGATTTCCTCAAGTGCTGGTGAGAATATCTTCTCAGTTGGAGACGCTATAGGAAATAATTTCATAGTAAGATCAATTTCAAGTGAAGAAGAAAAGGTAATGATATCTAATGGATCTAGAGAGCTTCATCTATCTCTAATTAGATAATTTCAAATATGGATAGAAGAAATAAGTCTAGAAATAATTTATCCTATCTAGAAATACTTGAACAATATAACCCGTTAGGCAAAGAGGAGTTCAATAAAGCACTTTATACTTTCTTTATAAAGAATCAAATAGTCTCTAAGTTTAAACACTTTTACAACCATTATATAAATACTCTTTCCCCAAGTTATAAGAAAAGCATATTCAAAATAATTAAAAGTAACCGCTTAATTTCGATTCTTCATAATCCAGGCTCTTATGTAATAAGGTTAATTAGTAAATCTAATAATGAGCAAGGTTCTAATCAAAGAAAAAGTGTTACATCTAGGAAATATTTATTTGAAACTAAAGAATCAGTAAAGACAAAAATAGATAATAAATCCCCAAATAAGAAGTTTAATACTCAAAAATCTCCTCTAAAAGATCAAACAGCAACTACTAAAAATAAAAAGAAGAAAAAATATAAGATAAAAATAGGCAATCTTTCTAATATTTTTAGATTAGTGGCATCAATTAGAACAGGTGTTAATAAGTCTAATAATAAAAGACAGCTCCTTAGAAAAGCAAAAAAAGCAAGGAAGATTGATAAGAATAGTGAGAATATAGCTATTGGCTTTTATAGTGACCATTCATTAACTATGGCCACATTAAATATAAACCCTAAAAATGAAATTACTATTACTGCAGCAGCAGAAGTTCCTATACCAGGTCATGTAATTGGAGATAAGCTAGTTGAAGATATTAATGAATTTGCTAATATTATAGTTGACATGACAAGAATACTAAAGCTTAACAATCCCCCCTTATTAATAATTCTAGGATCATCTTTCTTTAAAGTTAACTCATTTGAGTCTTCTGAGTTAAGAGAATTATCAAGTAATGATATTAAAGTTCAAAGTAAGAGTCCCTATCTGCAGTCTGACTCCTTAATAGACTTTGAGTCAATGACAAACAAAACTAGTCGCTTAAAGTTTTACAGAGCAATATATTCGCAAAAAACAGCAATTGATAGTTGGGTTAATGCAATGAAACTAACAAATCTTCCTATTATTGCTATTACCCCTGCCGCTCTTCATATATTTGACTCTCTAGTATTAAAAGTAAAGGATAAGCTTGTGATCTTGATTGATATAGAAGTTACATCCACAACAATATTAATAGGAAAGAAAAACTCTAATTTAAATTCATATAAGCTTCCTTTTGGATCTAGCTTATATGAAACAGAAGAACTAATGAACAGTTACTTTTTAAGAGCTCTTAATTCGATAAAACAAATACTATTAGAAGAAGATGAGGCATTAAAATCAAAAATATATGTCATAGGTCAAGGGTTAGATCACTTATTAAAAAACGGGACTACTATTCCAAGTGAATTTTTAGCCGTATCAGAGCTCAACCTATTTAAGTATGAATATAGTCCAGATCAGATGAAGATTCATGAAATAGTATCTAACTCGATCTCTTCAAGACTAAGCATCGCTTCGTGCGTATTAGAAAAATGCCTTTAAAATACGATTTTGCTTTAAGGGAGTATAAGCTAAGGCGCTGGAGAAGAAAATCTTTTTCATTAGTTGATAGTGACCTCACATTAAAAAAACGAATCGAAATATGTTATAAGACTTTTAACGGAAACCCTTCTCTATTCTTCCCATCAAGCTTTGTAATTCTAACAACATTAATCCTTCAGATTGTAAGTCTATACCCATCATATATAATAAAAAAACTTGAAACTGTACACAATCAATTTAAATCAATTGAATCAGAAATAAGTAATATCAATAAAAGAAAATCTAATATTAAGTCTGATCTAACTACAATAAAAAGTTTTTATAATAATTCATCCCCACTTTACCTTTTTTCTTTTTATCTCCAAAATACTATACCCTTGGGAGTAAATTTAAGTGAATTCTCTGTTAACAATAAGGAGTTTTATATGGTAGCAGACTCTCAAAGTATTCAGGGTATTAATGAGATGATAACATTACTTATAGAGTCACCAATCATAAATCCCCAAACCATAAAACTTAAAGAACTTAAAAGAGAGTCTTCTAATAAGACTAATTCACTAACAAAACAGTCCAAAATTACAGCCCAACTTAATGGGAAAATTAATAAAATAACCCTGAAAGATAAAGAACTTCTATACTCCGAATCTGCAGCTCATGGTTTATTAAGAAAAATCCTTAGAATTAATGCATTAAGCCTTTTAATAAAATAAGATTATTTATATGCCTAAAAAAAAGAAAAAAGAATCCTTTGATCTTATAAGAAAACTAAATGAAATTGATATTAATGAAGTAATACGAAAACTAAATGAAATTGACGTCAATCAAGTAATTGAAAATTTAAACAAGATTAATCTTGAAGACATTAAGGATATTGATTTTAAGAAACTACTGGATAAATGCAAAAAATCAAAAGCACTTAAAGTATCTTTAGGAATGACATGTTCCTTTATTCTTTTTATATATCTATTAATACCCAATGTAAAAAGATTAAGCAAGCTTCAAACTAAATCAAATATCTATAGGGAAGAATTACTAAATCTACCATCTTTAAAAGATAAATTAAAGGTAAGTAGAGCTCAAATTGAACAAATAGCATTAGAGATGGAAACTATTGAGAAGTCATTTTTGTCAAAAGATAAGTCAATTTTTGTAAGTAAGTTAGTTAATGATACAGCAATCAAAGCAGATGTAGAAGTTTTATCATTTTTGCCAGCAGAGGATAGTCAAATTGAAAGCAAATGCTCAATTAAGAACTCCCAGGGAATCAAGGTAAAGAAAAAGGGAAAAAACAAAAGCGCCACTCGGAGAGTGAAGAAAGGGAGGCTTTCACTCATTACTAATAATTATGAGTTATCTTTATCGGGTAACTATTTAAATATAGTAGAATTTATTAAAATCATTCAATATTTCGATGTAACTATTTCACCACGTTGCTTTACTGTTCGTAAGGATAATACAAGAGTTAATAGAAATACTAAGTCTTTAAATAATTCATCTGGGCTAGTAAAAGCAGAAATAGTATTAACAATACCTGCTCATTCAAGATAATAGATTACTTGGTTTACCACTGCTAAGAAGAAGCTCAATATTCCAGTGAAGAGCATTCACTTCTTTTTAGATCATTCATTTCAACTAAATTTCTAGCAAAAAAAATGGGACCTGATAAGGTAGGAGAAATTTAGTGTTATTTAGTGTCTGCTCGGAGATCAAGACATATTTTAACGAGCTCCTTGATAGCGGCTGGTAGCATTTTTGCTTCGGCCATCATTGTATATCCTAGCCAAAAAGTAAATTTAAATAATTCAACTGGTAATAACTTCGATAAATCAAACCAGGTTTTAATTACAAATAACAGTCCCAATACAAATTTCCTAAAAAAAGGGTCTGGTTCACCTTTATATCCAATCGTTAATCCTAATTTAGTAGATATTAATGGACCAAATGTCACATTGGTTTTCAACAAGGTCCGGGCTAGAAAAGCTTTTGAATATCTAGCAAAAGTAGCTAACTATGGAATAGTTTGGGTCGAAAGTAATCCTATTAGCTCATCAGCTTCTTCAGGAAATACTAACGATGAGCGTTTAGTTTCTTTAAATTTACAAGATGTTACCTATACAAGAGCGCTCAATGCTTTGTTATTAGCAAGTGGATTGCAAATTAAACTATATAACAATGTTTTTTATATAGGACCTAATGTAAGAAATACTGTTTTCACTCATAGAAGTTCTGGCGTTTATCAACTTAATCAGATTACTGCTAGTGCAGCCGCAGATTATCTTGCAAACCTAGGCGCAAGTGTTACCAAAACAAACACTATTAGTACTGCTATTACTTCTGGGGCAACACCATCTCAGTCTGTACAGGGTAGCGGATCATCTTCGACAACAACTTCTCAATCAACTACTTCAGTCCAAGTGTACGGCGCAAGCATAGGCCCTTTAGTAGGCTTAATTGCTACGACAGATGAACGTCTACAAACAATCACTATGGTAGGAGAAAAATATCTGATTAAATTAGCAAAGAACTTTTTAAAGGCTCTTGACCAGAGACAACAACAAGTTGCCTTAACAGTTCGTGTACTAGATGTAAATCTATCTAATAGAGATTCATTCTCAAATACCTGGGCAACTCCACTTAATTATGGCTCTCCGTTTGTAATAGGGAAAGATGGATTGCTTAACATTAATATAGGACAGAATCTTCCTTCGTCAGGGACGCCCGTCCCTAACCCAGGCTTGGCGTATACATCAAATCAGAACTTTTTTAGTACATTAACAGCAAGTATTGAGAAAGGTGCTACAAGAGTTTTAGCTAGCCCAACGTTAATTCTAAGTGAAGCAGCTAGGGATGCGGGAGATGGGTCAACTATGGGAATGAGCAAAGGGAATGAAGGTTTTGTTGAAGTTGGAGACAAGGTCCCTACAAATGCAACTTTTGCAGAAGGAACTGGCTGTTCATTTACGTATGAGCTTGTTGGTATAAAGCTAGGAGCCAAGATATTAGGCATTGATGATAATCAATACGTCACGTTCTCAATGTCACCAGTGGTTACAGGTATTTCAAGTAGCGTAAATGTAGTAGGCTGTGGGGCAGTGCAGCTTCTTAATACACGAAGAGTAGATACTGGGGCAATACGTATTAGAGATGGAGAAACACTTGTACTTACCGGTGTAATTCAAGATACAGATATAGAAAAGATTTACAAGTACCCGCTAATTGGAGATCTTCCTATTCTAGGCTCACTCTTCAGATCTAGAGCGGGAACCTCAGACAAGCGTGAGCTAATAGTTTTAGTTACTCCAAGAATAATGCAAGAAAATGAAAATAATTTAAATGAGTTTAATATTGATTTGATTAATAAAAATGCAAAAGAATTAATTCAATAAATCTATTGATTATTTTTATAAGAAAATATTCTAGGAAAGAGTTATCAATCCTCGCTTATTTGATATGAACACATTCAGATTCTGCACCATTTGAAATTAATCCTAGCCAATTACTATTACGATAATTTGTCCTTCTCTCACAAAAATTATGGAAATAAGAAATTGTGTCTATAATTAAAGAACCAGTAGGGGTTTGGCTTCTAACATTTAAATTATAATCTTCAATAATTTCGGCATAATTACCATCTTCTCCGACACAACCGCCTTCCAAGTTATCTGGTGATCCATCCTCATTAGGTGTTCCATCAGTTAAAAGTATCACTTGTCCAACCTTATCCTCTTCTAAAGAACTACATAATCCATCCCAAGGATTACTTTTCTGAATATCAGGAGATAAACTATTTATAAAAGCTATTGCTAGACTTTTATTGTCTCTTGTAAGTTCCTGAGGTCCTGAAGGAAATAAGTATTCAGATGAGTTATCAAATGCTATGACTTGAAGATATATTTCCCTTCCAGAAGCTACTAAATCAGATGTAGGTAATTTATTAATTGCTTGTTTTAAAGTTATCTTTGCAGAGTCTAATAAATAATTCCCATTAATTATAGGGGAAATCCTAGAAGGAGATATCTCTGTCCATTGTCCATTCATTATTACTCCATTAGGATGCTGCTCATAATCCTTATTCATTGAATATGACTTGTCAATCATATAGGTTATTTTATTAGATTTCAAACAAGCACCTAACCAACAGCAATAGGAACCAAAACATTTAGGGGCTTCAGATTCTGATGTTAATGAGGGTAAAGTTCTAATTTGCCTATCATCTTGAATTCTACTAAATGCAGTGATAGAACTAATAACATTAGATGGATTATTTTCAAGGCCTTTCTGAAGATCTTTTGCCTCAATTTGAAGTTGAATTGATTTATTATTTTTGTCAGTGCAGAAACTTATTCCTTGAACAGTCTTAAGAGGATTCCAACCTTCATCAATCTCTGGGCATTCTATTTTTAAATAATTTGTTCCAGAGCTAATACCATCTAAAATGGTACTCGATTTGTATTCCTCGTATGCTGTGGATATAAAATAACCCTTACTATTAAATCTAGGGCCAAAGCGTTCTAGGATAAATGATTTTTTTTCATTAAATTTACTTGGTCTCAATGTATATGTTATTGGACACTCAACTTGGTATAAATTAAAGCTACCATCAGGAATATAATCATCTTTAACAAGTGCTTGGTCCGGCAAACTTATTCCAAATAAAAAGGATTCTCCATTCTGATCTGGGAAAGAACAGTTAATATTTTCTTCTTTTATATCATCTTCATCATCTATAATCCTATTACCTTTATTGACATCATCTACGATAAAATCAAGAGCATCATTAATTCTTCCTTTTAAGCCTAATTGATTTTCTTGAATTCGATTTCCTTTTAATGCTATTTGAATTAACGAGAATGCAACTGCAAAAGTTGAAATTGATATTGAAGCTGCTATTAGCAACTCTACAATAGTAAATCCATTTTTTTTATATATATGTTTACTCATTTAAAGTTTATAAGCTTTCAGGAATAAGGCAATTTTGCTCAATAAGTAACTCATTAGAGGATAATTGACTAATGGGCATATCATTTGAGATTAAAGAGTCTTCAGAAAACTTACCTTTCCTGATCATTCCAGTCGGGGAATTAATAACTAAACAATTAAGCATCTTTACTTTTTGATTAAAATACTTCGAACCTATTAGAATTATAATCGACTCATTAGAACTAATTCTTCCATTAGGGGTTACTTGAAAGTCTGAGCTTACAACTTGAAAAATAGCATTATTTATTGGAGGAATAAGAGACTCGACTTTGCCCTGCTGTTTGACCTCATTAGATAACGTACTTGAATATTGACACTTGATAGTAAACCCATAAGAATCTTGACCATTAGCAATTGAGTCATAAGGTAGATTTTCTGTTTTTACAAAACAACTTGCTCCCCAGCGTCTGGCTTCAAGGCGAACCGATCTCATGAATTCTCGAAGTTCACGAGTGTAAGCATTAACTTTTTCGCTCCTAACCCAATTGATGGTAGAAGGAATAATTAATGTTGAAATTAATGAGAAAATACCTACAGTAAACGCTAACTCAAGAAGAGTAAAGCCGTCATTCTTAACTAAGTGCGGAGCTTTAAGCATAACTAGATACTTACTTACACCAAGCATGAGCTTCACTACTTAATAAAATACTTAGCCAATGTATATGATTATCAGCCCATTTGACTCTATATCCAACACTGGCAATGCTATTGTCCATGGATATTCTTTGGCTAGGTTGTTGCACTTCTAATTCTCTTAAAATTAAAACTTGTCTTCCTTTAAAAACTTTACTTCGAGTTGAGTCTGGCCACCAATATTGAACCATATCGTTATCATCGCTTGGTGGAGGCGGAGATGAAGGGTTAGGTCTTGTTGAAACAATCTTCCATCCAGGCATTAAAATTATCTTATCTTGTATATCAATACAATCTTCTTCATCTAGTTGATAAGTGCCATTACTCTCAAAATTCATACTCCAAAGCTCTAATTTTAAACGTTCTATATCTCTTTGAATTTCTTTATTAACTGCACCTATTAAAGTCGATTGATAAACAGTATTTAATCTTTGGGTGGAGAAATATAGTCCATAAGTAATAACTCCACTGAAGAGAAGAATGCTAACGATAGCATCTACAAGCCCAAATCCATCTTGAATCACATTGTTTTTTGATTTGAATTGTTTATTGAATCTCAGCCTCATATCTATTTCAAGATGAACTAGAAAATTCTCGTAAAGTATCCCAAAGAATAATTGATCTACCTCTATACCTGCTAACACCCCAATAAAAATCTGGGCCATGCCAATCAACTAAATCTTCAATAAATTCCTTTGAAAAATCCCATGTTATTTCCTGACCTGTATCAAAACATATGTTTTTAGCCCAAGTAGCTCCCGCAAAATTTCGATATTGATTTGTGTTCCTTTCCTTAACATCTATATTATATACCTCCAACCAATTCTTAGTTTCCGAAGCATCTGTGAGGTCCAAGTTGTTTCCTAGATTCACATGATTAGTGACAGTTTTATTTTTTAATATAGCTGCTGCTCCAGGGTAAGAGTACTGAGAGCTATTTGTAGAATGGGGATTTAAATTATCAACTATATCAAAACCTCTAAGGTAATAAGAACTAGAGCCAAGGGCAGGGTTATTATCATAAATAAGAAATACATTATCACTATTCATATTTGAACCTGGAGGGAAAGACTTGATTCGATTACCTATACCGATAATCTCAATTTTCAAAGAATCACCTGAAGTATCTAAATAAGGAATCAAATCGCCTGATTCAGTAATAATAATATTTGTCATTTTATCTCGCTGAGTACCACCTGAACTATTCCTAATCCAGCCATAAGTACCTCGAGTACTTACAATCATTGGAGCCCATTCAGTATCAGAATTAGTTAAAAGAGACTGAACCCAGATGCCTTTAGGCCTTTTTGAAAAAAATGTAGTTTGAGGACCATATACAAATGCACTGAATTGATCACTTGCTCCAGTCCCTGTATTATCTATTAGAAAACTATTATTTGGTAATAAGTTATTATCAAAAGAAGTAAGATCAATAGAAACACCTTTCATTAAATCAACTCCACCAGTTAAACGATCACAAGCAATCTTATTACCAGTTTCTTTTGTTTTCTGCCTGAAAAGTATAGTTAGGTTTTGAGCTTTACCAGTCCCACAAGCTTCCGTTTTATTTCTATGACAAAAAATACCTTCATTGCTTATATCTAAATCACCCATTATCTCAAGAATTACTTTTGACTCATCACTAGTCGAAACTTCAAAAGAAGAGCCAGGTCCTGTTGCAAATAAAGAGTCAATTCTATATGTTTGATTACTATTTAAATCTTGTCCTAGCTTACAATTTGTACCTGCTCTTTGAATGACAATAGGAGTGCAAACTAGAATATCGACATCCTGAACATTGGAAAGCCTAGGTTGCTTTGGAAGAGCTATGGGTTGAATCCAAATACCACCATTTCCTAAACTTGAATTTGGTAAAGTACTTGAATCAGTTAAACCAGTTTCATTAGCAAAATCACCACATATAGTTTGATCTGTTAAGTTCCTCCTCCAGATGATTGACCCTGCTTTAATATCATCAGAACTTGTAAAAGATAGATCCCCTAAAAAAAGCGAACCATTGCCATCAGACTCAGTTTCTCCTATTCCAAGGAAACCAAACCCACTATAAGGTGTTTCTTTATTGACCTGTATATTGACTCGTAATTTATTAAAAGCAGTATTTTTAGATGAAGTTTTTGCAGTTGCATATCCTTCTACAACAATAGAATTAATTCCTGACTTTTCAGTGCCCGTATAATCTGTAGATTTAATTTTAAAAGTTTGATTAAATTGCCTTTCTGCACCCAACAAGTCACTTCCAACTTGCTCCGAAATATCATCCATAAAGTCACTAAAAGCAGGTCTATAGATATTTTCCCAATCTATAAGTGTGGTTGATGAACACATAGGTGCTTTTTGGCGTCCTTTGCACGAATCGTCTCCATCGCACCATTGATCATCAGACCAATATTCTTCTGAAGGATTAGGAATTGTGTTTGCAGCTAAATTTTTTGGACAATTAATTCCAGCCTGAGAGCAACTATCACTAAGCCAGAAATAATGAAAAAAGCTTTCGCCACTATCATTAAGTAAATTCCTAATTGTTGTAATTCCAGATTCAGAGGCAGCTTTAGCCATTAGGTCTTGTCTAGAGAGTCTTGACCCAGCAAGGTTCAAGATGGAAGCTCCCATTAAGCCACTAAGAGCTATGGCAATCCCTATACCCAACAGTAAAATCTGGGGAATAGCAAAGCCATTTTCAACGGTATTCTTTAATAACCTATTTTTAAAATATCTAAGTTTCATCTTAGATATTTTTTATTTTAAAAAGCTCTTAATTGAAAAATTGCCAAAGCTAGAAAGCAATTTATGCTCCTGGAGTTGAGCAGTCTAACTGTTTTTCTGCACCATCACTTAATTGTGGGCCTTTCTCACTATCATTTAGTTTCCATTCTTTTACTAAGTTAGTTGAGTCTGAACCGTTATAGCAACCTTGAACTGAACCTCCATCGCCTGCGTAGGTTGGTCCATATGGATCACAAGTTATTTGGAACATATTTTTCACCACTGAGGACACTGTTTTATTTTCGGTAGCAATGGTACACAAATAGTTACCAGAAGGAGAATACCAAGTTGTGGATGTTTGATTAGCTCCTGTTCCTTTAGCTAAATCAGGAGTTTTATTTTTACATGCAGCAGCACCACCTGTTGTGGCATCAGTGATACCAGTAGCCACACAAGCTTGAAATCTTGCGTATTCAGTAAGGGCTGGAATAGTTGACGGCATTGATCCGTATTCAGTATTATAAGCAGCTGCAGCTCTTAAAGCAGAGCCAACTATAGATGTAGCTTCTTTTTGTTTAGCTTTATTAGCAGCAGACATAAATTGAGGAATCGCAATAGAAGAAAGAATTCCAATCATCATAATTACGACAATCAACTCAACCAAGGTAAAACCGTTAGCGTCTTGCTGAGAAATATTCCTTAAGGACGCTAGCCTCTGCTTCAAACTGAATGATGAGAATTGATGAGATGACTCTTTCATAACTTTTGAATGATTGTGAGTGTCAACAATGTTGATGTTCACAAATTAACCTAAGATTTAATAATAATGATAGCTGAAAATAGAGTTATTGAATAGCTGTTAACAGTCATATCTGGAAATATTCAATGCGAGCAATATCAAAATACTTGAGAGATTGACAACGCAATCTCTCAAAAAGCCTGAAGGAACTGACTTCTTGAGGAATGATCTATCAATACAATTCCAAATGAGGCAGACAAGGATCAGAATATATGCCAAAAGTAAATTAAGAGGATTTAGATGTAAGAATCTTATTTTTGAATAGAAGCGAAAAATTCAATTCAACTAATCTGAAAAGTTATAGTCTTCTATATATGAGAACCTAAACCTTGGTGGATTATTCAAAGAGGGTGAATCACCACTAATTCCTATATTTAGTCAGGTCAACCAAATGTTCACAATGTTACTTAATAGACATAAGGCAAGGGTAAAAAAATGGAGAACCAGGCTTGGATTAGGTGAATATGAAGTCTTTTGGATGGGATTTGGAGAAGGATTTCTGATTGCCAGCATCCTCAGTTTTTTTCTCCTACAGATAATTTCATCTTGTAATTTTGAAAAAAATTATTCGATATTAGAATCTCCCAAAACAATTCTTTATTGCATTAAGCATAATTCAAGTTGATAAAATACAAATATCTAATATTATATATAAAGCATCCATTATTGATCTTTAAGGTGGAAGAAGTAAAAGAAGATATTCACTTTGCGATAGCAAATATCAACCCAGAACCTATTGGGATTTTTACTTTGCCTTTGAAAGATCATTTAAAATACAAGAGAATTATTCAATCAATTTATAATGATGCTCCAGAAGAACTATTCCAGCAGTTTGATTTTGAGCCCTATACAAAACATTTATGTAATTCAAGTAATCAAAACCTTTTTAAAGCATTCCCAAGTCTCAAAGAATTAAAAATAGATCTTGAGAAAATTATAGTTGCCTATATTCAAAAGATTGGTTATTTATGTGATGAGATAGTAATTAACTCTGCTTGGTTAAATAATTCGCAAAAGGAATCAACCTTAAATTATCATTTCCATAGCAATTCATACGTTTCTGCAAATTACTTTATTAATTTTAATCCTCAAGTCCATAGCTCATTAACGTTTGAAAATGATAGGGTCACTAGGCAAAGCACACCGAATGGTCCAATAATAGACATTCTAAAGTCAGAAGAGAAAACAATTTATACTGCAAGAAATATTGGCTTAGATATCAAAGAGGGACAAGTTATTGTTTGGCGTAGTAATCAGGCTCATGGCTATTATATTCCAAATAAGGAAGATAATCGCTTAACTCTTAGCTTAAATACCATGCCAAAGACATTAGACAATGGTTCGTATAGATTTGATATTGATGTATAAGTAATATATAAAAAAGAAGATTTTTATAATAGATTTTATCGATTAAATTGTCTATTACTTTAATTATTTCATTTATAAGGATTAACAACTCAAGAGTTTCAAAAGTCTTAAGAATGTATCAGTTGAAAGCTTTTAAGCTATAGAAGATGAGATAACCCTAGTGCCAAACTAAAAAAACGATTGAACTATAGAAAACCCTTTTTAATAAGGCTATTGTAATTTCTTCACTGGCGCACTAACTGCACTTTTGAATGTTAAAGTTCTAAGAACCTAGTTGGAAAAATAGGAATAGAACATTATTCCTAAAATTCACCTGGAATTAAGTCGCTAATTTAAATTAAAAAGCTGTAAAAATTGCTCTGAAGTCACCTGAATAAGCCCATTGAATAAAGGCAACCTTCATTCCAAGCTTAGCCTTTTGCTTCCTTTCCTCAGAAGAAGGATTTTCTTCATATAGACATTTCAATTTTGCATAAAGAATCTCATATTACTTCAAGTCTTTTTCAAGTAAAAACTTTGTTCCATCATTAGCTTGAAAGGCCTCCCTTAACTTTCTTGAATTAGAAAATTACTCTCATGCAGCTATTAAAGAAAGCAACATGCAAAGAGAAAGTATTAGATATGACTAGACACAAAAAAAACCTGCCGTTAGGCAGGCCTTTTTGGAGATCTTAAGCAAGTGTTTCCTTGTTTCCACTGCTGGAGGATCTCAACTCCTCACAGCGGTATTTTTACCTATAAGTCTTTATTTGACAAGCCCTCGTTAAAAAAGCACCCTGCTTACAAGAAGTCGGGTGCTTTTTTGTTCAACAGAACGATTATGTGAGGAGTTGTCCTGTTACTTCTTTTCTAATCCTTTGAAGTCTCTTTTGTCACTTGTTTAAGAAAAGAAACTTTGCCTTCAAAACAAAAGCAAGAACAAACTCCTTTAGGAAGAAAAGACAACGAGGTCACAAAACTCTCATACCAGCAAACCTCAAAACCTCTAAAATATCCCTAACTTCTTCCTTCGCAATGGCTGACAAAAATAATAACTGGTGGCTAATTAAGAGTGAGCATACAGTTACAGTCGTAGCAAGAGATTAGAAAGTAGTCGAAAATCCTGTTCAAACTTTTCCCATCTCAATGAGACTCAAGCCTTACCTAGTTTGCAAACTAGGTAATCTAGACCATAGTGAAGTTATGCAATTCCATTGACAAGCGTGCGACGTTTTTATTCTTCTGCACTAGTTAGTGCATTTTTTCTAACAGGTAATTTTGTTGCTCTTCCTGTTAATTCTGCAGAAATAGAAACTCAACCTAGTGGCCTTTCTCTAGTAGTTACATCTTCCAATACAGCTGGAGGTGGTTTAAATCTCTATAGAATGGAATCAGGTGGTTCTGTGACATTACTTCAAGAGGATATTTTCCCTGATACTGACTTAACTAGTTTTGTCCCAGGAGAACAAATCATAGATGCTGCAAGTGGAACAATATTACTAAAAGAACCTACGAGTAATAGATACAGGAAATATAATCTTCAGACAAATTCATTCGATGGTTGGGTAAATATTAATGGCACAACTGATGATGACAATGCAAAAATGATAACTATTCCATTTGGAATAAAAGAAGTTATAAACAAAAAATGTACCTCTTCAAATGGATCTTCCTGCGATAGTTCTTCCAATGATTATATAACTCTTGGCGATGAAGGGAGTGGAGAGTTTGCAAAGATCGATT
>QCLI01000024.1 GCA_003214695.1 Prochlorococcus sp. AG-412-P08
CTTCAAAGCATAAAAACTTACTTATTGAAATAATATCAACAAAGCCGGCTCTCTTCATATATTGATTATTCTCTTGACTAGTAAAAGGTTCAAGTATCCCCTTTAGGGATAATAATTTAGACATCACCTCATCCTTAGAAAAACCTCTTGATGTTTTATACTCTAAATAAGTTTGTGATATTATATCCTGAAATCTTGCATCATTAGCCCTTACTTTCTCAAACAATATAAATGCTCCTCCCCAATGCAATGAAGAATATATCTTATCAAAAACATCCTGCCTATATCTTGGATGTATAAATTGTATTGTATAGTAACTAGTTATAAGTGAACTTTCCTGAAGAGTAAGGTCTAAGATATTTTCATTTAAAATTTTAATTTTATGATTTAATATTTTTCCTTCCATTTTATTATTACCTAGCAACTCGACCGAGGAAGCCTTAGCAAAAATGGGCTCAGATTCGATTCCTACTAAATTTAATGATTTATTATTATATTGTGCTAGCCTTTTAATTAATTCTCCTTTTGAACAGCCAATATCATATATATATGAACCATCTTGACAAAAATAGTCACTTAACATGCAGATCATGTCATGACCTTCATTGTAAAGAGGGACTGATGAGGTGACGTGTTCTTGGAAATTATCAACAACATTACCGTCAAACTTCCAGGCACCGCGATCAGCATTGATACTTGAGCCTACATCTGACATTATAAGTAGAGGATACTTTAAAATAAATGATAGCGACACTGTTTATAGGGTCAAGCATTTCAAAGCAAAAAATAATAAGTTAATTAAAAAATGAATATGATATGTTCCTGATTAATGGCCTCTTTATAGAGAAGATAGCTCTTTCAAGAAGGTTTTTCTTCAATCAAGCTATTGCCATGGCTTACATTATTATCAATTTTTCAGGTAGAAGAATAGAGATATATAAATTTACTTTACGCATAAGCCAAGAACTAAATAAATGGTTCTACATCAATCCAATTAAAGTTTATATTTATCTACTCAAGCTAATAATATTGAAATCAATCAATCAATGTCATTAGGATATAATAATAAAATTCTAAATAAGAAGAATTAGCAGCCTTTAATAACTCTAGATTTAAAATCCATTTTGCAACTAGATCGATAAATAATAGATAAATTTACTCACTCTAATGTAAATATAGAATAGGTGTAAATCTAATAGGGGATAGGATATTAAAGCAGAAGAGCCTTTTTAAAAACCTGTATAGCCTAACAACCTATTTATAAGATCTAAGTAAGACGACTACATTTGATAATCATTAGAGAACCTCTAATAATTTCAAGCTCAGAAAAATTTAATGCTCAATAAATATTTGATATTTATTTTGCTTTATTTCTAAAGTGTTATATAATATAAAGACTATATATAAAATCCTATGTCTATAGAGTTTATGGGTGATTCGGCAGATAAATGCGACAGGAACTTTTATCGTAATATAGCTGGTTCTGCTGTTTATGACAGAAAAAAACCTGGTCCTGACTTTCTTCCTCCCTTGACTTGTTTGATAGACAACCCTTGGTTAAAGCCTAAAACTGTTTTGGAAATTGGAGCAGGCAATGGATGTGTTCTTTCAAGTATATATTTAAAAACAAATGCTGATTGTTATGGAATTGATCCTAGCCCTGCTGCATGTGAATATGGCAATAAAAACTTTGAGGGGGTAAAATTATACAAAGGGACTGCAGAGTGTTATCCCGATGAGGTTAAATCACAAAAATATGAATTAATTATATTTGGAGGTGTATTATTTCACATCCCACCTTGGAATTTCTTCAAATGTATTTCTAATTCGTTAGATATCTTAAAAGAAAATGGGTACATTATGATATTTGACTTTCATAATCAAGGCAATCCAATTTATAGAAAATATAAACATGAGGCTTCTCAGTATATATATAAATATGATCATACACAAATCTTATCTGCCCATCCATGCTTTAGATTGCTCTACCATAAAACAATCTTTGCTAAAGAGTATTATATTAAGAAAACAGATTTTGATACAGCACATTATGCATCCTTATGGAAAGTCTCTTCATTAGAGAAATTTACTCTTTCTAATATTGATCCTTCAGTAATAAACTCTTAAATAGAATTTATAAAAGAGATTTTAATGATAATGGAGAGCCCGCTTTATAAGATTTATTAGCTTTTAATCCAATAATTGAATCATAAAGAGATGGAGATGCTCCAAATCCAGGTCTTATAACTTTAATATTACCATCATTAAACTCTTCTCCTTCTCTGATATCTCTAGTCGTGTAGATTGATCTTCTATAAATTAGATTTTGACGTTCTTTTTCAGTAGGCCCATAAAATACTTTACCCAATGCATCGTGAGCAATAGTTGTTTCCTCAACTAATGATTTTAATTCTTGAGGCTCTAATGAAAAACTTGAGTCAACTCCTCCATCTTTACGGCTTAGGGTCAAATGCTTTTCTATAACTGTTGCACCAAGTGATACTGATGCAACAGCAGCACCTATACCTTTAGTGTGGTCTGATAAACCTACTTCACAGTTGAAAAGACTCCTCATATGAGAAATGGTCTTTAAATTTGTATTAATGGGCGAAGCTGGGTATGTACTTGTACATTTAAGTAATATTAAATTATTGCCACCATTAGTTCTAACTGTTTCCACAGCCTGCTCTAGTTCCCCTAATGTAGCTAAGCCAGTAGATATAATAATAGGTTTTTTTGTTCTTGCTACCTTGCGAATCAATGGTAGGTGATTATTCTCAAAACTAGCAATTTTAAATGCAGGAACATTTAAGGATTCTAGATAATCTACTGCTGTTTCATCAAATGGAGAACTAAAGCACAAAATATTTTTATGTTTAGCTCGTTCCATTATTTTCGGATGCCACTCCCATGGAGTATGTGCTTTTTGATATAAGTTATATAAGTTTTCTCCATACCAAGGACTATCTTTTTCTTTTATTATAAATTGATCACTTTGCTCATTCAATGTCATTGTGTCTGCAGTATAAGTTTGAAGTTTGATAGCATCAGCACCTGCTGCTGCTGCTGCATCAACTATTTCTAATGCTCTATCTAAACTTTGATTATGGTTTCCACTCATCTCTGCAATAATAAAAGGTTTTACATCGGGTCCTATTTCTCTTCCTGAAATAAAAAATGACATCAGTATAATTTGTTTATTAAATTACCTTAGATGTTAAGTCATAAAAATCAATTACTTCTATATTATTATTTAATATTAATATTGTCTTTACTAAGAATGGATATTTAATGAAAAGCTATTATAAAATTTTCAATTTTAACTAATTTTTCTAGGGTACGTCATTTTTTTTGCATTCCTTAGATAGATGCTTCCATTAATAAATAATTAAAAATCCTAATATGATCGATTCTTTTTCGTTAAATTACCTCGGACATATTATTAAATACGCGAAGGGATAATGTTACCTTATAAACCATATAAAGTATGAAAAGCTAAAATTAACATTTTTCCTCTCTATAAATGCACTCGATGATCTATAGCAAATGAACTTAGAGATCCCTTTTTAAAAGATAAGAGGGTGTATTAATATATTTATATAAGCAGATTATTTTTATTGATTTAGTTCAACCTTTTGAAGGTTTCATGACATACAGGGCCTTCTAAAAGATTGTCAATAGGATATCCATTCTCACAATTTGATATCATTTTAAAAATTAAATCTAGATTTTGAAAATATGTTTCTAATATATCTTTATTGTGTTTAGTACAAACGTAGCAACTATTTGAAGCTAAAAAATCCCTTTTAAGCATTTCCTGTGTAATTAAAGTCTTGTATTTTAAGCTGTTTGGAGATTCAATACTAAAACATGCTAATGCTGAGAGTCCAGAAATATTTAATTTAATATTATGAGTCCTAGCAATCTGTATCCAATTGTTCTTTATATATTTACCTATATGAGTAACTCTTTCCCATGACTTTTCTCGTTCCATTACTTCAAGCGTTTTTAGTGCAGCCGAAGGTCCTATACGTTCTGTCCAAAATGTACTGCTTATAAAAGTATTTTGAGCAGATTCCATTAACTCCCTTTTACCAATCACAGCAGTAATTGCATATCCATTACCTAGAGCCTTCCCAAAAATAGCCATATCAGGTTCTACTTTATATTTTTTATGTAAGCCCCCAAATGTTTCACGAAATCCTGATGTACATTCATCAAATATAAGAGCTATTCCCTTATCAGAGCATAACTTTCTAATTCCTTCTAAAAATCCTTTTTTGGGTAATTCTGATCTCTGAACTTCCATTTTTACAGCAGCTAAATCATATTCTTCAGAAATCTTTTCTAACTCCTCAAGTGAGTTATACGAAAATGCCTTTACGGTATTCCTAAGATCTTTAGGGACGCCATTTGGCTTCAAACCAGGTAACAAATGCTGAGATAGTTGTGATTCGTCCTGGAGGTTAGTAGCAAGATACCAATCGTGCCAGCCATGGTAACCACATATAGCAACAGTTTCTCTTCCCGTTGCTGCTCTAGCAATTCTTATAGCAATGGCATTTGCTTCGCCTCCAGTTCGAGCAAGTTTTACCATCTCAGCCCATGGATGCATTGCTATTAACTTTTCTGCAAGAAATACCTCTTCAGGACAATTAAGAGAACTCATGTTACCTGAAGAAACAGCTTTAGTTACGGCAGCATCAACCTCAGTGTCTCCATATCCAAGTAAGTTAGTCCCAATGCCCATTATACTTAAATCATGAAACTTTCTTCCATTTAGATCCCAAACCTGGCAGCCATCAGCTCTTGAATAATAAGCAGGCCATTGTTCTGGCAAAAACATTTCAGACCTTTTGGATAGCAGCATATTTCCACCTGGTATTATCTCCTTAGCTCTAGTCCATAATTGTTGTCCTAGATTAATATTTAGTGTATTTTCTTCTTTGATACTATTTTCTTCCTCCATATTAAAAATACATCTTATGGTTTAATAATTTTTGGAGCTTAAATACCCTTTTAAAAACTAATCTAACATTAGATAGCAAATTAAAAGATATAATTGTAACAATGAATTTTTGTACGTAAAAACAGAAAGCTTAAATTCTAGAGATATAAAAACTCCTTTATTTGTACTGATGAAGTTGGCATACTTGCAAAAAAGGATTTATTACTGTAATCAGTCAGGAAGGCATGTTCCGCTTGAATTGCAATTATTGCAATCGTCTGACCATTTATTTATTTGATTCTTGGCCTCCTCAGGTGTAAGGCCATCTCCTTTGCTCCAATTATCAAAATCATTAAGTTTTTCACCTGGGGAAACTTGATTTAATTCAAATTTCCATGGCGAAACTTGATGTCCAATAGCAATTGTGTAAAATTGCTGTTCATCTATACCTAAATACTCCAAAAAAATATCAAGACTTGGAGGCCTTTTACCTTCAAATTCTTTGATCATGGTGAGTGCTTCTTCCTTACTTATTCGCTTGTTTCTTAAATCTATGGCAGCCAAATGAGATGGTCTTGTATAACCTCTCTTTATAAACTTAATATAGTCACGAACTCCTTGCATCCAGCATTCTATCTTTTCATAATTATATTCACTAGGTACATTCTCTACACAATCACCTTCCCAGGATAGCTCTGTTTTAATTTTTTCAACTTGCATCTTTACGTCCCATGGAATATAACTTCCAAGACATACTGATCTAAAACCTAATTTTCGTAGTTCTTTAAGTGGTGGATATTTAAAAGGCTCTAGGTCCCTTTCATCTACTAATCCATCTAGTCTAATTAACATGTCTTCAGCATTTATTCCTAAATTAGCGCCAGTACGATTAAATCTTTCCTCATTTACCTCTTCTGATTGGTCATAGCTATAATAAGATGTATATTCAGAAGAAGGTTCGCCCCAAAAGATAAGAGGTGTTTTTTCCTTGATTGCCACTTGCATTGGGTAAGAACAAATTCCAGTGTGACAATGCCAGCAGAAATCACCTTTTTCTATAAATGATTGCAACATTAGCCTTTGAACGACCTTCCAACTAGGGGTGAAGTCATGAACATCTACTCCTAATTTTCGAAAGACTTTCTGACAGTTTTCTCTTAACTTAGGACGCAAAAAGCCGTGGTTAGCCCTAACAACAAGAGGCTTTAACCCTGGGTAACGCTGCATTAGATAATATAGAGTCCAAGTACTATCCTTCCCACCACTAAAGGGAATTATACAATCATATCTATACTTTCCTTTATAAGTATTGACCAAGTCATCAAGTTCAATCAATTTTGAATTCCAGTCTATTTTTGCTTTTACTTCCTGAGCTCGACAAACATTACATATACCTTTCTCATCTAGCAATAAGGTCTCATGTGTTTCAGGTAAAAGACAACGTGAACATCGTTTAAGCTTTCGTGACACTGAAGGACTCATAAGAATAAAAAATAAGGGCTGTAATCTGTTTGGAAGAAAAATCCAATAAGATTTATTATATCATATTTTAAATACGAACATGCTAAGATATATTATTTAATAATTTCGAATTAATACTCATAGTTTCTTTTAATACTCATAATTTATTTATAAGTAAGATTAGTTTCTTAGCTATCTATATATTTCATCTTTAACCTAAGTTAATAAGCTAAGAGAAACGTCTGCTTATTCTTCTATAAGCGGAATGGTTCTAGTTCGCGAGGAATTATTCCTTTTAGATCCATTAATATGCCATTATTATCTACTAGACTCTTCCATTTTTTGATTGTAAATGATTTAAATTCTTGGTGAGCAACTGCTAGAACTAAAGCTGGGTATTTTTTATTCATATTTACTTCTCTTTCTATGTTTAGATTGAATTCTTCTTTAGCTAATTCTTTATCTGCCATTGGATCAACGATATCTACTGACACACCATACTCTATTAACTTCTTTATGAGATGGACAACTCTTGTATTTCTAAGGTCCGGGCAATCTTCTTTAAATGTTAAACCTAGGATTAAGATATTTGAACCACTAACCTTAATGTCATTATCCACTAATTCCAAGATTAACTGTTCTGCAACCCAATTACTCATATCATCATTTATTCTTCTTCCTGAAAGAATTACTTGAGGGTGATATCCTACTTCAATTGCCTTGTGTGTTAAGTAATATGGATCAACACCAATACAATGGCCCCCAACAAGGCCTGGTTTAAAGTTAATAAAGTTCCATTTCGTAGATGCCGCCTCAAGTACATCTAAGGTGTCTATTTCTAATTTTCTAAAAATCATGGACAACTCATTAATTAATGCGATATTTACATCTCGTTGAGTATTTTCAATTATTTTAGCTGCTTCTGCAACTTTAATACTTGGAGCTAAAAAAGTATTCGCACTTATTATTGAAGAGTAAAGTGAATCTATCCATTCTGCAGATTCAAAACTGCTTCCACTAGTGACTTTTGTTATTGTTGTTAATCTATGGTTCTTATCACCTGGATTTATTCGTTCTGGGCTATATCCGCAGAAAAAACCCTCGAATGGTTTTTTTGAATTTACTTTTAAACCTGATTCAATCTCTAAAATAGGGATGCAAATTTCTTCTGTTGCACCAGGGAATACAGTGCTTTCATAAATAACAATAGGAGCCGTTAACAAATTCCTTTTAGAATTTATTTTAGATCTTTCCTTTAAAACTTTTCCAACTGTTGAGGATGCATTTTTAAGTGGATTAAGATCTGGCCTTTTAACTTTATCTATTGGGGTAGGTACAGTTATAATAAAAACATCTGCAGATATTATGCTAGATGGGTCAGAAGAGAAGGATAAGTTTCTTGCATTTTCCAGAACTTCTTTATTAGTTTCTTTTGTTGAATCAAAACCACTTTTAAGTTCTTTTAACCTTCGTTCATTTATATCAAAACCAATAACTTTTCTATTTAATGTTTTTTTGGTTTTGTGGCATATGTTATTTGTGGAGAATTCCAGTGCAAGTGGTAGACCCACATAGCCCATTCCAATAACAGCAATTGTGCAGTTTTCAACCTCAGGGAAAATGTTCAAAGAACCTTCTGCTTACCTTCAATTAGAAGTCTAAACCTTATACATGTTTTTGTACCAAGTGACAAACTTTCCAACGCCTTCCTTTATAGGCGTAGAGGGTCTAAAACCAACCCAATCCTCTAGATTTCTTGTGTCGGATGAAGTTGCTGGGACATCTCCTGGTTGCATAGGTTGAAACTCCTTTTTAGCTTGTACTCCTAAGGCTTCTTCTATAGCTTCTATATATGCCATTAATGAAACTGAATTAGAATTGCCAATATTAAAAATTCGATAGGGGGCCCAGCTAGTTGAAGGGTCTGGTTTGCTGGTATTAAATTTATCGTTGGGAATTGCTGGCTTATCAAGTATGCGAATAATGCTTTCGCTTATATCATCAATATAAGTAAAATCTCTCTTCATAAGGCCATTGTTAAAGACTTTAATAGGCTCATTATTTAGCATTGCTTTTGTAAATAGAAACAATGCCATATCTGGCCTTCCCCAAGGACCATAAACTGTGAAAAATCTTAAGCCAGTAGATGGAATATTGTAAAGATGGCTATAGCTATGAGCCATCAATTCATTTGCCTTTTTACTTGCAGCATAAAGACTTACTGGATGGTCAACTCCATCCTTCTCAGAGAAAGGAAGCTTAGTATTGCCTCCATAAACAGAGCTGCTGCTTGCATAAACTAAATGTTTAACTTGATGTTTTCTACATGCTTCTAAAAGATTACCAAAACCTAATAGATTTGATTGTAAATATGCTCTAGGATTTAAAATTGAATATCTTACCCCAGCTTGTGCAGCAAGATTAATAACATTTTCTGGCTTATATTGATGAAAAACCTCGAAGATTGCTTTATCGTTCTCAATATCTGCTTCAATAAAATGAAAGCAAGATCCATACTCTTGGCTAGCTTCCCTTAATAAATTAAGTCTAGCCAATTTAAGATTTCTATCGTAATAGTTGTTGAGATTATCCAATCCAATAACTGTCCTTCCTTTCATTAAAAGATTTTTACTGACATGGAAACCAATAAAACCAGCCGCTCCAGTTACAAATACTGTCATTTGCAATTAATAGAAAGTGAATTGTTGGGATTAGACAATTGAAAATTAGAATTCAGAAAATCTAATTTTAGAATAAGTGATGCTTAAATTACCCGTTGTTACTTTTGTCCTAGGTACAAGGCCTGAAGCTATCAAGCTGGCGCCAGTAATTATAGCCTTTAAATCATGTACTGCATTAGAAACAAGAGTAATTCTTACTGGTCAACATAACGAAATGTTGAAACAAGTAATGGAATTTTTTGAGCTCAAAGCAGACCTTAATTTGAATTTAATGTCACATAATCAAACCCTCACTGAAATCACATGCAAAACTCTAGAAGGGTTAAAACAAGAATTCAAACAAAATCCTACTAATTTAGTCCTAGTTCAAGGTGACACATCAACTGCATTTTCAGCAGCACTAGCTGCATTTTATGAGAAAATCCCTGTTGCACATATAGAGGCTGGACTCAGAACAGAGAACCTTATGGACCCTTTCCCAGAAGAAGCAAATAGGCGCTTAATATCACAAATAGCTACTCTCCATTTTGCCCCAACAAAAAAATCAATGAGTAATCTTAAGAGATCATTTATTAGTGCAAATATCGAAGTTACAGGAAATACAGTTATTGATTCTCTTCAATCAATAACAAATTCTATAGTTGAACCTAGTATAGATAAAATTAATTGGCAAAATCAAAAAGTTATACTTTCGACTATTCACAGACGCGAGAATTGGGGTAAAAGGCTTGAAGATATTGCTAGAGGAATGTTAATGATTTTACAAAAATATAGTGATACATCTTTATTAATCCCAATGCATAAAAACAAAATTGTTAGGGAGTCAATTTTACGAATTCTTGGTAATCATCCTAGAGTTGCGCTTGTAGAGCCATTGATTTACAAAGATTTTATAGGTGCACTGAAAAGCTGTACTTTATTGCTTACAGATTCTGGAGGTCTTCAAGAAGAGGCCCCTACGTTTTCTAAGCCAGTTTTAGTTCTAAGAGAAACAACTGAGCGTAGTGAGGCTATTGATGCAGGAATAGCAAAATTAGTAGGCTATAAAGCCGAAAATATTTTTGCAGAAGCAAGTATCTTATTAGAAAACCCTCGAGCTTATAAAAGGATGTCTGAAGCTGATAATCCTTTCGGAGATGGAAAAGCAAGTCAAAGAATTCTTAAGAAATGCTTGGAATTACTCAGCTAAAAGATTTATTAGTTTTTTATATATAAAATATCACTTAATTTACAATAAATAATTAAGGTGAACGAAAATATCTTTATTGAATAAAAAATATTTGCCTAATGTAAGCATTTTGGTACAATGGTGATAGCCAAGATTCCTTAAATAAGGATAATCTTTTGTTTTAAATAAACTGTACAATCAGCTAAAGAAATGGATGCAAATAAAGACTTGAATTCCATAAATTACTTAAGGTCAGATCAAGATGTAGATGGCAAACAGATTCTTCTTACCCTGTTACGTAATAAACGCTTAATTGCCTCTATAACAGGAATCAGTTTGCTTCTTGGCCTTACTTATGCTCTTACTGCAAAGAGAGTATGGGAAGGTCAATTTCAAATAGTTATAGCCAATCAGCAGTCAGGTTCTTCTTCTCTTAATTTTTTACAAACTAATCCCGGTCTAAGTTCACTTCTTGGTGGCCGCTCTGGATTGACGAACAAATTGCAAACGGAAGTAGAAATTTTAAAAAGCCCTTCAATGCTTATGCCTGTTTTCTCCTTCGTGAAAAAAACCAAAAAAGATAACGAAGGTTATGCAGTTCCTAGAGCACAATTTTTCACCTGGCTTGACTCTAGTCTTAACATTAGTCTGAAAAAAGGGACCTCTGTACTAAGCCTTGCTTATAGAGATGTCGACAAAGAGTTGATTGTGCCTGTGTTAAATAAAATTTCCTCTGCATATCAAGCTTATTCAGGGAGAGATAGAAATAGAAATATAGAAAAAGGATCAATTTACTTGGATGAACAGATATCTAAATATAAGATTAAGAGTTTAAAATCCCTAAGAGCCGCTGAATCTTATGCGATAGAAAATGACTTAACAATAAAAAGTTTAAGCTCATTAAAATCATCAGGGATAGCTAGGATAAATCAGTCAAATGAAGGTAATTTCAAGGCATTATCTTTACCTTTAGAAAAAAATTCAGCTGCAAATAAAGAAATTGATGTCGAAACTACAAGGGTTGCTGCTGCCAATAGAATCAGGACAATAAAGCAACAGTTAAAGCAACTTAATCTTCTAGTTGATGATAATGAAGCTTTTATCTTTTTCGGACGAGCAATGCCCGAATTAAGCGGAATTAAGCATTTTAAAACATTAGATAATATTGAAGAACAACTTCTACTTAAACGGTTAAATTTTACAGAAAATGACAAAGCTATAGTAAGACTTTTAGAGCGAAAAGAATTTATAGTCGAAGCCATTAAAAAGGAGGTTATTAAAAACCTAGAAGGAACTCGGCAAGTGGCAGAGTCAATATTGGCTGCCTCTAAAAGACCAAAGGGTGTTCTTGTTAAGTATAGAGAACTTCTTGCTGAATCTTCCAGAGATCAAAATACTCTCGAGACGCTTGAGTCACAGCGCAGATCTTTATCCCTAGACAAGGCATTTTCCGAAGATCCTTGGCAATTAATTACGCAACCAATACTACTAGACTCTCCTGTTGCACCAAGTAGAAAGAGCATTGTTATTTTTGCATTCCTGCTAGGAATATCATCAGGTTCAGGCATCGCAATCTATCTAGAAAGAAAGAAAGACCTTTGTTATGATTTATCAGAATTACAGTCATTAATAAATCTCCCATTGCTCGAGCAGTTATCAATTAAGGATACAAATAGTTGGGACGAGCCTATTAAGCTACTTGCGCAAGGTCAACTTTCTGAATTAAGAAATAAAAGTATTGCTTTAATCACTATTGGAGATATTGATCAAACAGCAACAAGCGAATTAGTTAAAAAGTTAGAAACTTATCTTTCATCATGTAATGTTTTTGCAACTAAAGATCTAAGCACAGCTGCAAACTGCTCTAGTCAATTAATTATTACTTCTATGGGAGTTTCTTCACGTAATGACTTAAGAAAACTGAAGAATAGATTAAGTCTTCAAAATAAACCTGTTATTGGTTGGATATCATTAGGTCCAAATTCAGATTATTTATTATAGCTTAGATGTTTTCATGACTTTATCTAGAAGACTTTTATATTAAATATTAATATAAAAGTCTTTGAGGATTTATTATTTAATGAGACAAATATAATTCATAGTCCTATTTTTGTAATTCATTTACTCTGAAATTTCGCAAAAAGCTACTCAAGCTAACTACGAAGACACTTAATTAGATCTTATGAGTTGCACCCATTTCCCATTCTGGTACTAATTCTAAAAGTAATGCAAGTGTTTTCTTAATATCTCGCTGAATTAATTGTTCTTCTAATTCGTTTAATTTAGACCAAAAGTTAGGATTTTCTGAAGAGACCTCATTGGCTTTGTATATTAAGGGATGACTTGTTCTTTGTGAGCTTGGGTCTATCAATAGCTCTTCACATATTTTTTCTCCAGGTCTAAGTCCTGTTTCTATAATCTCTATATCACCCTCCTTGGAATTTTCATCTTTAAAGGTTAATCCGCTAAGAAGTATCATTCTTTCAGCAAGATCTCTTATCTTAATAGGCTTGCCCATATCTAAGAGAAAGACTTCGCCCCCTTGTGAAAGTACAGCTACTTGAATAACTAGCTGGGCAGCCTCTTTTAATGTCATAAAATATCTATTTATTTTTGCATGTGTAAGGGTTATTGGACCGCCTGAGGCTATTTGCTTTCGGAAGAGTGGTACAACTGATCCAGAAGAGTTTAGGACATTGCCAAATCTAACCATCGTAAAACAAGTATTAACCTTTTCATTTGTTAAATTTATCTTTTTAGTTTTAGTTTCTTTTGCAAATTCTTGAACAATTATCTCAGCTAAACGTTTAGAAGCTCCCATCACATTAGTTGGCCTTACTGCCTTATCTGTAGATACAAGTACTACCTTCTCAACTCCACAATTTCTAGCACTTGAGCAAATAACTTTAGTTGAAAGTATATTATTTTGAACTCCTGCAATAGGGTTATATTCTACAATTGGTACATGCTTATAGGCAGCTGCATGAAAAACAATCTCTACATATTCTTCATTAAAGATATTTTCAATTAAAACTCTGTCAGTAGAAGAGCCCAAAATACTTAATATATTAATATTATCTTGATTAAATCCTTTTAATTCCTCGCCAATTGAATATAGGCTTGGTTCATGAAATTCTAGTAAAATTAGTTTCATAGGTCTAAGGCTTATAATTTGACGACATATTTCGCTTCCAATAGACCCACCTGCACCAGTTACAAGAACAACCTTTCCCGAAATACCAGTTAACAGTAAAGTTTGATCTGGATCCACTGGTCTTCTTCCAAGCAATTCCTCAATATGGATCACTCTAAGATCATTAATCTGAGCATTTCCTGATGTAATATCTTCAACGGATGGGACCTCTAGTATAGGAATTCCTTTCTTCTGAATATTTTCTAGAATTACTTTCCTCCTATTACGTTGCAATGAAGGGATCGCTAATAAGACTTGATCAATTTGCCCTTTTAATCGATTTAAATAATCAGGGGATTTTATCGGGATATCATTTAGTGTCCTATTCCATAAGTGTGGGGCATCATCTATAAAGACTTTTATTTGATGACTTTTCGCTAAAGTTAAAGATGCTGCAAGTTGAGCTCCTGCTAAACCAGCTCCATATATTGCAACAACTCTAGTATTAGTATTCTTATTAGATAGGCTAAAAAGTAAAATGTCTCGAAGAAGAAATCTAACTCCTCCATTAGAGATTGTTGTGAGTATCCAGAAAATAATCCATAGATTTATACTATAATTATAGAATCCAAGTAATATCCCTAGATTAAATAAAATAAATAATACTTTAAAATTACTTAGGGCGATTTTATAGAGTGCCTGGCTACCAAGGTATTTAGTTAGCCCTTGATATTCTCCTTCAAATATATAAAATGGTATGCCAATTATTAGAATAGCTGGAAAAATCCAATCATAAGAGATTATTTCAGAATTAAAAGGATGTTGTTCGACAAGTAGAAAACTGGAATAAATTGCACACCAAAATAAAATAACATCAATAAATATTAATATAAGCATTCTTTGTTTTCGGCTAAGATCCGATATTTTTTCCATTAGATTGCTAGTTAAGTGCATTTATCAATTAGTAGTTGTATTCCTATTT
>QCLI01000025.1 GCA_003214695.1 Prochlorococcus sp. AG-412-P08
TATGCTCATCATTATCTAGTGGAATTAATTGTTTTATTAGATCTATTAATTCTCTAAGGCTTTTAAATAGATCTTTTAGATTCTTCAGAATCTTTTTCAGGACATTTTTAATCTTTTCAGCACTTTCACTCTTATTGAAATAGAGGACTAAGGACCCTATTGAAGAAACGAGGAATAAGAAAAGTATTAGGCCTAGCATTTCTTCAATTAATATTTTCCTAAAGATCACGTGTAATTTATTTTTTATCAAGTGTTTAGCAACACCCTTTAAAGATATAATTCTATGGAGTTCTTCATGTGACTAATTTAAAAAGGGAATAGCTTTTTAAAATCCCCGATTATTTGAAGATCAAATGAAGACTAGGTCTTATCTTTTATAGGTTTAGTCCTTGCAACGATCTTTCTAGAAGTATTGAAATTAAGACCAAGCTTGCGATTGGAAAATATGCTTTAGAAATCTATGCCTCAACATTCTCATCTTTCTTTAAAAGACTTGGAGGGATTATCGTTTGCAAAAATGGAACTTAGCGATACCCATGCTTCTTCTAATCTCCCTGTGGTTCGACTTTCTGTTATAGAGTTCATGAATCATTTTATAAAATAGCAACTTTTGAAAAACAGTACTAAAGAAAAAATGGCAGAATTTGTGAAATAACAAACCTGATTAGATTTTTTGCCATGATCAATGCTATTTCTACTTTCACTTGGATTAAACAATGACTTATCAAGAACCACCAAATGAGAACAACGAACCTAAGTGGGATTACACTTCCTCCAGGCAAAATTTTATTACAGGAGCCATGGTCGTAGGAGGGAATCTCCTTGTTTTGTTGATCTACTTACTGTACAGAACAGTTCCTAGCGTTCATCAATTCATCTCTGGTAGACCTATGTGAGATTAATCTCCAATTGTTCTTAAGGGATTAACTGAGCTTAAGAGCAATTGAAAAACGGAGGTGTTTCTTCTGATCTTACCCTTGAGGAGAGAACATGCTCTTTTTTTATTATTTTCAGCTACACTTTATACTTTTTATATAATAGCTTAGCTGAATTTATTCATCATCAAATAGGAAATCATTAAAAACAAAAAGATTGGAAGTGAATAAATTGTTGCCAGAATGAGTAATATAATAATTAAAATAGACATAAGAAAAGCAAGTCCTATAGCTATATTCCAACAAATTTTCTTTAGCCGGTCTTGCAATACTTTACCTGTTAGCCTGTTAAGTTCGACCTTTAAGACTCTTCGTTCTTCTATAAGTTCAATTAGCTTTTGCTTATGCCAATCGGCTGACTTGATAGCGCTTGCTTCTAAATATTTTCTCTGAAGGCTTATTAAAAAGTTAGACTCTTTTGAAAATATGGAGCGGTACCTAAGCAGTTGAGCTTGGAAAATTTCTTTACTTATATCTTTAATCTCTAGATCAATCTGATTAATCCGAAGGAATAAAAACTCCGTTCGAAAAGAATTAGTCGGATTATGAACTGGCTTAATCGGATAAAGCTTTTTTTTGCTCTTAAATAGAGAATTGATCAAGCGCAATTTTCAAGCCTTTGATTCTTGAGAGTTATCTATATTATAACGATATTATATGGCTATCTTTCTATGTTCTATAGATGTCACGATTGGAAAGTATCATAAGTCTTTTACGTGGAAAATTCTATGAATTAATTTCAAGTATTAAAGTATACTTGCATATTACAAATACTTAAATTTAGAGAAGAGATTTACTAAGCTAGAATATTGTTAAAATAACCTTTTTCCTAGCTGGAAGAATTATTCAAATTAGAGTTAAGACTCCCTTGCTCATTAAAGCTAGTCCCATAATTATAGATATAACCTCAAATGATCTCTTGACTATTACTTCACCTTTTCTTATTCCATAAGAAGCACCTAAGTAACCTCCGGTTAAAGATCCTAATGTTAAAGTTGGAATCCACGTCCATTCTACATCACTATTTAAAGCTAGGACAATGGCCCCAGTACTGTTCCATCCTATTCCAACTAATATTAATGTATGAGCCACTGCTGATAGATATGAAAATCTAAACCATTTTACAAGCCAGAGAGTTACAAATAAACCAGTGCCAGAAGAAAAAGAACCATTTAAGAAACCAATAATGAATAAAACAATAGATCCAATAATTATTTGATTTTGCTTGAGATTAACTTGGTGCTGAATATTACTAGATGACTTTAATCTGGAGGAATACATTCCTAAAATTAATGTTAATAATCCTAGAGCAAATGTTGTAGATTGACTTGGTAAAATCATTACTATCTTGGCACCAAATACAACTCCTGGTATCCCAAATAATATAATCAATATAGAATGATAAATACTGAGAGTTTTTTCTCTTGAATGCCTAATAGAAGCACCAAGACCTAAAGCAATACTTGCTATTTTATGTGTTGCAAGAGCCTTTGTGAAAGGAAGCCCTAAAAAAATTAAAGCTGGCAATTGAATTAAGCCTGCTCCACCGCCAGAAAATGCAGATAGGAAATTTGATAATACTGAAATGAATGCTATTAAAAAGTGGCTTGAAAACTCTTCTATCATTCTTATTAACCATTATTTAGGATTAGAAGATGTGCTGGATTAAACCTTTTCTAAATAGTTTATTTTTTAATTAGCCTCATCAAGCTAATAGAATCCTGCTCAATTACAACATTAGCACTTTTAACACTAATTGTGAGGAAACTAAAATTTAACAGCTGGAAGCTGTTCTCTGAATTGTTTATTATAATTTCTACTGGATATTCATCACGAGGCTATTTTTAAGAAATGGGACTCTTATACAAAGCAAAAGAAACAATTAAAAAGATCATAAAAAAAATTCTAGGTGCGCGCATTTCTAGAAACAGTTTTTTCTCTGCTAGAGCAATCATTGATGATCAGGTTTTTTGTCAGTGGAAATTGAGCAAAGAGAACGAAAGGAATTTCCTTGCTAATAAAGACCATTACTTGTGTATAAGAATTTATGACATCACAAACTCTAATTCTAATTCTAATGAGGATGCAACATGCGTTATGAAGGAAGTGATTTTAAAAAAAAATTCTAAACAGTGTTTGTTAACTATGCCAGTCTCTGATGGCAGACTCTTGTTAGAGCTTGGCTACAGAGAGGCGTATGGAAGGTGGTTTTTATTGTCATCTTCATTAGTGACTTTAGATTCTAGACCTTTAGCAAGTTCTTATCGAGATGATTCATGGTTCTATTTTGATAAGGAATCTAATCAAATAGAAGCTGAAAGTATCCATGATAGGGTCTATCAGATATCAAAGTCTGACCTTAATGGTGGCTCTGAATCTATTAATAAAAGGAATTAACTAATAATTTACACTTTGCTTAATTACTTTTATATTACATCTTGAAGTGACGTAGTAAGCCACCTTATAAAGTTGTTTGGATTAAGAACATACTTAATGCTTTTTTTTAAGATTAGGACCTTGTCTTTTTTAGTAATTGATTTATTTGAAAAGGTGTTACTAATTAAACTTGAATCAATTTTATTTAGCTCATTATTGAAGAACCATGCAGTGGCACCATTGCTTAACTTTATAATTAATCCTATATCAGTTCCGTCATTGATCTTATAACCTATGACTTGCCCAACTGGATTTTTAGACAGAATTTCACTTAGTTCATCTGAGACGTTGTCATTTATTCTTGTAGGATCAATTTTAACTAAAGACCCTATCTCGGATAGCTGTTTTTCCTTATTTATGACCTTTATTAGATGAAAATTTTAAATAATATACTTTACTTGTTACCCATAGTCAAGCTTTATTACTTCATCTGCGATTAAGGTGAGAATTAGCAGCTATTCTATGATTTTTTTTTCAAAAATATGGAATCAATTAAGTACCTTAATTGCTATCCTTAATAATTTATTTATTCTCTCTTTTCCCTTGTTTTAATTTATTAGTATTGAGCTTGCTGATGATTTGTTTGATCCCATTATTTAGTAACCTAAGAATAAGAAATGCAAAAGCAACTAGTCCACCAGCAACTGCTAATGAAAGAATCTGATTCGGCAGATTTATTCCACTTATGCTTTCCATGGTCAGCCAGTAAATAAGAGATTTGATAAAATGCTATTGTCTTATGTATACTTTTGTAAGATATCTATAATACTTGTAACTATTAGCATTTGCTAATCTAAACGATTGTTTTTTTCTGTTGAAAACATAGACAATAGTTAATGTTCTCTTGCTTCCTGTATTTCATTTACTTTGCTAGAAAAAAGGCTTTGCCTTGATTAAAGGTGTAAGCCTTTTTTTCTATTTTGCTAAATGGTTATTATTTCCGGATTTGTTTTATGCAAAGGTCAGAAACCTTTTGCCTCCATTTCAGAATTGTGTGATTTTTGCATTTCAACCATCTCTGCGCATGTAAGAGCAGGCCTGTATAGAAATTCGCAACCAAAAGCCGATCTCCAAAACATGAAGTGTTTGAAAAGAGCTTTGCTATCGACTGCTTTGCAAATTATACAAAGCTCTCCTGATTCAGGCATATGCAGTCTTGCAATTAGTTCAAACCCTTCAAACTTATCCATCGTGGCACCATCTTCCATATATTTAATAAAGGCTGTGTAACCTTCATCTTGTGTCTCTGCAGGGACAGCACATGTGACTACGTAAAATTGCATAAAAAAATTTCTATTCTGTTTTAGGCCATTTAATCTTATTGCGCTTCATTGTTTAATAAATTATTATAATCAATAAATTGAGTATAATTTAGTTATTGATTTTTACAGATTAAATCTTAGATCTCTTAAGCTAATAATAATATTGAGTTGGCTTGACCTTCTAGTCCTATTTATAGAAGAGTCAACAAATGGTAACTTTCAAATCCGTTATTGATTTGGAATTAGTATATTTTTGTTTAAAAGTACCGATTACCCGAAAATAAATGTTTAATTTACTCGTAAACATTTCTATTTAAGTTATTAGCTTTGTCTTTTGATTAACCTGTAAAAATTTTTTGAAGAAATGATTGGAAAATCTCTATTGCCTTAGCAAGCAGGGCTTCTAAGAAGCTTAGTAACTAAATATCTAGGGGACATCTATAAAGAGATGGACCCTTGCTTATATTAAGTGATTTGAAAAGAAGGCATGAAAAAAGGGTTGGCAAACGCACAACCCGTTTTTAGGAAAAGGATTAGAAGTTCTAGTCCTTTTTGGCAGGGATGTTTTGCTGATCGTAGTCAGGACCTACTAATACTGCCATTACTGCAAAGAGAGCAATGAAAGCTATACCTAGATAGGCTGCAGATGGAGCTGGGGTGCTGAGTAGGCCGGCAAATGTAAAAGGAAACATGGCTTTTAGTAAACAGTGTTATTAATACATCAAAACTATCTTGAGACGCGTTTTTTTATTTACATTGTTATGTTTTTACTTCTTTTTTGCCTGCGACCAAGTGAGAAACCATCCTGAGCGTTTATCAAGGAGCTTTTCTGGGAGATTGTCTTGAAGTTCTGAGATCGCAGCCATCATGTAGGGATTGCCCTTGTCAAAGTGCTCAAAAAAGTCGATTAGATGTAAATTCCCTTTCATGTTTTATTTTCACGTTTAATGCAGGATGAGCTTCATTTTATTTTGCCCAACAAACCTGTCAATGGAGATTTTAGAACAATTTCTAAAAAATATAATTTTAAATTGTATTTAAGTTGTCTGGAATAGCTCTTGGCATAGACCTTCTTTTAGATGAATAGCCTTTTGCTTATTTAAATTTTAGCCTTCTTAGCTTTTAAGTATTCGTTTAAATACTTATTACTGCAGTGCATTGTCTATAACTCTTGGCTCAATTTAATATGTATATTTGACTAATAGGATTAGTATTGATTCCTAAACTTTTAAATTAGTTTCAATATTTCTGTTCTTCAGAAAGAATATTAATTGCTCACTTTCTTCTTTACTTGTAAATTAACCCTGCTTTTGCTAAGTCAGTTTGAAGATTGCTTTCACATGCAAGCACTCTTGCCCAGCAAGGTAATTGCTTTGTTTCAGGGGATTCTAGAAAATTATCAATGGAGGGCCTCAGAATCTTTGAGAATTTTTGAACAGATAGCTCTTCTTCATGCCTGTCATAGGGAATATTATTTACGGCAGCATCTAATCCGAATTGCTTAACTCTGTCTTGACCAACCCGTTTATATAAAACTTCTAGTGTGGATATTTGAGAATTAGTTAATGTCTGAGCTTGATGCTCCATCAAGGCTCTTAATACATTAGATAAAATCTCCATACACATGCGCTGGAGGCCTTCTTTTGGACTTTGGCCAATTTCTTTATGTTTATGATCAAATACTCCTAGGTCAACTTGGGCAATTTTAGAGAGCCTTACATTTTTATAAACCTCTGAAAGTAGGCCGATTTCCAACCCCCAGTCGCATGGAATTCGTAAGTTCATTCCAAGGTCTCTTGTGAAAGCAAATTCTCCAGCTAATGGGTACCTAAAAGCCTGCAAATATTCCAAGAATGTACCTTTCCCAAAGATTTGCTCTAGAGAAGCTAATAATGGCCCAACAAATAACCTAGTCGCTCTTCCTTGGAGTGCATTGGACTCAAGTGACAAGCGACTGTAAAAGGCTTTTACGTATGAAATGCCATGAGACTGATCTAATAATGGTTGCAACATTCTGGCAGGGTATGAAAGGCTGAAAGTTCTTATGTCAGCATCAAATAAAGCAACCACTTCAGAATCTCTAGTTGCCACTCCAATTCCCTGCCATACAGCCCACCCTTTTCCTGGGGTACCTATTAAATCAAGACCATTTTTTTCTTGATTCTTCAGAACTTCAATTACGGAAGGACTATTTGTCCATTGAACATGAACAGGAAAAGGCATTGAAGAGAAGAAAGCCTTGGCCTCTCTAACCTCTTGTGCAGACTCTGCAGACAGAGCAATTACTAGTTCATTAAGACCTTGTAAATTACTTAGTACCTCTCTGGTTTTAATTAAAGCCGGCCTTTTAAATTCTTCGAAAAGGCATGGAATTAATATGGCTGTGGACCTTTTTCTTAGATCCCCATTCAACTTCTCTAGAGAATCTTTTGTGACTCCATATTGATGAATTGTTGTGATCAAATCCTGTTTAAAGTCCATTTGGTAATAAGAGCAACAGAATGAGAGAAGTGTTTAGTCGATCCTGTGCAGAGTATTAATAAATACAAAGTGACAGGTTTGGAAAGGCAACTAAAAGAACTTAGGTGCTTGTTAGAAACAATCTACAAAGACCATCCTGTAGAAGAGTTGAATTCTATGTGGTTGCAATTGCTGCAGATTTTAGAAGCCAATAGAAAAAGTGACTTCTCTGATCTTAAATCTAATTTACCGCAGTGGGATTCTTCAACAGTAGTTTTGATTATATATGCTGATGGAGTTTACTCTTCGACTAATCCTACATTGAAGACACTTGAAGAGCTTATAGATAAGCATTTAGATAATCTTGCTTCAATTATTCATCTCTTGCCATTTTTATGTTCTACTAGTGACGGTGGATTTGCTGTTTCAAGTTATGAGAAAATAGAACCAAGATTCGGAGAATGGGACGATCTAAAAAGATTATCTAAGAATCATATTTTAATGGCTGATTTGGTTTTGAACCATATATCGGCTTCTCATCAATGGGTTCAGCAGTTCAAGAAATCTTTAGAACCTGGTAGGAAATATATTTTAGCTCCTATAAATAATAATAATTGGTCTAATGTTATTAGACCTAGGAATTCATCACTTTTTACTGCAATAGCTACAAAAGATGGGAAGAAGGATGTTTGGACAACATTTGGACCTGATCAAATTGATATTAATTGGAGGGAACCTAAAGTATTTATAGAGTTTCTAATATTACTAGCTAGATATTTCAATCATGGAATTAGATGGATTCGTTTAGATGCCATTGGATTCATTTGGAAAGAACCTAAAACTACATGTTTACATTTAAATGAAGTCCATCTTGTCGTTAAGGCTTTAAGGATATTTCTCCAAAGTTTGCATGACTCATTCATTTTAATTACAGAAACTAATGTTCCTGAGAAAGAGAATATTTCTTACCTAAAACCTGGAGATGAAGCTCATTTGGCTTATAATTTTCCTCTACCTCCTCTTTTATTAGAGTCAATAATTAGTAACAAGGCAGACTTAATAAATAAATGGCTTTGTTCTTGGCCTTCTTTGCCTAATAACACGGGTTTCTTGAACTTCACTGCTTCTCATGATGGTATTGGGTTAAGAGCATTAGAAGGGATAATGGATCAGAATAGATTGCATGATTTATTAATAGCCTGCGAAAAACGTGGAGGTCTTATTAGTCATAGAAGAATGCCAAATGGTGAAGATAAGCCTTATGAGTTAAACATTAGTTGGTGGAGTGCAATGTCTGATACTGGCATTAACCCCAATAATTTTCAGTTTGAAAGATTTATACTTAGTCAACTTTTTGTTATGGCTTTAAAAGGAGTTCCAGCCTTTTACTTTCAATCATTAATGGCTTCTGAAAATGATTTAATTAGTTTCGGCAAATCTGGTGAAAGGAGAGATTTAAATCGAGAGAGATTTGATTTGAACAAATTAGAAGTTATATTAAAAGACCCAACTTCGGCTGCCAGCAAGAACCTTAGCAAACTAAAAAAAGCAATGAATATTCGTACACAATTTAATGCTTTTCACCCTAAAGAAAATATGCAATGCCTAACGCCTGGAGGAAGCGACTTTGTTGTCATTTGTCGAGGTGAGAAAAATGATAGGGTATGGGCTTTGCATAATATGACAAATAAGAAATTAAGTATGTCACTTTTAGATTATCTCAAGACGGAAAAACAAAATAAAACATGTTGGTTTGATATATTAAATGAAGTTAACTATCAAGATAATTATATAGAGATGCAACCTTACTCCGTCCATTGGCTTATTCAGAAAAAATGAAATTAAAAGCTAATAATACTAATTGGTGGGTCGTTACAGATATTGATGGGACTTTAATGGATCATAATTATGATCTTCAACCAGCCTTGCCGACAATTAAATGGTTGAATGAATTATCTATACCTGTTATTCCTTGTACGAGCAAGACAGCTGCCGAAGTCCGTGACTTAAGAAAAAACATAGGGTTAAATGATCCATTTATAGTAGAAAATGGAGGAGCCATTTATGGCAATGATCTCTCTTCAAATTTAGAGTGGGAGTTAATATTAGGGGAAAAATATGATAAATTAAGATCTAAGTTGAGACTTATATCCTTAGAGCTTGGTTATTCTTTAATGCCTTTAAATGACCTGTCTAAGGTTGAAATTAATGAACTAACTGGATTAACAGGGAAAGCTATTGAACTTGCACTTGATAGACAATGGAGTGTTCCATTCTTAAACCCTCCTGCTTCAGATAGAAAGAGGCTTGGTGAAATAGCCTCAGGATTAGGTGCGACAATCTATCAAGGCAATCGAATGAGTCATTTGCTTGCTAAAGGAAGTCACAAAGGCAAGGCAGTTATTAGGCTTAAGGAATTTCTTAATCAGCCCGACGCTAAAATAATAGCCCTAGGTGATTCGCAAAATGATCTACCATTATTGGAAATAGCTGATAAACCTATCGTTGTTCCTGGCAAAGAAGGGCCAAACCCTTTCTTAAGAGAAGGCATTTCTTCTGGGAAGTTTTCCTTAGCACCAGCACCGCATTCTGCAGGTTGGTCATTGGCTGTTAGGAAAATAATTAGTGATTTTGAGATATAAATCTGATGAACAAAGACCCTCTTGGTTTTCGTAAAGAACAAATAAACTCTCTACCTTGGATTGATAATGAAAATCTTAAAACTGCTTTCCCAGAAAATAATTTAGCAAGGCTTTTAGGTCAGCTTGGTTGGGAATATTCTGAGTGGATTGATTATTGGATGGAAAATAACGGATCTAACCTTGCTAACACTTTTTGGCCAAGTGGTACAAAGTTAGATTGGATCTGGGGCCTAGCTTTACCATTGCTTTCTGATATTCAGAATAACAAATCTTCTGTAAAAAGTAGGAGATTATTTGGTATCTCTGCTTTACCTGGTTGTGGTAAAACTTGTTTAGGTAAATGGTTAGAAGCCTCGGCAAAAATATTCGGAATTTCTTTAAAAGTTTTATCTTTAGATGATTTTTACTTGCCATCTGATGAATTAGATTTAGCAATGAAAGATAATCCCTGGAAAGTTCCAAGAGGAATACCTGGGAGTCATTCAATTGAACTTTTAGAATCTTCTATTGATAACTGGTTATCATCAGGTCAAATTGAGGCCCCTCAATTTGATAAAGCTTTAAGGAATGGGTCTGGAGATAGATCAGGCTGGATAAACTTACATGCGGATATTTTGCTTATAGAGGGTTGGTTTTTAGGATGTTGCCCATTAGATCTTCCTTTAGATCAACTAGAAATGGGATCTCTCAATTCCTCTCTTTTGACATCTGATGAAGAAGACTATAGATCTAAGGTCCAAAAAGAACTTCACAGTTACCTTCCAATTTGGAAGAGAATTGACAAGCTCTGGCATATAAAGTTAATAGATTTTGCTTCTTCATCGTATT
This sequence comes from Prochlorococcus sp. AG-412-P08, assembly GCA_003214695.1. GTDB lineage: Bacteria > Cyanobacteriota > Cyanobacteriia > PCC-6307 > Cyanobiaceae > Prochlorococcus_E. The sequence continues at coordinate 10,564 of QCLI01000025.1, forward strand.
GGAAGGTGGAACAAGAAACTAAAATGTTGAGAACTAGAGGAGCAGCATTGAAAGGAGAGTCATTGTTATCTTTTGTTCGTATGATTCAAACTTCTATACCGCAACATAGTTTGATGAATATCGACTGTGATGTGCGCATTGAGATTAATAAAGAAAGAGAAATTCTTAAAATCTCTCTTGAGAATCGTATGGAGAGATAGGTTTGGTAAATTTCTCTTGTTAGGCGATTTACTTATATGAAGAACATTATTTTTATATTTAGTTTCTTTTTATACAGTAATTAGAAGAGAACTAGCATTAAATGTAATTATTAATATTGAAGTTATGCTTGATTTTTCTTATCGTAATGAAAGTGAAAGGATGCTTGTAATAAGGTGTATTGGACCTTATAATTTTTTTTTAGAAAGAGTTCTATTCCCTGCTGAATTACTTGTTTTCTCAGCTCCAGAAGATTCAAAGGTTGAAATTTGGGGAGATGAGCTTTATGGAGTAAGGTTGGAGAAGAGGATGAGGGTTACAAAAACTTCTAATTAGTCCCTTTTTTAGGGGAGTGTCTTTTTTACCTAGTTATCAGGGTTTATAAGTTTTAAGCAGATCGCTATTAAAAATGTCTAACTCTAGGTAAAATTAATTTTAATAATTTGTTCTTCTTCAATACTTCTCTTATCGTTATCCTAAAGATTAATCGATTAGACTAAATTATGGATTCTTATATTTATTTAATAGAAAATGGAGATTTGTATAATATTGGTTCAACTAATAATATTGATAAAGTTCAGCAATTACTAAGGCCAGGAAACCTTTGTGCTTCTTTAAAAAATAAGGAAGCTGTTTATATCTGTAAAAACCTGCATATTAGATACTCAGAAGTAAGGCTTCCTGGGACAGACTATTTTAGATTGAACAAATCTCAATTATTAGAATGTCAGTTGATTTTGAAAGGTGAAGGAGCTAGCGGGTATTTTCAACCTATTTTTAAAGGTGGAACTATGGTAGTTACCTTTATCTTGGCTTGGCTTGGTATCGCTTTTTTCTTAATTCAGTTTGGAATCAATCCAATCCTTTCAAGATTTCTTTAAACCTCTTGACTATTTACTTGTAAATAGTCAAGTTTAGTCTAAATTTATAAGTATATATAAACTGCACTAGTGTTGCTTTCTGACTTGCTTCTTTGGATCTCAATTCCGTTTATAATTTCAACGGTATATTTTGGAACCCGAAATGGCTACTATAATAGTAGTTCATATAATGGTGATGGATGTGCTCATGATGTAAAAAGGTAGAAGAATTTCTTTGAAATTTAATATTTAGTTATTGCTCTTAATTTAATTTCCATTAAAGATACAGGACCATTGATTGTCTAATTGCCAAACCGGTTTATAAATGTCATTTGTTATTTGTTCACCAGCTTTTTCACATAGTGCCAATGATTTCATTGGAATTGCATATAAGGAAGGACTTGTAATACCGCTTACCTCTGGCCTAGACCCAGGCCCCTGTCTATAGCTTCCAATGACAAGCCAGTACGTTGCCTCAGCTTTTAAAGGAAAAATAAACATGGATAGAATTGTTGCAGCCAATGTCAGATGTGCTTTTTTCATCGTTTGTTGAAAAACTTTCTTTGTAATTAACTCACTTTTAGACTAACGTTTATTGGGTCTATATTTTGGTTTTTTAAGTATGGATTCTATAGACTTTTTATGTAATTTAGAGTACTTTGACTTTTCTTGAGCGTTGCTGGTATTACCTCAATCTTGGCATCATTCAAGGTCTTACTGAGTTCTTACCCATTAGTAGTACTGCTCATCTTAAAGTATTGCCCATTCTTTTTGGTTGGCAAGATCCAGGGGTTTCTGTAATAGCTTCACTTCAGTTAGGAAGCATCATTGCTGTAATTACATATTTTCGCACGGATCTATTTACTATTTCTAGAGGAATTTCAAAGGCATTGTTTCATAACCGTAGGAATGACACTAGCTTTAAACTCGCGCTTTCAATATTCGTAGGAACATTGCCAATTGTTTTTTTGGGGATGTTTATTAAGATCTTTTGGACAGGTTATGAAGTATCGATAGTAAGGTCAATTCCTTCAATTGCATTGGTATCAATTCTTATGTCTTTACTAATGCTTTTGGCTGAGCTGCTTGGAAAACGTTTTAGAACACTTGATGATATAAAAATTTCTGATGGCATTTTTATTGGGTTTGCTCAGTCACTTGCCTTAATTCCTGGTGTCTCTAGGTCAGGAGTAACAATTACAACTGCTTTGATGACAGGTTGGGAAAGACAATCAGCGGCAAAATTAACTTTTTTACTTGGCATACCAGCTATTACCCTTTCAGGAATAGTTGAATTGAAGGGAGCCATTGGCTCATTTGCTTTTGGGGAATTAATCCCGTTGATTATTGGAATTTTCTCCTCAGCTATTATTTCATTTATTTCTATTGATTTCTTAATTAAATTCTTGCAAAAACAAAGCATGATGATTTTTATCACTTACCGATTCTTCTTTGGCATTTTATTGTTAGCTTGGTTTGATCATCATTCCTAAATTAATAAATATGCTTAATCTCATCTTTATTTCTATTAATTTCGGGGAGTTGGAAATTTCAAATACTACTGTATTTATATTATTAGGCCTAAGTATATTTTCATTCTTAGCTGTAGGTATTAGTTCCTTTAAGTTGATTCAAGCTGCTTTATCTTCAGGAGAAGAAGAGGATTAACTCTTTTTTGGGATAATCTCTTTTTTCTTAGAACCTTTTGAATCATTGTGATAAGTTAATTGATTCCCTAGAAAAAATCTGTATGTAAGGAAACAAAAAGAGCTCCCACCTATAAGGTGAGAGCTCTTTTTCGTTGTTTCTACGAATTGTACTTCGCTTATTAAGTAATCAAGAATGATTTCTTAGAAGCTGAAGGTTGTTTCAACAAGGTAGCCAGTTGTATCTTCTGTTCCTGAAGCTTTTTCTTCTGTGAAGAATCCACCTTTAACAGAAACACCATCATTAACTGGATAGTCGTAGTAGACTTCGTAGTTGCTGAGCGTGTTGGTACCGTCGTCATTGCTTTGGTAAGCAATACTTGCAGTTCCTGGGCCTACTTCATGATCAAGACCAATCAACCAGTTAGAGGCATCTTTGGTTGCTGAATTGCCATAATCAATGGAGTCATAGACAACACTGATTGTTGGGAACCCATCAGGTGTGAAATAAACACCAGCACCAAAACTTGTGTCTTCGCCAGTAGCAGCTGACTCATTGTCGTCGCTGGTATAGATCAAGCCTATGCCCCAGTTGCTATCAGAGTCATAACCAAGAGAAGCTACGTAATGATCAGCACCTTCTGTTGTAAAGATACCTTGTGCTGCAGTATTACCTTCTGTGGAAACGGTTGCAAATGAAGCATTGAAACCGTTGTCATTTGCCCAAGCAGCCGCTGCGCCAACACCAGTAACGTCATCATCAACACCCCAAGGCATTGAAGCTAATCTGAATGACTCAGAATAAAGAGAAGTAGTTGCAGAAATTACGTCGTCTGCATCAACCAAAGGACCTGCAGTTACTTGGAAGTCTCCTATAGGCCAGCTATAGAAAAGTGAAGTAACGTCAAAGTTAGCTGAGGTTGAAGCGCTATCTAGTCTTAAACCATCATCTGTAGTAGGTGCATTACCTTGCTCTAAGCCAACGTAAAGGTTGTCAGAACCTGTGAAGCTAGTGTTTAGGTCTAAAGTGAATGCGTACTGACTAGTAAGCTTGTTGTCATCAACAGTAGAACCATTTACATCTGTA
>QCLI01000026.1 GCA_003214695.1 Prochlorococcus sp. AG-412-P08
TGTAGACACAGCTGCTTCTTCAACAGATAACAAGCTTACTTCTGAGTACAACTTTATGCTGATGATGCATACAAGTTTTACTGGTAAGGACCACTTACATGTAAGCTTGGACCAAGGCAATCATGACGATCTTGTCATGGATAGTGCTATGGATATGGTGATGTCTAGCATTGAAGTTAGCTCATTATATTACCAATTCCCAGTAGGCGATATTCAGATAACTGCTGGTCCATTACTTGACCAAGATGACGTCATCTCAGCAACTACATCTATTTACTCTGATGCATTTAGATTAGCTGCCATGCCTTATGGCCTACAAGGCAATAAGAAAGGTCCTGGTGGGGCTCTTTCCTGGGTAAATGATGGCGGATTCAATGCTTCATTCTCTGGTATTTCAACTAACGGAATGATGGATAGAGGTGGTGCTAACGCATCATATGGAATGTTTACTAAAGAAACTTCTGATTTCATCACAGCGTCTGTCGGCTATGACACTGATAACTATGGTGGTGGCTTGATCTACACCGACGACGACACCGATACCAGTTTTGGTGGTGGTGTTTATTTCAGACCTGATGGCTTCCCAACAATTAGTATTAGCTATGACAAGAAAGCTGTAACTGCTTCTGGCAGTTCAGACACTTCTGAGTTCATGGTTGGATTTGATTACGAAGTTGGTCCAGGTACTGCTAGTGCTGCATACCTATCTGCAGACGATGGCACGAACACCCTTGGCAAGTACGAGGTTTACTACAACTACCCTGTTAATGACGGTGTTTCCGTTCAAGGTGGATTCTTTGCCGAAGAGCAGGCTGGTTCTACTGCAGACACCACTGGATATGTTGTTGAGACATTCTTCAGCTTCTAAGAAGTCATTCTTGATTACTTAAGCGAAGTCTGATTCAATTCTCTTCAAGAAAGTAGAGCTCTTAGTTTTTTTGACTAAGGGCTCTACTTTTTTATATCAATCAATCTAATGAGACATGATACAGCTAAAAATTAAATTCATTATTTTAATAACTAATGCTCACCATGCATTGAACAAGGCATCCAGAACTTACCCATACGATGAACTCCTTTACAGCCCAATATCTTTGCTTGTTTCTTTGCTTCAGCTTTTGTTGAATAAACAGTATCATTCTCTAATTTACCATGATTTGAGTGTTGATCTAGTTGCTGAACTGCACCATGATGCTCATGGCTCCTACCACTTGGGCTCCATTCCCAAATCCCCATTGTTGTAATGCCTGCAGATAGAATGCCCATTCCTACAAGAGAAGCATTAACAACTCCCATCGCTACAACACCTAGAGAGACCACTCCCATTGGGACAACCCCAATTGAGATTACTCCCATTGGAACTACTCCAATAGAAATAAATCCTAATGGAGCTATTCCAAAAGCAATTTTCTTAGGTTTGCTACCACAATGAGCAGACTCATTGGATTGGATTTCGTCAGTATTTTTTGTTGTCATTAAAATCTTCTAGTTGTGAATTTGATGGTCAAGTTCTTGATCATGAACTTCATGCATAGAACATGGCATCCACTTTTTACCCATTTTATGGGCTCCAGAACATCCGAATCTCTTTGCTGCTTTTTCTGCTGCAGCCTTTGTATGAAAAAGCCCTTTCATTCCAACTGCTTGATCAGGAATTATTAAACCAGTCAAGGTAATGGCAATGCCAACTGTTAGAACTTTTCTCGGAGCAAAAGGGTGTTCCAAATTTCATAGGAATCAACTTAATAATATTAGATCAAGCTTTAACTAGTGAATGATAAATTTGATTATTTTCAGGAAATACAAATGTTGCTGAAAAATGATTAGTTGGGCTTGACTCATCTTATCTTCTTAAGTTTTCTCCCAATCTTCTCTATATCGTTGTAGTTATACTCATATGCTCTAATAAAACTATTTGCTCCAAATAGTTTAAGTATTTCACTTTTTCTAAATGTTGTCTTGTCAAGCGCTAGAAATTGATTCGTTAATTTTTCAGTAAACCCTATGCCAAATCGTTTATCAAGGTTGGGCTGAGCTAGCCAATGGTAATCTGCATAGGCAGGTGTTCTCCAAATAGGGCTAACCTTTCTTAAATTAATTTGTCCATTAGCTAGATTTGTTTTCCATACTTCTTCATTAACTGCTCCAACTTCATAAGAGCCACTTTGCACCAAAACTATTGTTGCATCATGACTACCACTAAAACCAGCTCTTCCACCTTTGAAATCTGATAGAAAAACACCAGCTTTTGCTAGAAAATGTTGGGGCATTAATCTGCCAGAAGTTGAACTTTCAGAACCGAATGTAAAACGTTTACCTTTTAAGACTTTTAGGCCATTGATATTTGATATAGGTTTAATTTTACTTTTTGAATGCGCAATAAATAAACTATGAAAATTAGAATCTATATCTCTCTGAGCAATTACAACTGAGCCGGGTTTCTGCAACCTAGCCTGCACACCTGTAAGCCCGCCAAACCAAACTAAATCCAAATCACCTGTGCGGAATGCTGTCACCGCTGCTTGATAATTAATAACAGGCTTATAAACAACTTCTATCTCAAGGTTTTCACTCAGTTCATCTGCTAAAAGCGAATATAACCTATTAAGTTTTTCAGGATTCTGATCAGGTATTGCACTTACAACCAATGTACGCTGAGCAAGTACATTCCCGTCAAAGAAAACTAAGCCTAAAAAAAAGTAGGTAAATATAAGTAATTGGCTCTTAAATCTCTTGCTCATTAAAAAAATTATCTTTAAACTTTAAATATCTTATCTCAGATAAGTCTAATATTAGATTAATTTTGCTTATATCATCAAAAGCACTCCAAGTGTGTTTTCTGTTTCAAATGCGGGCCTAAAGACTTCAGAGGAAGAAAACGGCTAATCTCCTAATCCTCAATGTTTTAACAATTAAGGTCATCCAAGAAACTAGTAACTTCATTAGATGATCATCAAGAGCAGCCTTTAGAGCTTGCTGCCATTGGCTAAGAATATATCTATTTTGCTGAGAGTTCAAATCCTTATACCCTTAAAGAAACGTTTAGACTCATGCCAAATCTAAACTTGTCACGAGTAAGTTGATTTCATGCTATTTCCTTGATAAAATATCCTCAACATATTCTACTAATACTGTTAACAGCCCAGAAAATTAGTTCACCAGCTATTAAACTGTTAATCATTTTATTAGATTAAAATACATTCAAGGCCCTAAATGAATCCATCAAAACAACACGCAAAGCTTCTCAAATTACAAACAAAAGCTGAAAGCTGCTTATCAAGAGAGGAGGCAAAGAAAATTATCAAAAAAGCAAATAAAGCTAATGCTAAGTTAGCATCCTAGTATGGAATCTCTTGTCAATCAAACTTATGAGTGAAGAGAAACTACTCTTTGGTTCATAGTCAAATATATTTTTTCTGGAATCAATTCTGATACTCAGCGAAATCATTAAGTTTAACTCAACCGCATTCAATTAATAGCACAGCAAGCTTTTCAAATCTTATTGAGAAGAGTTCCTTTAGGGTTGAGGTTTGTTAGATGGATTACCTAACAGAGAAAGTTGGGTTGTTTTTGTCAGAGTTTTATACTCTTTTAAGAGTAGTTATCAAGAATTTACGCCTCTTATTCCAAGACATCTATAATACCTTCGGTTATATATCTTGCCATTGGCATTATATGTTTCTCGACTTCTCCCCTGGAGACGTTCCATTTTGAGGCAAGCTCTTCTGACTGTTGCTTATCCTTTAGGAAGTTAATCATGCTATTTGCAAGATATATATGAAGATCAGAATTGTTTTTCTTGACAAGTTCATCCCACTCCTCTTTAGCTAATTGGCCAATAAATTTTAAATTCTCCGAACTAGTAAACTTATATAATTCTTGCACACCAATATATAAAAACATTTGACCAAGCTGATGCAAGAAACTCTCCGCCTTTGCTCCTTCTTTGAAATCACTTAGGATTAAATTGAGCTCAGCTTGGTGGCTGTCATCTCCTTCCTTTATTTTGTTGAGGATTGTATATACCTTACTGAATTCAAGTGGGGTTGTCATATGTCTGAGACAGGAAGCTAAAAGCTAATCTAAGTCCCATTTTCTTTAGGAGCAATAAAAGTAAAGCTAACTAGTTAAAAGGAGAATTTTTAATCCTCCAAAATGAGTAGCATTATTGGACAATTCATTCAATATCGTGCTTTAAGAAACCTCCTAACTCGCATTTCTGTCCCTTCCCTCATTTTCCAAGATTTGAGCAATGATTAAATCTGCTCTTGGATTGACTCGATCCTTGTATTTTCTTGTTATAGACCTTGCTGCACCATCTAAAAACCAGTCATCAATGATCGCATCAAATTCTCTTGAGGGCATTAGAAAAACGCAATTAAGCAAAACTAGCCGTTATATGAAGTGATTCAAGTCCGTCTTTACACCTATTCCAAAAAATCATTTTTTAAATAACTTCTCATAATCAATCCTCAAGAATTTTGAAAAGAAGAACGAATAAGTCTAGGTCCATTCAAAAAATACAAGGTGGAAAACTAAGGAGCTATGACGCCATTTTTATAGAGACTCAGGCAATAGCACTCAACGAAGGTATATCTGATGAATTGATGAGGGGGAAGAGCTTTTATTTCTTCTTTGGATAAAGTGACTCAAGTTTTTCTAACCTTTGCTTCCTTGCCTTAACCGCAAGATCTTTTGCAAGTTTTTTTTCTCATCTTCTATTTCGTTATTTCTATAGCCAATCCATAATGCAATAAAGATGGCAACTCCGGTTAGAGAGATTAAAGAATATTGCCAGCTCCATTGAATTTGAGCTTGTGAATATTGAACGTAGGCAAAGACTCTGATCACTTTTGAAGTATAAGCAAGAGACGATGCGATTTTAGAAAAGAGCACAATTTTGAAATCTACCCAATTAGTTAAACACCAAGGTTTATATTTACCCTTAACTGTTGATTTATTAAAAACCCTTGCTTAAATAAGAATAATTATATTTAATCTATGACAACTATCAGAGATAGAGTCAATGCTCATCTTCCTATTGTACTCCAAGTTTTGAGCACGGCATCGTTAATAGTAATTGCATTATCGGCAATATGTGGTTCCAAATCCCTGAAGGAATTATCACAATCACATGGGATGAGTGAAGCAGTTGAAATATATCAAGGAGTCAACAAGTAAGAAATAGTTATCAACTCCTAGCTAACTAAGATTTTATTAGTTCTAAGCGTCTACTACTTTTTAGTCATCTAAGTAAATTAACTCGGAGGCCTTTCTCTTGATTTAGATCCTATCCTCTTAGCTTAAATATTATTTAATCCTTTAGACATTCCCAATTAATTAAGAGATATCAGGCTATCTATTAGTAATTATGCTTTATGCTGAAAATCGCAGAGAAACATACTAGGAGATTTTTTGTACTAATAGTGGATCTACACTACTGATACATTTATCAGTAGTGTTTATTAAGTTTATAAAACTCTTATTATTTTCCTAAAAGGGAGCTGGGAAAACCCTTTTGAAGGTCAATAGTATTTATTACTTATGACAAGTCTTAAGGGTATCGATATAACAGACACAATATGCAAGGTTCCACATGTCCACTTTCGCTCGGATGTCCCGCTCTGAAATAATTCATGGTCGTGTTGCAATGTTTCTATTGTCAACGTTAGTTGTTGGATGGATAGCGATAGGTAGATATTTAATTTAACAAGCATTCAACTAAAAAATAACACCCAAGTCACTTTCTCTGATCCTTTTGTCAGGAAGGATGAGCAGATGAATTAAGGACCTAGGTTGAAAATGCCAATAAATTTCTTTTTTCCGTCTATCAATATTTATGAAAGTATTCTCGATAATAAATTTCTATATACATTCTTTCTAACCCTGTTCACATGATTCTCTGCTCGAACTCTTGCTGCACCAGAGATAATGAGCTCCATCACTAAGTTAATTTCGTTTCTATTCATAAAAGAAACTCAAAATTCTAAACCTAACCTCAGGCAAAGGCTAACTATATCCGTCATACCAGCTATTTTTATTGATTTGCATTAGGAACGGAAACAAACGTCTCCCACAATTCTTAATTTATCCAATGGATCAAGTGAATTGGCCGTTAGCAAGGTCTTTGGGGATACAGCAGTAGTTATTTTCAACTTCCTTCTTACATCACCTAAGACTGACAGAGTATCTGAAGGCTTTGTTTCTGCGTTTAGGACAATGTCTTTTGCACACCGCAAACCTTTGTTTGTAGCAATCCCAGGCCATGCCAGCCAAAGTCCACCAAAAAAACCAAGAGAAATGAAAAAGAGATTTCTTATCATGGCCAAATTTTATTACATGGGAAGCTCTTTGCTAACAATCCATTAGGGATCTCATCACAAGTACAAAAGTTTTTATATTATTGCAAGAGAGTTACCAAGACCTAACTCTTAGACTCTTTTATTTCTAATGCTTTTATTATGGATTGGGACTCTGCAAAGAAACATTGTACTGAGCGTAATTGGCAATGGTCATTGACTCTCATATCTCAAGCACAAAAGGAAATGGAAGAGTTAGAGAAGAAAGTAAAAAAGATGGAAGATCAGCAAAAAGCTCAGCGCTTGTATAACGCTTGTAATTACTAATACCTAACCAAATCAGGAAAAAATAGCGAGGCAATCTCTTAATAGCAATCTTTCCTTACTCGTTAGATAAGAGTTTCTTGTAACTATAGAATAGAAGTTACACTGTGAGCTATCTATTTACTTATAGCATAAGACCATTTAAAGCAGTTCAGATTTCCTCCAAGTTGCTTTTGCAATTTCTTTGAATTGACTTTTAAGACAATTCCATCTATTGGATATTTAGCAAATAATTCACCTTCCCTCCAAAGTTGAACATATAAATCGACTTCGCTTTTAAATTTTGTAAATTATGTCTCTGGCACCTCAAATCCAAGTTTCTGTAGTTCTTTTAGTGATTGATATTGATTTTGATTTGAATTAAGAATTTGAAAAGCGCAAAATTCTAAAGCTTCTTCCATTGGATTTTTTCTATTGATGACTAGAGATTCTACACTGAGCCTATCAAGGTTAGAACCTAGAATACTCCTCTTGTTTCGATATTTTTTTTATTTAAAGTTGAATTGGAACATTTTTATTTTTCAAAATCGCTTATTTTTTTTCTAACCCTGATTTACTTCTTGCTTATTCAAATGTCCTCCTTCGTAGCTAAGAGCAATAGCAACGCCAATAATTTTAGGTTCAATGATTAGTCTGGTTCCTGGAAGTAGAGTTTCAGCTAGCCATCTATTTTAACTATAAGGATCAAGGCTTAAGAGAGAGTATTTAGAATGAAAGCAAGCATTATCCTTTGGAACCCTGTATAAACTGGCTTCCATTTTAACAAATTTATTATCACTCATAAATCTTACTGGTTCTTTAGTATTATCTAAATTTTGTTGTCATAGAGGAAAGAGAAGGCATGCAAACAACTTAAAACAAACTCATCTGATAAATTGTGGATTTATTGATTGGCTCTACTTTCCATTCATGTGGACTCCACCCATCCAACATGGGTTCAAGTGCTCTTAATTCAGCTACGTCTTTTACTGAAACTGTCCACTCTTCTTCTAATCCATTAGGGATGATGACTGGCATTCGGTTATGCAATGGTCTTAATAATTCATTTGGTGTAGTAGTCAAAATGCAACAACTTTCAAGCTCACTTCCGTCATGCGACATCCACCTATTCCAAATACCACCGAGCCAAAAAGGCTGTTCATCTTTTTTACTAATTCGATAGCCTTTTTCAAAAAATCCACTTGCTGGAATGAGACATCTTTTATGTTTCCAACTTCCTCTAAATAATTTCTTCTCTCGAATAGTTTCAGCCCTTGCATTGAAAGGTCTAGGCCTTTCTTTCTCAAAAGGGTCTTTAGCCCACTCTGAGACAAAACCCCAAAGCATTAATGAAGTAGTTATTTTGCCTTCGTTCTTTAACACCAGCACAGGATCAGTGGGCCTAATTAAGTGCTGTGGACAGTACTTCTGTTCGAAACCTTTAGGCAAATCTTTAGTTAAAAGAGTAGGAAGTTGATCAAACTTTGTTGCCAATTCATATCTTCCACACATAGATTATTACTATTAGATGTGATTGCAAAAACGATACGCCTCAGTTCTTGCTAACTCGCGTTCCGTTAAGCTCTTAGTCTCAATGGATGCTCTTGCTAAAAATTCTTTAGTCGCAAAATGAATGCATTGATTTTTATAGCTCGCCTGTTGAATTAGTGGGTTCAACCAAATCCCCAATAAGACAAAGAAACCCGCATACGTTATCACCTTCTTGTGGTCTTCCCATAACTGATGAATGCTTAGGCCCAATGCCTTATTCCATTGCATATCGGTAAATTAAACGCAACCAATACCCATGATACATTTATTGGTCTTCGGCAAAATGTTGAAACCACTCATCTAGCTCAACTTGTTACCGTGCCACTGTTTAAAATCATTTCTGCAATTAAAGAAGAGGCATAGCGGTCAAGCTCAAGGGAATCCTGTCTTCTTAAATCACAAATTGAGTCCTTTTCAACAAAACAGTCATCAATGAAGTCATCTAATCCATCTGGAGACATTGAAGAAAAAGCGATTAAACAAAACTAGCTTTCAAAGCAAATCATTCAAGTCCGTCTAAACACCTATTCTTGAAAAGGTTTTTAGAAAAGTAGTCTTTTCAGCCTCATAAAGAAAACTTGCACCTCTTGTTTCTCTTCCTAGCGTTAGTAGGACTAACAAAGACATTATTATTAAAAAATAAATGCTCCATTTACTTTCCCCGTACTTAATAGAGACATGTGCGAAGCATGAATAATCTCTCAAGAATCGTTAGCATCGCTATTCCAACTGCAATAGGCATCGGGAGCACCTTGATAGGATTACGCATTATCAAGAACGAAAGAAGACTCGCTGAAAGGAAGATGGAACTAGAGCTTCAGCTAGGAGTCAAAAGTCTAAAAGGTTACTAGCGAAAAGAAGAAGAGGGCAAGCTTCCCTCAGGCAAACTTTTCAAAAGAAGGAAAAGAGATAGCCAGGATTATAACTCCCCAACTTTCCCAGTAATAATATCTTCTTCGTTTTTATCCATCTATTAATCATCTAAATCAATATCAGCATTTTTGTGCGTAATTTATTTACCCATTTTCGTTTTGAATTGCCTCAGTTGGAATTGCCCAAACTTCATCATTAATTTCTCCGCCTAACCACTCCTTATATTCATGAAATAAACACCGTCGGTCAGAAGGTTCTTTCAATGTTTCCATTCTTGAAACAGCATTCAAAACAGCCTTATTCAAAGTTGCCTTTAGCTGAGAATCAGCATTCATTAATCAAGGAAGATATCATCTACTTAATCAATAGCCAAGAATATCGATCTTGAAATTGGAGCAAATACTCTTTATGTGTAGATAAAGACTCATCAGTGCATTATCTGCTTTCTCTTCCATAAGTAGAATCCTTTAATTGCAAGCAAAGTCGCTTAGTCAATCAGGGTTTGCAGTTTCAATTGCAAATGATGGTCATTTTCTCCAAAGACTTCGGTTCTTCATCAAATCCTCAAGATTCGGCCAAGCTGCGATTAGTTCTTTTAGCGCTCTTCTATTTGGGGCGTACAAAATACAGGAAAAAGCACTGCCCAAGTATCCCAAAAACCACCACAGATTTATAGAATAAATAGAAACAAATGAAAAGAAGAAGCTCCCTAAGAAAAAGAAAAGCAAGAGCCTATTAATTATTTCGAGAGGCGATTTTCTTAATCGTCGGAATGGTGTTTTTGAAAATCTTCTTGCTACTGCTTCTCTCTGTTCTTGAATCCATCTTTTCTCTTCTTGATCAAGAGTATTAATTGATTTATCCAAATTCGCCAATTGTTCTTCTGTAAAATCATCTAAAGGATCACTGTCTTTGTTAATTGATGACATAGGTCAAGCAAACTCTATAGAGAAAGAGATAAAACCTTTTATCAAAGATTACCAAGGTTTTCTCATTACTCAAAAAAAACTTATGACCTACATCCATTAGTAATTATTAGAAAACATGAAGTGCACCTTAAGGAAGTCATTTCGCAACTGGTTTATTTCAAGAATGATTCACTGGCTTCCCAAAAAATTCAAGTCAACTCATAAACGGAGCTTCGCTCCAAGCTAGTTCCCAAGTCTGATCAATTTTCTAATATTGAAATTACAGTTAAGAATAGTTTTAGTTGTACCGATCTTCGGACAAATAACAAAGTCGCTCTAAATGGGCAGCTTTTTTTATTTTCACCTACTCTATCTCTAACAAAGTGTAGGCAATGACAAGCTTCTTATTTCTAATATTCAAACCAGTATTATTCTTAATTCTAAAAAAATTTTTCAAAAAGCAAATGAAAGCATGGATCGTTTCTGCTTTGGAGTGGCTAGCTCTTCAAACAGATAATGAAATTGATGATGCAATCGTGAGACGAGTTAAGAGTGCCATGAAATTAGGAGTCGTATAAAAGCTGTCTTTGCACAAAAAAAAACGGCCTGTAAGAACAAACCGTCCTCATGTTTCCAATTTCATATAAACGCTTCTATTATTTTGGCGCCTCGTTATTAATACTCAAAGAAAATCAAAATACCTCTGGGTTAGCTTTCTTAAGCTCTCTCATTTTTCCATGGCAGCTTTCTGACGACCATCTATCTCTTATTGCTCCAAGCAAACTGAAAATATATTCATCAGGAGAATCCAGCTCCTCCTGTAATTCATTGAGTTAATCTAAAAAGAAATCAACCGTACGATTAACGAGGCCCTGACTTTGCTCTTTTGATGGAGTCCACTTTTCAGTCATTAGATGCGCCTTAATGAATTCTGTGTATAGATTAAATTCTTTGAATTAAGTCCAAAGTTGCACCTCATGGTCAAAATGAACTCATAAATAATGAGATTAGAATATCTTAGTTAAAGGCAATTTTACAACCATAAAAATTCAATTGCCCAGGTTATGAAAAGCATTTAGAGATTCTTAAAATCATGTCCATCACTTCTAAGAGCAACTCTTTCTTTCCCATCCCAGGAGTTATTGTTCAAATTCATATCCAATTACCACCATATCTCTGAAATATCAGCAAAATAAAACGAGAACGCAACCACTTCTTTTATTTTAATTTCTCCACAACAATGTTTACTGAGACTATTAAAGTTCAATCAACTTGCTCTTTTAGTTGCCACCCCATTACTGAGCGTATACAAAGCTTTTTAGATACATCTCAACAGCTTGAAGGTGTTGTTTGCGCTTTCAGTCAACATTCAACCGTTGGAATAATCGTAAATGAGATGGAAGAAAGGCTGATATTAGATCTAGGTAAATGGTTAGAAGAAATGGCTCCCATAGCTCAAGGCTATAAACATGATGATTTACATCTTAGGGAGAACATACCAGAGGATGAACCAAAGAATGCTCACTCGCATCTAAGGGCCTTGCTATTAGGGACTAATGTAAATGTGCCTTTTAAAAATGGAAAACTTCAATTAGGTAAATACCAAGACATAATTATGGTTGAGCTAGATGGTCCTAGGGATAGAAACATCGTGATTAATATTCAGTAGTAATGAAAAACCATCGGAGAAGCACCATAATTAAGACAAAAGGCTCATTATGAATCAACAGCAACTTAAATTTATCTGGCCTGTTGCTCTAGTCGTTATTACAGCTTTCCTAATGATGATTGGGATAGTAGGAGGCTTTATAGATCCTAAAATATTAATGATCTGAAGAAAGTTTCAGATTGAAAAAAGAGTCTTTAATTCTTGGAATTTTAGTCGTCTTATCTTTTACAGGTGGAATGGTTCTTTATCACGAGAACTTCCCTTCAAGCGAGCAAAGACAGACTATCTCTGTAGAAGGGATGTTTCTAGATTAAAGGACTCCTATTAATACCTCCAAATCTCATACAAAAACAATCTAATAAAGCAAAGGACATTAGAACAAGCTTTTGTTTTACGTACATTCCTTGTACTTCAGTCGTGGTTGATCAGTATGACTATCAAAAATGGGCAGAATAGAAGAATGAACATCTCGAAGAAAGGACCGTTAACTGAGAAAAAAGAGCTTAGAAAGACTACCCAAGTTATAACATCGTCTAGAGACTATAAGAGATTATACAAGGAGAGCGTCGACTTCTAATGACCTATTAATCTAGCTAATCATCTTCTTCGTCATTCTTCTGAATTCTAATCTCTACACTCATATTCATTCCAATAAAAACTATGAGCACTCCAAGAACTGGCCGCCACAATTCTATTTGCCTAGAGTCTGTTGCTGCTTGATTGAAAATATCAGAAATCATTTTTGCACAATATTCCATTTCTCCTGATAAGGAAGTTTGTAATCCTCTTCGTTAAGAGGAATCCAACTCCAATCACTACATATTGTTATTTGATACCCAATCAAATATAAGGCAACGATTGCATTAAACAAATTTACATGCATCAAAGGGACATCCATCTTTTTACTCGATATATAGATCGTTGGATATTAACCAATTAAGGAGGCAGCCGCTAAGCTTTGTCAAAATGAATATATTTATGTCCCTTACTCAATTTAGTGATCATGTCCATGATGATCATGGTGACCGTCGTCGTCATGATGCTCTATTTGATCCTGCAAGTTAATTTAACAACCAGTTATGAGAACTGGCAGGAAAAGAAATGATACAGCAATCAAGGACAAAAGGGATTTATACACAGAAGGAAGTCAGGTAATAATGATTATCGTACTAATTTCATATCCTCTTGTCTTTTCGATAAGAAAAAATCTGACTAGACTAAAGATATCTAGGTAACAAAAAAGATGAGAAGTATTCTATCTGTTTAATCCTATATAGAATCGTGGCAATGGAATGGATTCCAAAAGGTCATAATGCTGAGCTGAAATTGAAAACTTCATTGTCAGCTACCAGTGGCCTTTAATCTAACAGCTTGATTTCATTCCTTCATGTAATCAGGTAGGTTTTTACAATTTCCAATTTCTCAGTGATAAGAATTGCAGAACCTAATTTCATAGTTAATTTGAATTAATAATAATTAGCTTCTCTATAATAAATTTATCTATTTCAAATACTTTTTAGTTTCATAACATATACATTTATCAAGTTCTTCATATAATTTTGTATGGTCAAGTTTTTTCCCAATTAGAACAACCTTATTCTCTTGACTTCGATACTTCTTTGTATCGTCCATTGTAAACCTTTTCCCTGATAAATGAAATATATGTGTTAGTTCACTTTCCTCAAACCAAAGTAATCCTTTTGCTCTATAAACACTATCAGGCAAATAATTATCTAAGAAATTTTGGAATTTTCTTAATGAGAAAGGAAATTTAGATTGGAATGAAAATGAAGTAAATCCTTCTATAGAAGATTCTTCCTCATCATGGTCATGGTTATGGTCATGGTTATGGTTATGGTCATGGTTATGGTTATGGTTATGGTCAATACTCTCAGCTATTAAATCCGATTGGAATAGTCCAACACTTATCAAAAGGGGCAAAGGGATTTCTCCTTTAATGCTTTTTAGAATTCTTGGATTACTTTTAACATTGGAAATTTCTAATTCTATAGAAGCTATTTTTTCTTGAGTTACCAGGTCACATTTATTGATTAGAACAATATCTCCATAAATTATTTGAGACCTTGCTATTTGACTAGAAATAGTCTCATTATTAAAGTTTTCTGCATCAACTAAAGTAATAATAGAATCTAACCTTAATTGATCTCTAGCACTATTAATTGTCATTGCCACTGGTAAGGGGTCAGCTAAACCTGTGGTTTCAACAATCAAGTACTCAATATCTTTGTTTGTGTCTAAGATTTTATTTATTGCTTCAAGCAGTTCTCCATTAATTGTGCAACATATGCATCCATTAGTAAGTTCAATAATATCTTCATCTGATTTTACTATTAAGTCATTATCTATCCCTATTTCGCCAAATTCATTAACTAATACTGCTGATTTTAAGCCCTCTTGATTAGTCAA
>QCLI01000027.1 GCA_003214695.1 Prochlorococcus sp. AG-412-P08
TTGCTTTTCAGGAGCACTGTGCCCAGCTATGGGTACTGTATTAATTACGCATAAACGACTATTACAAGTCAATCTAATTTCTCATTGTGTTTTACCCGGATTAGCGTTGGCAGTAGCTCTTGGTTTAGATGCTTCTATTGGAGGAGTTATCAGTGGTTTATTGGGAGCGCTTCTTGCCGAAAACCTGACTAATAAAAGAAGCGAAAACTATGCCGCAGTTATGAATACAATTCTTGCTGGATCACTTGGGCTTGGTATCATCCTCATACCTTTACTTGGCATCAGAATTGATTTAGAAGCTGTGTTGTTTGGTGATCTATTGACTGCAAATTGGGGAGATCTATTAAGAACCTTGATTTCATTTTTAATGTTTGTTTGTTTGATGATTTTTGGTTACGACAAGCTTGTTTATGTTGGATTAGATCCAGAAGGCGCTGATGCGAATGGTATAAATGTGTCTTCTTTAAACTTAGCTCTTGGCTTTACAACTGCTCTTGTCATTGTTAGTTCAATGGCTGCGGTTGGGGTCATCCTTGTAATTGCTCTACTTTCGACTCCAGCTTTGATGGGATTATTTCAAGCCTCAAGCTTAGGGGTTGCCATGGTTCGAGCTTCAATATTTGGAGTTGTAATATCCGTTTTAGGTTTTTCTCTTGCAATTCTTTTTAATTTGGCACCAGGTCCTCTTATAAGTGTTCTCTGTGTTGCTTCCTTAGTACTGATACCAGCAGGACGGTCTTCTATCTAAAATGATCTCAAGAGAATAGGTAGTATTAATCTAATCGACACTGGGTTTGTACAAAATTCGGTAGCGAGATTGGAAGCTTTAATTATTTTAAGTTTAACATCACACAAAAGACATTCTTTTCAAAAAGGACTGCCTATCTTTAATTAAAAAGATTAAAGAGAAGAAAATGAAGAAAATTTTTAGATCTGTTGTTTTAGCTGTTGTTGTTTTTTCTATTCAACTGATTCCTATACCTGCTAATGCTTGTGTTGAAGGTTTGTCTTGGGGGATGGATCTCACAAGTGTCGAGAGACATCTTGGTGTGTCTTTAAAAGCTGTAGAGGCAGGAGTCAGCAAAGAGCTTTATGAAGTTAGAGATTTCCAAATGAGTGGTTTACCAGTGAGTAGACTTCGTGTTCGTGTCGAAGACGAGCATGGGTTAAACCTACTTGCTTATGAGATGGACTATAAAAACATGACCGAAGTATTGGCAGGCTTAAGGCATCGTTTTGGGCCTCCAGTTGGGACAAGCGTTGATATTGATGGAAGAGCTCCTCAGCAACAATGGATTTGGCACACTGGAGAAGATGTGATAACTGCAGTTAAAAACGACCAAAGTCCTTTTGTTCTTTCTTACAGACCATCACTTCTAGATCCTTCGTTCCTTTGAAAATCTGAGAAAAATATAAGAACTAATTCCCACTAAGTCGTCCCCCTATCTAAAGGTTCCCTTTTCATTAGCAAAATGAGCAAGAGTATTTATTTTTTAGAGCCTCAATGAATATAAACATCTGCTACCAATTCCCGCTTTACATATTTCTCATAGCTTGTAGTGCTAGTAAGTCTTTCTGAAGGGCCAATTAAAAATGATAATAATAAGGAATTTCCTTTAAGGGTTTAGGACGCACTGAGCAGATACCAAATTGCATACACTCAGTTACATCGTCATCATATGTTGGCTTCTTTTTAGCAAGTAGATTACTTAGGTAAAGTGATTCCTTGAAGTTTTGAACTAAACGGTTTGACATAGTTAACAATCCAAATACTCTTTCTCCTTTCTACTTCTATTACTCAGAAAATGAATGAGGAAGATCACTTAAGTATTTATGCTGCCTAGCAGTGGCTATTTACAAAAAAACAGCCTAATTAATGCCCCTTTTTCTTTCCTTAGATTTTAGCTGCTAAGGATTAAGCTTGTTAATCTACAAAGACTGGCATTCATCTCCCTTCATAAGCTCGCCCCACTCAGCGACGTGTTCATCTCAAGACTTCACTGATTGCTGTTTGCTGATTCAAAGCTATAAGGAAATTAGGTATATGCTAAATAGCTGCACCTATCTACTAATCAATCTCTCTATTGAGACATGGTTGCATACGCTAGAGCAAGGGCAAGATCATGGATTTCAATTCTATGGCCTGAGACAGTTGAAACTATCAAAAGTGAAACAACTGATTTAGTAAAATCCAAAGAACTTGTTGAGAAACATCAGGATCAAAGAAAGAACTTTTTAGAAGCAAGTAAGAATGGTGGAATGTGGTTCTCATAAGGCTCTGCTCAGACTTGATATCAGGGTCACAGTGATTAAATATTTTGAAAAGTTATATCCAGGACCATTAGATACATGAACAAAGGAAAGATTAATAATTAAAGGTTGTTTCGGCTGCTCAACAGATTTGTTCAAGGTCGGGCTTGGAGCTTAATCGTCATCGCTGGGATCAATTATTACTCCAACAGAAGTACTCTCGTAATGATTAAAAACTGTTATGACGGTGACACTTGCACAACAACGAAAGGTGAAAAAATACGATTAGCTTGTATCGACACACCTGAACTACGTGGTTCAAGAGCTGATCCTGTACCAGCAAAAGCAGCTAGAGATTATCTGAATAAGTTAATAGCGGGCGAACAAGTTTCGATTCGTCGAATAACCAAAGATCGTTATGGGCGCACAATTGCGGAGCTATCTAAAGGTCGAATGAATATTCAAAAGCAACTCGTCTCAAAAGGATATGCACAAATCTATCAACGTTATGCAGACCAATGCCGGTGGTTTAGATAAGTAGTACTTCACCAGTTGAGCGGGGCTTCGACTTTCGGTAAACCCAATATTTCAGTAGTATCAACCGATCTGAGTAGTAGAGACCGAATAGAAATCTTCGGTTTACATCCTTCTTGATTCGAACAACTCGATGCAAAGTAGTTATGTACTTCGCAAAGGCCACCATGTATACGTCACTCTTTGATAGCTTCTTTTCTGATTCCTTCTTTACTCCTCATCGGACTGTTTATGTCGTCTCTGATAGTCAACTAGAGGAGCTCAAGCAAAAGCAAAATCAAGAGGAACTCGACAACCTAGTCGAATCACGCAAGCGTCTTGAGGCTAACTATCAATCACGTATCAAAATCCTTGATGAACGTGAGAATGAACTTCAAGAAGAACTCAAAGCATTGACCCCAGCTGAAGAAAAAACAGTAACGGCATAAAGCTTTCTAATTTTAGCTAATGTGGATCACTAAGGACGAAAAAAGGGCTTTAGCAAGCCCTTTTTTTGGTTACTGATCTAAAAGAAAAGACTGAGCTTATGTCAGCCTTAAAAATAATTTCCTTGAAGGAATCTTTCCATGCAGATTATTTGGCAATCACTCAAGCTCTCGTCAATTGAACAGAAAGACGTGCATTCAAAATAGTCGTCAATAGCTTCTCTTTCCTTTGCATCCATGCTTTTATCCAAGGTGATGTCCATAAGGATTCCTCTTCTAACTAATGACAGTGTATTCAGTAATTGCATGCCTAGCATCTGCATTTGTTCCTAAGCCATACGTATTAATTAGAATAAAACTACTGCCAACAAAGAGTCTTATTAGCATTTTTAATGATGAAGTATTTGAATTGATGTTTTCCGTTAGGTCCTAACTCAGAAAATAATTAATAGCCAAATGTAATTACTAATGAGCTCTGTTTATAGCCCAAAGCTCCCCATTCTTTGATGCTTCAAAAACTGCCTCGTAGACCTCTTTAGTCATAGTTCAGAAAAGTGAGGTTAATTTTTTAAAAGATAACGAATCAAATAAGGAGTTGCCAGAAAGTTTCGGAACTCTCATAGGTGCTAAAAATGCAACTTATCTACCCAAGCGAAATTAGGAATAACGTCTAATGTTCTTAAAATTGCATTAGTCCATTTTTCTCTTTTAGCTTTCTAGCTGTTCTTAATACGGATCCTTTGGATAGTGTCGAAACAGATTTTGATTACTAATGGCAGAAGCAACCAAAAGATTGGAAGAGCCTGAGAGGAAAGTCCAGCATTTAGAAACAGTGCTGCAATACCAAGCAAGGAATAGCAAATAAGTTCTGTGCTCATTTCTATCCAATCCCTGGAATATCAAAAGGAAGCTTATCTCCTATTGCTACCAAGAGTTTCTGAACAGCAGGAACACGCAATAAGGCTAAAGGGAGCACAATGTTCAAGATAATCCAAGCTCCGCCTATAATTGGGGCCCATTTGCCAAATTTTTTGAGGAAGCCTTTTTGATCTTTTTCTTCTGACATCTTACTTTTCTCAATCAAAAACCTTTCCCTTTCTAGCCGATCAAGGAAGAAATGG
The DNA here is from genome assembly GCA_003214695.1 of Prochlorococcus sp. AG-412-P08. Taxonomy (GTDB): domain Bacteria; phylum Cyanobacteriota; class Cyanobacteriia; order PCC-6307; family Cyanobiaceae; genus Prochlorococcus_E. Next base: position 4,331 of record QCLI01000027.1, read on the forward strand.
CTGGCATTAATCCAATCCTCTGCAGATCAATAACTTGAAGATTACTCTGATTTAGAGATTTTTTCATACCAAGCATTTCAGCCATTTTTCCTGTAAATGCAAAGTATCCAATTGCTCCAATAAATACACAAAAGGCAATTAGGTTTGGAGCTATTCCTCCAATGATTCGAGCTTCTCCAAACCCTAAGAAAGTAATCACAACAAAAACTCTGGTCCAGTTATCAGCGAAGTTCATAAAAAGATCAGGGTGTCTTTTTTTATTGATACGATAACGAAATGGAAATCAATCAAGAGAAAGTTTTAGTAACTGGTGCATCCGGATATATTGCTCTGCATTGCATTTCAGAATTACTAGAAAAGGGATATAAGGTAAAAGGATCTCTCAGGAATCTGAAACGAGAAGATGAAGTAAGGAAATCTTTATGTGCTGAAGTTGAGAATGAGAAACTTGAATTTTGCAAACTGAATCTTCTAGATGATGAAGGCTGGGACGCTGCTGCTTCTGATTGTGATTATCTTCTTCATATTGCCTCTCCATGTTTTATAGAGGAGCCAAAAGATGAAAAGCAACTGATTCGGCCCGCATTAGAAGGAACATTAAGAGCATTAAAAGCTGCGCAAAAATCTAAGATTAAAAAAGTAGTTCTAACTTCTTCTATGGGTGCAATGGCTTATGGTCATAAAAAAAGAACTTGCACTCACAATGATTGGACTGATATCTCACAAAATGTTGGGGCTTATATAAAAAGCAAAACCATAGCTGAAAAAGCAGCCTGGGATTTTATTAAAAATCAATCTGATGAGTCATTTAGAATGACTACCATTCACCCAGGGATGGTCTTTGGGCCATTGCTTAGTAACGATATAGAAGGAATTTCAGCAAGTTTGATTACAAAAATGATTGCCGGTAAATTCCCAGCTCTACCAGAAATCTACTTTACAGTTGTTGATGTCAGAGATGTAGCGAAATTACATGTACAATCATTAAAAAATCAAGAAAGTGATCATAAAAGAATAATAGCTACTTCTCAAGAAGGTATCCCATTTCTAGAAATCTCAAAGATATTGAGAGAGCTTGGGTTCGAGAAATCTCCCAAGCGTTTAATTCCAAATCAAGTGATAAATTTTTTAGCAATATTCAATAAAAACATGAAAAGCACTGCCAATATGATTAAAAGAGGTTGCTATGGAGCGGATATATCAGAAACTATTTCACTTTATGATTGGAAAGCTATCCCTTTTGACAAAACCTTGAAGGATATGACTAATTCTTTAAAGAAATTCTCAATTGAATAGTGATATAGAGGAACGTTGGGTTCTTATAGAACAAGTTCAACTGCAATTATCTTGTTGGTGGAATAATCCAAATAAAAGGAACAAGCGTGTATTGCTCGTCCTCCCTGAAGTTTGTATCATGAGTAGATGGAAAGAAGTATTGTCTATCGGCTTGCAAAACAAAGTAATCTTGCTTTAGCAATGCCACTTTTTACACGAATATTTATCAAAGATAACAATTGGTACTAGGGACATTTTTAAGAGCTCTTTGAGGTTATGAAAATATTGAGTCGGCTTAAGGAAAAGAGGAAAGCTATGCGTTATCGCTTCATACACAGCTATGTCAAAAGAGCTCTTAGGTCTTACAAACTTAAAGACTAATAAGCAAGCTCAATAATTGATCACACAGCACCAGTTCAGGGCAAGGCTCATACAGAATGGGTACAAAATCAATGATGGAAGACTCCATGTAAAAAGCGACAAAGTCCCTAAGCTTTGACTAATTAAGACACCTTAAGCTGCCGCTTCTCGTGACTCCACAATTCCGCTGCAACTCTGGAACTGAACTGTCTGTGAACGCCTCTGGGGAGCTTTCTTGCGTACTTCTCAGCTCTCACTCGCGATGCTCCAACAAATAAGCTTTCCATAGCCATTTCTACATCTTGTTCTGTCATGGATATTTTGTGAGGGCACCAAATTTACCTACTCAAAATGTTACGCATATCCGACTTTGTACCTAATTAATTGGCATAGGTACAAACGCTATAGATAGCGTTACATTAGTGAGCACAGGCGGGGACATGCGCCACTTATGCTAAAGAAATAACACCTTTCGAACACCTCAATAAATAAGGATAAATCATATGAGTTCGCTGGTTTCGGTGTGGACAATGAGTGGTTCTTATAACTCTTTCTTTACCAATACCAGAGAACAGGATCGTTACTTCAATAGGGCCAAGATGGATCTCAGTCTTGTGACATTTCAGCTAAATGTGACTCGTCGACATCCGGCATCAACAAGAATATTGGCTAACTTGCTTCAGGGCGCAAGGTGATCCGATGGGATTCACTAGGTTTAATAGAGATAATAATGTTAAGGAAGCTATGAGAATTAAAGAGATACACTCACTTAAACAGTTCCGGACAAACAAATAACTCAGCAGCTAAATCCTTCTTACGCTGAGAAAGATATAGATATTTCAACTATATTTTTCCTCTGAGGAAGGCATCATTAGCAGACAAATTGGCACAGCAGTAAAGGGACCTTTTGTTTGGATTTTAGAAATAGCTCTAGGAGCATTCCCATCTTTAGCCGCTAGGAAACGGGGAAAATCTGAGGGAACAAAGAGTCACTCAAGCCACACAGAAAGATCTAGGCAGGAATCTAAAGGTAATAAGAATACACCTAAATAGCCCATGATGAATCGGTTGTGAATCGAGAATTGCAGAAAATCTCTAAGCTTAAAGTGTATGAAAAACAGCTTTAAAAGCTCTAATGAAAATAACTGTTCTGCTATGTCTTCTAAATATTCTGATCAGATCATGTTTGAGCTTTGATTTTCAGAGGCTTGGTCTAGTCCCAATCCTTAAATATGGTCAATTAGAAGAAGAACAAAGAAAGGAAAAAGTTTCCAACACCTAAGCAATAAGCTCTTCCTTGCAATGTCTAAAATAAATAGATATATATAGGGGGAATGTATCTACTTAATGATGTTCACTCTGTTCAAGGTATCTTTTTATCTATTCTTTATTGGTCTGACAGGATGGATGGTCACAACTTACTTAATTAAAGAAGATTCCCAGCAGTTCATTAAAGAAGAACTCAAGAACTTGCTTAATAATTGCAAGATGCTTTTCGTATCTATAAAAACTCTAATAGGAGTTCTAGCACAGCATTCCTTCTCTACTGAATCAGGCGAGGCAAGGCCTACTGAGTTAAAAGAATCTGATGATCAGCTAGTAAAGATTGTTCAACCAGTTCAGTCAATTGAAGCATCTAGAACAATTGAAGCATCACCAATTGAAGTTTCAGCAAAGGAAGATGAGGACACTGCATTGTCTTCTTTCAGTCCAGAACTGATTGCAGTAATCACTGATGAGGAAGAAAAAGTTGCTTAATCAAACGATATAGCTCCCAGCAACTCTCTATTAATGGGCGGTTTTTTATTCATCTTTTAGACAAGTAACTCCTCTTAACGAATCACTCTTTATAAGTGAGTGCGGATAGGAACAGTGCAAATACCAAACTGCAAGCACTCCATTGACTCATCATTTCTTTGTTGCTTGGAGAAATTTAGTTTTTCAGAAAGTTGTTTCAGAACACTTCGAGCAGCATTTTCAACCGCCTCAGAAGATAACGACATAATCAAGCCTCAAAAAAATGCTTCTTCCATATTTACTTCTCCGAAGGTAACGATGCATAGAGAGTATTAATGCTGCTTTAGCTCAACCCATCAGGCAGTTAGGAATCCTTCTTCTTGAAAAACTTTTGGAACATCCACACTAAATAAAGAGTTGAACCTACAAATAAAAGCATTGGGAAAATTGTTTCCATAAATCTTGAAATTACCTTTATCTTCATTATGTCCAACTTTTTGTACTTTACGGTTTTCCCTGCTCCATCCACTCACGGTACACGGAAATATTCCATAGGATTCTGATAATTAGCTACAAAGTTCAATGACAGAAGAAAACAACAATGAAAAGAAGCATTGCGGCAGCAAGAAAGGGGCAATGCTTGCCTATGGAGTTATCCAATTAGGGACTAGCGTTATCTCTGCGTTATCTCTTGCTGCGATAGCTTTAAGTTTCTGCTCAGTAAAGCAAGAAGCAAAGATCTTTACTAACTGCGTTGAAGAAGTTAGGGAAAGTGGGAAAAGTGCCTCTGCTGCAGTTCGCTTTTGCAATGGTGGCAAATAGTTAGGTAGAGAAATTGCAGCAAATATGGAAGGAGTAAGTATTTCATAGGCCCAAAATAATTTGATTGACAGCCGATTTTTGGATCAATTAAAGGGCCCCTCTAAAACGGGCGGCGTTTTTATTGATCTTCGCAGCAAGTTTTCTCTTCAAGACTGTCAGCAATTCCCTTAAGCGTTTTTGCAATGTAATCATCAGGCCATTTTTGTTCTGCTCTGATTTCATCAACTGCAGTCATTACAGTCTCCCAGGCAGCTTGAACTTCATAAGGATCCTTAGGTGAAAATTGTTCAGCCATCTAACCTCTCTGCATAATCTCGGAGAATCTCTGCAATTACTTGCGGTGGGATTTCTTCTTGAGCTTCTTTGCACAAATCAAAGAACTGATCCATAAATTCTTTTCGTGTCATTTGTCAAAAAATAAATTCACTCCTACCACTCATATAGCTAAATCCCAAGGATAGTTTTTCTAAGTTATTATCAATTGGCTTAGGAAGCATTGTTCTTCCTCCTTACGTAGATCACATACGAAAGGAAGCTAAGCAATACCAGTGCATCAAACCCTAAATGCCATGGACTTAGAAAAGCATTAACTGTGCTCTCCATTTATTTAACCTTCAAGCGTTTCATTATCAGACATAGTACTTAATTAAATCGTAAAGCAGATAAGCAACAAAAAATCCCACCAGGATGTAAGGCAAAATCTGATATTTAGCAAAGACATTTGGAGTGTCTGTCTTTGCTTTTGATCCTGTTTCCTTTGGACCCTTAGGAGCCAATCCTTGTTCTTTTCTCCTTTTAGCCTCACCCATAGATCTGTTTCGTTCTCATAAACACATCATGCCACTTTCTTCATTTAAGAGTTAAGTATCCGTAAACAGTAATTATCAAAAAAAGAGGGATGATTACATAGAAGGTAACAAACCACTTGAACTTAGGCTTTCTCATACCGCTTTAACTTCTTGGCGTTGGCGTAAAGACATTTTTAACAACAAGAACAATCGCTATCGCCTTCGGGCGCAGGGTTCTCAAATGCATCTGCAACATCCCTAAGCATTACAGCAATAAATTAAGGAAGTCATTGAAGTTCGTTGATATAGCCAGCACATTGCTGTGCTATCACCTGCATAGCAGGAAGAATTATTTTATCGACTTGCACATCTGTTGTTTGCCACGTCTCTTTGCACTTGTCAGTCATTAATCAATAAGCATTAATCAACCCATCTTGCCTAATCAGTTGCTAAACAACCATTCTTTAGTAACTCATTAAAGACTTGCGCACCTCTTGCTTCATTACCCATTGTAATTGGTGATAACTAATCCAATACAGCAGCTAGATAAGTAATCCAGGTACTACCCTTTGCAAACAAGAGAAGTCTTATAAATATGGTCCAGAGCAATTTCAAAAAAACCTGGGTTCGAGAACTTTGATGCTTCCCATTTGCGAGTAAAGCTCTAGGTCTAACAACTCTGCTCCTTGCTTCGTAATTTCCGTTCCTTGAGCATGACATTCAAGTAAAAGCTGATAGTTCATTACCAATCTGGATAAACAAAATCTTCACCGATTGGCTCTTCATAAAAGTCGCCAGATTGCATACCTCTTTCATAGATCTTCAGAAATGCAATTAATAAGCGTTTCATATCCCCTTTCTAGCTGATCCACGAAAAAGGGCTGGCACTAGTCCAACCCTCTGCTCATCAATCGGTTGTCAACCTTCTTTGTTCAAGCAATAAACGTTTGATTTAGTCCCTAGGAACAGTTGTTTTTTTGCCTTTAATACCTGCTGAGGCAACAAAAGCCACCATCTCTTCATCACCATTATTTTGACAGTAATGAACAGTGTCTTGGGATGAAGCGAAGCTTTCACCAGCCAATACTTTCAGGGATTTTCCGTCACTAGTCTCACAATAAAGACTTCCTCTTTGTAGATAAATAATTCCAGGCTGCGGATGTAAATGAAGAGGTGTTTTAAAACCAGGCTGAGCAGTTATTTTTTCGAGTGTCATTTTTGCTTGTCCTTTTGGATACTTAAAAGAATCTCCATTCCACGATTCAGTTGCACTAATAAGAGTTTCTACAACCAAAGGTTCAAGGGATGTTTGCTTCTTTGGACTACAAGCAACTATTGGGATGGTAATTCCAGCTGTTAGTGCAAGAAGTAAAAAACGGCGCATAAAGCTTTATCAATACCAGCTAGTTATACCTGATCTAGGTCAGGTCTTCATACTGCAGCTTTGATAGGACCTAATTTATTCCGAATAGGCTCTATTAAGTAAGTGTGCAGGGTTGAATCAGCATTAGGGAAATCCTTATCCAGTAAATACAAGCTCCACTAGAGAAAAGAAAGTTTCTTCTCGGCCAAAGTTTAACGGCCTCATGTATGGGATGAGAAACAGTCATTAAGTAGATACAGCTCTTCTTACAGAAAACGATTATTCGAAAAAATCATGAAAGCCAATTGATTTCAAAGAAAGAAATGTCGTAGCTAATGTTTAGTAGTTATTAAACCCTGCTAAAACCACACCTGCTTTCAAATATTTTCAAAGGCAATCCAGTTGCCTCCATAGCTGCTTTACATTTGTCTCCAACAGTTCCATAAACTTCAATAGTGAAATTATCGCCAAGTTCTGCATGACCTTGTAAATATTCTCTTACAGATGGATTTGCTAAATGAGCAAGAAAAGCATCGTCGTTCTTATAAACTTCGGACCAAACAAAACAAAGTTGATTCTCTGGATCTTGATCAAAAGTATGGTGCAACATTCCTGGTTCTGATGCCTCCACAGCAGCATCGGTTTTAGCGGCCAATTCTAAATATTCCTCAACTTTACCTGGCTTAACTTCGATACGAGCAAGAAGAATGAAGGGCGACTCATCTCCGAATGACATTAATTTATATCAGTTAAATTAACCATGGCACATTTCTTTGTCATTCGTTGGGTCAGGAGCCCATCTCTTCAGACTCTTCTGACAAAAGAATTGTTCAAAATCTAATGAAAGGTCGCTCTTGAATAGGCGGCTTTTTTATTTAGATAATTTCTGTCTAGTCGGAGGAAGCTGCAAACCGCCAGAGGATTTACTTGGAACTTTATTTGCTAATTGAACCAGATAATCATCAAGTTCTTCTTTAGTACCTCCAAGGTCGTTTCCACATCCATCAAAAATATTATTTGATAAAGATGCAGCTAAATCTTCTTTTGGAGCAGACATTATTTCTTTCATAACAGGAGAGAACAATAAGCCTTTTGATAGTTGAGCAGCAGCACTCTCTCCAGCTTTTTCAGGAGTAAGTCCATTCCCAACAGACGTACAGAACTTCTCTGAGAAATTCTTACTTACTTCTGAAACAGCTGGTGATAAATCTGAAGAGGATGCAACTGCTGCAACTGGAGCGAAAAAAAATGTTATTGCCATAAGACAGGCAATTGATAAGCGTTTCATGTTCCCTTTCTAGCTAAACTAGCTCAAGTCTTCATGCAGTCTTAGTCTGTTTTATTTAATCTCGCTTTAAGGTCTCTAAAGAATTTTTGCCAAAAGCGCATAACAGAGTGAGGAATAGGTTTGTTGATGGGCATGATTTGAGTTTATTTAGAAGTTGGAAAGCAATTCATTTAATTGATAGCAACTATTTCTTCTTTTTTCAGCGAAACATCTCAGCCATTTTTCCGGTTAAAGCAAAGTAACAATTAATCCAAGGAACAATCCAAAAGCAATCAGATTTGGAACAAGACCTCCAATAATCTGAGCTTC
>QCLI01000028.1 GCA_003214695.1 Prochlorococcus sp. AG-412-P08
ACACCCAAAACTGTCACATGTGACAGTTTTAGTCCCAAAAAAGTCAGACAAAAAAAGAGCGCCCTTAACTAGCAGCGCTCTATTGGACAATTATGTGAGGAGTGTCCTTATCTTTTCTACTCCTGCCAAGTGTCTTTTGTCATGTTCAATAAGATAAATGGTGATTTTGAAGCAAAATAAATTGATGATCAAATCTCCATAAGAACCTTTGGTGACCTTTGATTAGTTCTATGAATTACTTGATCCTGATTGTGAGATTGATTGTTGGAGTGATGGGATATGCCGCAGAGTGCGAACTAAGGAGCATCAAACATAGAACTTCAGAAGGAAGAGCAGTTGCAAAAAGTAGAGGAGTGAAGTTTGGAAGAAAGCGTCAGCACGACAAATTCCAGATTGAAGAAATTATGGATAAGCGAAAACAAGGACTTGGGTATGGTTCTATTGCCAAGTCATTGGGCATGAAGAAATCTACAGTACAGATGATTGTTCAAAGGGAGGTAGCAGCATGACTAGAAAAAATAAAAATGTAGGGGGATTATCTAATTACATTGTCCTGAAGAAAGAGAAGGAAGTTATTTTTTATTTGCATAATCCCTATCCAGATTGCATGGTAATCCCAGAGATAATGAAGGAACGGTTCCCTGATGATTACAAGAGCATCGTCACAAGCGACTTAGATGAGTTCAAGAAGTATGGGGAGAAAGCGTGAGTACTGATTGGCAAGACAACTCATGGCAAGAAGAGTTCTTAGACATGAAGGCACACAAACCTGATGACGTGAAATTGCTAATGGAGGGACCAAGAGGTTTTTTAGATGCAATGAAACTTGGTTCTCTTCATGAGGAATACAAACGATTGAAAAAGAGGCAAAGCAATGAATGAAATCAATTGGAGAGAAGAATTATTGGATTCGGCAAAGTTCAATAAGAAGGAAGAAAACTTGTTGAGACATTGTGCAACGTCATTTGCACAGAGTTGGCACTTAGGTGCTCTGTACATACGCTGGAAGAAGTTGAAAGGGTATAGAGAACCTCCGAGTCCTAATTGCCAAAGTTCATTTCTTGAATGGGAGCATCGACTTGCCAAGGGCGATTTCTATATCCTTAATGAAGAGGACTTCTCTTATCCAGACTGGTAAAAACGTATGCAGTTAATTGAACAGCACAAAAAATTTATTGCTTGGTACCAAGAGAAACTTGGTTTGTCTGATTATGGATTGCTTTGGTTTGTATTTTTTAAAGGCGTTGTTCTCACTTTGATCATTGAGCGATTACTTTTTCATTCCTGAGGTTGTTATGACTATTGATTGGAATGCTGCCAGAAAGCACTTCACCGTGCTATTACTAAAGAAATAAATCCTTTCTATGACTGCGTTCCTACACCCTATACATGGTAGGAACTATTGAGTGGGAATAAATGATATTTAATATCTGAAAATGTCATCATTAGAGTTATAATTAGTTAGAGAATATAAGAGAAGAGACTTACATGATTTTTATGGGGGATATAGGCAAGGAGGAATTTCTACTCCTCAGAAATATCCTTATATTTTATAATCACTTCTAAGCGTGGAGAAGGGCATGGATATGTTGATGGTTGGATTGAAAATAATAACTATCTTCTATACACAGATGAAGGGCAAATAAGTTATATGGAGTTTAAAGGAGGTGATAAAGTAATCAAATAATATAGATAAAATGATAAACAAATATTTTTATTTCAGGAAACGAAAAAAAACTTTTATTGCATTAAAAGCAGAACTTAATTTTATTGATTATTAGCATATTCAAGTTCCTGATAGGGAAGGGAAGAATAGAAGAGCAATTCAATTTAGACTTCAATCGGTAAACGCAGAATTAGTTAGGGAAGTGGAACCTGTTTCAATTACTAAACCACATCTGAAACCTGATAAAACTGAAAGACAAGGTTTAGTAATTAGTAGAGTTGGGCAAGGATATTATAGGCAAGAACTTGTTAGAAAATTCAATGATAGATGTGCTGTCACAGGAGATTTTGATTGCAAGTCATATGGTTCTATGGCGACTATCAACTGATGAGGAAAGATTAGATGTAGAGAATGGGATTTTACTCCCTCCTCTTTACGAAGCACTTTTGATAAGCATCTAATTAGTGTTAATGATGATGGCGAAATTTTAATTGCTAATAGCATTAAAGATGACAACTTAAAAACTAATATTCGTCTAAATGCGAAGATTATAGTTACTGAAGGAGTGAAGGAATATCTTTATCGTAATTGACTTTTGTTGAGATAAAAGAGATTATATGTAGGTTATACGTGAGAAAACTTTCCTTGAGATGCCTGTCTACCACTTGCTTGTTTTTTGCTGAATTATAGAGTGGGAATAAGATATCTACCAAATAGTAGTTATACTTATAAGCATGCTTCATAGTGATGTTTGTCCAAATATGAAGTGACAGAATGACAAGGAAATAAAGATTAATCGACGGTATGCAGATAACAATCGTGGATTTTTGTAGAGAAAGTTAGAAAGAAATTATGTAGAAATTACTGTCACATCACAGCAATTAGGAGGTACCCGAGGCATGCGAAAGCATATTCCAATCAAGCAATTATAAAATGGGAGCTAGATAACCTAAAAGGTGTTTGTACTGATTGGAGACTAGTATTTGATCTTGGAGATCAAGACTCTGTCCAGCAGGTAAGGAATCAATTTAAATAATGGTGCCTAAAACCCGTTTTACGTCAGTTCCACTTGGTATTATTAAACATATAAACCATTGATACAAATGTCTTTTTACCCTCTATACTTGATAGAAACTACTAGTATAGAGTAATTAAACTAATTCTTTTGATAATTTTGCGTAGTATTTATTGTTTTTAGACTGGTAAAAAGATGAATAATAGCTATTTTGAATTAACTTCTTATACATGGCATTGACAGTCGCTAATCAGTCTGAATTAGGTGTTGATCGTAGACTTCAGTATGACAGCATCAAAATATCAGGAAAAACAGTTTTTCTGAATCCGTTTCTTTATTGGCGTAGATTAGATAGCAATATGGATCGATGGTTAAGAGAGCCTGGCCAGATTAGTGAAGAGCAAATTGCTCAGAACCGTACCCGTTTTTATCCAGAAATTGATTGGAATTATTTAGAAGAAGATGAACGGAACATTAAAGATGCATCTATAGAAATGTTTTTAAAAAGTCTTGAGTTGATAAGTACCTTCCATCCTGATTTAAATGCTGGTCAATTACTTGAGATAGAACGTAAAATGGCTGTCACGAAAAAGCGTGCTTTTGAGAGGTGGGTTGCAAAGTCCTTTAGAAAGCGATGGAACCTTGAGGTGCAGGAAAAGCAACGTTTTGCTAGGGAGCGTTTTTTCCGTGAATGGAAAGAATGGCTATCTTTGGAGACCACACAAAAAGCTCTTATTCCATTTGTAGCAGCATGCTCTTTGGGTGTTTTTGTCGGTTGGTCATTAGGTTTTTCTAGTAATAGTTGCACACCATATTTCTCCTCTACAAATGTTACTCAATTGAATTAATATAGGCTTTATGGCTAAAAATCTATTTTCAATCTGCCATCTTGCTTTGATGGATACTGCACTACCAGTAGGGATTGCAATTGTGAATCGAGCTAAAAAAGGACATGTCGATAAAATACTTCACGGCCTAATGTCTGCAGACACTTCTATTGGAATCTTAAAAGAAGAAGGTATAGAAGATGCGCAATTAGTAAGAATGCAACTTGATCAAATTATCCCAGGCTTAGGAAATCCTGTTATAGAAGTTGAAGTATCAGTCACGCCTAAAGCTACTAATGGTGAGGCGACTTTTAGTGATCCTGAGCTGGCTATTATTCTAAATAGAATCGAATCTAGGATGAACGAATTGAAGATACATTTAGGCGATTGATTTATTCAAAACTATTAGCTTATTTGTCAGACTATATAAAGTGATTAATAGGAATAAACAGGGTAATATGTCATCGAATCAAGGTAATATATTGACCATAATTGTTCTTATCTTTTTTTCATCTATCATTGGTAGATTGTTTTGGTTGCAAATAATTAAAGGTTCATTCTATCGAACTCTTTCTGAGGAAAATCGTATTCGTTTAGTCGCTAATCCCCCAATTAGAGGTAGAATTTTAACAGAAAAGGGGAAGTTGTTGGCTGACAATAAGTTAAGGTTTACTTTAATTGCACAACCTCATTTAATCGGTAAGAAAGAATTACCAGGACTTATAAAAAGGCTTTCAGTCTTACTAAAAGTTAATCCAGATGCGCTGAATTTATCTTATCAGAAAGGCATTTCAAATAATGACTTTAGCATTGTGTTATTAGCTAGCTTAACTGATACACAAGTTTTGCAATTTAAAGAACAAGAATCAATCTTTCCCGGATTTCAAGTTAATACTGAACTTATTCGTTACTATCCTAATGATGATTTTGCCTCGCACGTTATTGGTTATACCCAATTAATTACAGTTGACGAGTTTAAAAAACTTTCTAGCCAAGGTTATAAAATAAAAGATGTTATTGGAAGAAGTGGATTAGAAGCTGTATATGAAAGACATTTACGTGGTAAGTGGGGAGGAGAAATGTTGGAAGTTGATGCAGCTGGAAATATTCAACGTAGCATTGGCTACCAACCGCCACTTGCTGGAAATGATTTAGAATTAACGTTGGATTTTAATTTACAAAAGGCTGCAGAGAAAGCACTTGAGGATAAGTCTGCTGGGGCAATAGTTGTTTTAGAACCAAATACGGGAGCTATTAAAGCCATGGCTAGTCAACCTGGCTTTGACCCTAATTTTTTTACAAAACCAATAAGAACTCAAAAAGAATTTGAGGAAATATTTTTGTCATCAAAAAGACCATTATTAAGTCGAGCCTTAAATGCATATGATCCAGGAAGTACCTGGAAAATTGTTACTGGGATGGCTGGGATGGAGAGTGGAAAATTTAAACCAAATGTTCGCTTAGAAACGGCATCTTGTATTAAGTATGGATCTCATTGTTTCCCAGAACATAATCGAAAAGGTTGGGGTAAAATTGGTTTTGAGGATGCGTTTAGAGTTTCTAGTAATACTTTTTTTTATCAGATTGGAGCGGCAGTAGGAATTGAACAATTGTATGATTCTGCAATCAAACTTGGCTTTAATAATAGAACAGGAGTAGAGACCTCACTTGAGGAAAGTAGAGGTTTTGTAGGCACTAAAGAGTGGGCTGCTGCTGGAAGAGGATGGGGCAGACCTGGAACAACGCCTTGGATACCAGAAGATATTGCTAGTGCATCTATTGGTCAGGCTGTAGTTCAAGTGACACCTTTGCAACTAGCACGGGCTTATTCTGTTTTTGCAAATGGTGGATACTTAATTACGCCTCATTTTGTTGATGGAGGTATTGATTGGCTCTCTTCGAAATATAGAAAAAAAGTGGATATTAAACCTAGTACATTGGAGACAATTCGGCGAGGATTAAAGAAAGTAGTTGATTCAGGTACAGGTAGAAATCTGAAATGGAATTTGCCGACCTTACCTCCGGCTGCTGGTAAAACTGGAACAGCAGAAGATAGTACGGGTGGTTCTGACCACGCTTGGTTCGCTTGCTTTGCACCTTATGAATCAAGTGAGATAGTAGTTGTTGCTTTTGCTCAAAATACACCTGGCGGAGGGTCAGTCCATGCATTGCCGATGGCTCAGCAAATTTTAAAAGTTTGGCACGATCAGTCTCTGGAATAATTCTTACTCTTTTATAATTTACTAAGCAGCTTTTGGAATTGTTGATTTTTCAGAAAGTCGATCGTCTAATAATTGTTTAGCTTCGACTAAAGAACAAATATCTGTTCTAAAAGGTAACAGGAGTAAGGGGCTGTTTTCTGGCCTAATTAGCCAACTCCTGTTGTGTTGTTCTATAAGAAGGAAACCTTTATAACGAATGATTGAATTTGCTTTAGAGAAAGCACTCATTTGATTAGGGATGGATGGATTAGCCATTCCTACATTTCAAACCACATATATAGTGTACTAAAGGAATAGACAAATTTCTATTTACGGAAAAAAATAGAGCTTAAGATGATGATGTGATTAATTCATTCTCCTCATAGAAGAGCTTTATAATGAATTTATGGTTGTGAATAATATAATTACTCTTGTTGTACATTTTTTTGAGACTCTATATATGGTTTTAATTTTTTGATTACTTATAGTGTTAATGCTTTCATTTGCAGCAATCTATTGAGTATGTCGTTGATGGATGAATCTTGAGCGGGGTTTTTGCTATTACTAGCTAATTGCCGCCCGACCACTTGTGCACCAAGATGCGTGAATTGTATTCGCATTGATATAAGCAGTTCCATGCAGCCTCCTCCAGATACACTTGCCATTGCAATGGGTCTTCCATTGAATAAGCTACGAAAATCTGACTCTTGTACGGAGAGCCATGCAATTGCATTTGTCAACACGGGTGGGATTGAACCATTATATTCAGGTGCACAAATAACCCAGTAGGCATTCGATACCATTTGAGAATGAAGATTCTTTATTGTGGATGGAATTCCTAGCTCAGCATGTTTTTTTGGACTAAATAGTGGAAGATCCAGGCTAGTCAGATCTAGCAATTCAGGGCTTGTTCCCATCTTTTCTCCTAAAGATACAAATCGATTTGCAAGCTTTAGATTTTCCCCATCACTAGCTGCTATAACTAGTAAATTTTTATTGATATTCATATGAGTAATGTACATGTGTTCTTTTATTAGGTCTACTAGAATTTTTGATTAATAATTTGCTCCAGTGCGACGATGATGTACAGCTGTAACTCCATTTTGATCTAGGACCTTGCCATGTAGAACTTCTGCATAAATTAACCAATGGTCTCCACACTCCATTCGTTGCTTGACACAACATTCAATCCAGGCCAAAGCTTCTGGCAGGATGGGTTGATCTCGTGGAGTACTTGAGAGATTAAGGCTTGATAAACGATTTGTTCCTGGGGGGAAAGGCTGGAGAAATTGTTTGAGTACTTTGTGGTGATTATCCTCATTAAGAATATTGAGCGCAAAAAGGTCTTCATTATGAAGAAGGGACTCTACAGCTCTATCTTTGGCTACAGCAATTGTGATTCCTGGAGGAGAGAAACTGGCTTGACTAATCCAGCTTGCAACCATGGCACTGTTAATGTTGCTTTCTTCTTCATTTTTTTGAGCTGTTAAAACAGCTAAGGAACCAACAACTTTTCCAAGTGCTAATAATCCAGGGTCACTTTTGCTTATATTCATTCCTCCACTGAGTCGACGTTGCTGTCTTTTCTCTTCTGAAATTAGTTTTCGACCAAATTTTGTTCCTGTTTCTTCTATGGTTTTTAGTATTTCTGCATTCGGACTGAATTTAATTTTGATTGGATTAAAACCAAATTCAAAGCCCCCGTCAAGTAATTTGCTTTCTAATAGATCTAAAGCTTCTCCACTCCATCCATAACTACCAAATATACCTACTTTCTTTTTCCTGTCTCCTTCAGAAAGAAGAGTCCCAAGAGCTGAAACAATAGGGGTGGGTGCATGTCCACCAAGAGTGGGAGAGCCAATGAGATAGGCGTCTGCTTCTTTGATAGACGTTACTAATTCATTTGCTGAAGTAAATTCACAATTTAGGCTTTTTACGTGCACTCCAGTGGAGTTAATTCCCTTGGCTAGAGTATCTGCTATAGCTGCGGTGTTTCCATATGCACTGGCAAATAACATAACAATATTGATAGAGGCGTCACTTTCGTGACATCCCCATCTTTGGTAATCATTTAATAAACTACGCCAACTCGTTTCAATAGTGGGACCGTGACTGGGTGCAATGGTACGGATATTTAGTAATTCAAGTTTTTCCACAATACGATTCACTTGGCTAATCATTGGAGTCATAAGACAATCAAAATAATGTCGACGTTCGTCTTCTGTACTAACCCTATTTTTTTCTTCCCATTCTTGACTACAGATATGTGCTCCAAAAAGTTTATCACTCATCAGAAAACCTGTTGTTTCTTCAAAAGTGATAAGTCCACCTGGCCAACGAGCTGTCGGAGATGGGATTAATTTGATGACAAAACCATTAGGTATAGATATAGAAGTCTCTTGCTTTATTAAATTAATTTTTGGGATTGGAGGAATATCTAGTTTTAGAGTTGTATTGTTAGCCTTTGTAGGCTTAACTTGAGTCCAAAGCTCTTTGAGTAATTTTCCACCTGGGTTAGAACAGATGATTGTTAGATTATTGTATTGCTTAGATAGCTTTCGAAGAAGATTAACTCGATTTGGATTGATGTGACCAACAATGACTATTAGTTCTTTCAGATTTTTTGGGATAATTTTGTTTAAAGCTGGAAGAAAGACTTCTTCAAAATTTGATCCGGGAGGATTGACCAATACTGCAGTCAACTCTTGCTGTTTATAAAAAAGAAACGAATTAGAGCTTGTACCTTTCCCGAGGGAATATTCAATTTCAAATCGTAGTTTCTTTGGACTTAGACACCTTAGTGAAAGAAATCCATCATCGATAGAAAAATTGATAACGCTTTTACTGTTTGTTTGTTCTTCTAACAATTGATTGATGGCAGGGTTTGGCATTAGTAAGAGGTCCCGACTTTTCTATGATGGACGGCAGTTTTTGCCTCTGAATTGGAAATATTCCCATGTTCTACTAATGCATAGATGATCCAATGATCAGTGGTTTCGAGCCTTTGTTTTATTAGACAATCTAAATATGCAAGTGCATCACTTAATACAGGTCCTCCTTGTGCAACATTTTCAATTATTGAAATGCCTTCAAAACGGTCTGCCCCTGGGGGAAATCGTTTGAGAAATTGTTTAAATAGTTGTTGGTAATTATTCTCTTCTAGAACATTTAAGACAAAACGATCGCCTACTTGCATTAGTGATTCAATGGCTCGATCTTTTGCAACTGCAACAGTTAACCCAGGAGGCTTGAAACTAGCTTGACTGACCCAGCTGGCTACCATTGCTCCTCGACGTTTCTCTTGATTTTGACCTTGACTTGTGGTTACAACATATAAACCTCCACTAATGCGTCCAAGTGCTTTGACTAGATCACCATCAAAACTTTTAATAGTAGCAATATTCTTTTTGCGGTTTAGTAGTTGTCCGAGATCAGTTCCTGCTTCTTCGAATCGTTGAAATGTATTGGCATCAGGTGGCTTTTTAATCCTTAATGGTGAAAACGCTTCTTTTTGACCAAGACCTCTGAGTTGAGTGGCAATTACATCGATTGGCTCATCATTGTTCCCATAACTTTCATATACCCCTACCCATTGCTTTTGTTTTAATGCGGCAAGTAATGTTCCTATTGCACTCTGAAGTTCTGTATCAGCTTTACTTGGCCATGTTGGCAAAATTACAGCTTTTGCTTCTCCAATGAGTGCACTAAGTTCTTGACTGTCAGATGCTCTGATGTCAACAAGTTGAACTTGAGCTTCAGCTTTACTTGTTCCTAACGCAATTGCTTGACTAAGCCGATCACAAAAACCATATTGGCTGATATAGCAAATAGCTGCATATCCATCTGTAGTATTTCGTTGACGACTCCATTCATGATAATTATTCAGCCATAGTTTTATGTTGTGATGCAGCAAAGGTCCATGACCAACGGCAATTGTTTTAATATCTGGCAAGCTTTGAATTCGTTTGAGTGCTTGAAGGACGCTGCGAGCATTTGGCCCCATTAAGCAATCGTAGTAGTAACGGAAATCTGAACTAATAACCTGAGGTTCTAGATCAAACAGTTCATCAGTACAGTAATGGAGTCCAAAGGCATCACATGTATAAAGAATATTTGTTCCATGATCAAATGAGAAAATAGTATCTGGCCAATGAAGATTGGGAGCACTAATAAATTGAAGTTTATGGTGAATTCCATTAGAAGAATTTTTCCCTAAGTCAAGCTCATTACCAGTTTTTATAGCGGTTGATCTGAAGGGTCGGTGAACTTGGTTTTGCAGAAATTGTATAGCTACTTTTGAACCATAAATTTCAATGTTGTTGTTTAGGTCAAGGATGTCACTGATTAACCCAGAATGATCTGGTTCCGTATGGCTGACTACTAAATAATCAATTGCTTTTGGATCAATTTTTTCTTGTAAGATTTTTAACCATATCTTTTTAAACTTCACATGACTACTGTCAATTAAAACCGTTTTTTCACCTTGGATAATAAAACTGTTATAGGTTGTTCCATTTCTTAAGCCAAACTCAATATCAAAGCGACTCCGCTCCCAATCTAGTGAACGAATTGTAGTTGTATTTAGACCTATGCTTTGGCATTGTATGGAAAGTTTAGGGCTATTGGTTGACTTTTCAATGACGGTTGGTGAGTTGTTCCCCATAGATTCTACCGATCATGATTAATATTGTAAGTTGTATTCGATTGAATTTGCGAGTTCTTCTAGGGAACAGAAACGTTAGAGTCTAGTGCCTCAGTTTGCTAGCGACGTAATTTATTTATGAAAATCTTATAAGGTGAATTCCGTTTAGTTATTGATTGCCATTGCGTTTAACATTGCTTTTTGGGCTTGAACTTGACTGTAAGAGAGTAACTCTCGCATAAAACTATTTTGTGATTCAGGGAATTGTGGATTTGACGCTAATGGTATTTCACCTGCAATTGCAGGACCAGCTGTTTCTTCTGGTGAAGGTGTGATGACTACCAGTTCATCATCTAATGCACTCTTGTACTCCCACCAGTGATCTGGAGAGGTCATCATATTATTTTGACAGGTAGCATTTCTTATAGAAGATGTATTCTCATGCTCGTTAGTTGCTTGTTCCTTTTCTTGACTTATCGTTAATCTCTTTTCGACTAAAGTTGATAACAATGTATTTCTATCTTTTCCACGTAATTGGAAAAGAATAAAAGGATCTTCTTTAAATTGATCCCCCATTAAAAAATAAATAGCACTAATATGTTTGCACGGATTTGCTTGATCGGGGCAGCTGCATTCACTTTTTACTTCTTGAAGATTAAAGGGGAATAGCCTTTTCCCAGTAGTTGCAAAAGCGTTTTCAATGTCTTTTGGCATAACTCCAGCTAATAATTGAGCTGACCATTTTGCTTTTTTTGCTAATGCGTCAATTACATATTCCCAATCCTCATCATCCAGAACATCTAGCCAAAGCTTTACTTTGTATGGCTTTTCCTCTGTACCTTGGACTCTTGCATGAATTCTTCGACCCTCGAAGCGTATTGATGTTACATTTCCTTCTCTTGCATAGCCCCAGGCACGTTCTAGGCGTTTTTTATAGCGATATGAGTTGATTAGTTCCATCCATTGCTCGACCCACCAGGCTTGCTCTCCTAGTCCTTTTTTAGTTAAAGCTGTTGTTATTTCAGTCTCATGCATGATTAGTGTGGAATTTTATGCATTGTTGTCTAAGACAACTAATTTGCTTAGCTCGTCAACATTAAGCTTGCCAAGCCAACTTTCTCCAGATCCCACTATGTTTTCTGCAAGCTGTGATTTTTCATAGATCATTTGATGAATTTTCTCCTCAATAGATCCTGTGGTAATGAATTTGTGAACGATCACACTTTTAGTTTGCCCAATTCGATATGCACGATCTGTCGCTTGATTTTCTACAGCTGGGTTCCACCATCGATCAATGTGAAAAACATGATTAGCTCTAGTTAGGTTCAATCCTAATCCACCTGCTTTTAATGAAAGTAAAAATAGTTTTGGTCCTCGTGGATCATTTTGAAATCGATCTATCATTTCTTGTCTTTGGATTTTTGAGCTTCCTCCATGCAGGAAAGGAACTTCAGCTTGCCATTTTTTCATTAGGTAAGATTGAAGT
>QCLI01000029.1 GCA_003214695.1 Prochlorococcus sp. AG-412-P08
TATCATCAATTTTGATCATCACGTCTCCATCACTAGAAACAGTGATTTTGGAATGATCAAGAGTGGAGTATGAATTTTCTAAAATGTTTGATGTTCCTAAATCGGTCAAAGTATTAGTAGTAGCGTCATAACGATATTGCGTTGACCCTAAATCAACCCCATCTTGTCCTGTTCTATTCTTTTCTGACCAAACTAATCTGCCTTGAGCATCAACATGAACGTCTGAGTATCCTCCTAAACAGCTTAGACCACCTTCGCCCCAGTCAGAAATACATTGCGTATGTCTAAGAGTCTCTGTCCCAGTAGAAGAGTTGATTGTATAAATAGCCCAACCTGTAGTAGTTGCTCTTAAGCCCCATTTGTCCCAATCTGCCTGAGCAGAACTACCACCAGCTAAGAGAATTGCACTGGCAACTAAAGAAGAATAAAAGCGACGCATAGAGAACCTAGACTTGGGTTAGTTATAGCTGGTCTAGATCAACTAGCCTTGTGAAGGAAATAGATCCTTAGAATTCACTGTTGCTGGCTCAAAACTGATAAACCAACCATGAGATTGAAACTCTCTTAGTCTTTCTGCTGGCATGGTTTCTGGATTCATCGTTCTGTTGATGATGGCTTGATTGAATTTTTCTTTAGGAGTTGGTTCGTACTGTTTATTGAGTTGATCAAGAATCTTCTTTCTTAAACGTTCTAAGTCTTGTTGTGAAAAATCTGCTTTGTTCATTGCTTTAGTGACTGTGAATTAATTAACTAATTATCCATCCATACAGTCTCAACAGGGATGATACGGAATGTCCTTTCATTGGACATGACTGATCATCAGGGCTGAACCTTTAGATATTGCGATATGTGGATGGATTAATAATCTCACCCTCATTTCTTTATTCCATTTCATTCGAGTTTCTACTATTAATAACTAACATCTCAAATATACTTAATCTTTCTGACTGCTTGGTGTGATTCAAAATCGTTTAAGTGAGCGAGTATTGCCTAGCTATACACCTAATTTTTTGAGCTGTATATTTGATGAATGTCTTGAGATGGGAACTGACATTACTCAAATTAAACTCTTAGGCTGAGTAACTTTGCAAGGCTGGAACCATCTTCCCTCCATCTTGATCATCATCGTCGTCAATACTTCTTGCAAGAAGCTCTAAGGCTACAAGTACAGCCATTGGATAGTAACACCAAAGAACAGCTTGCCATATTGAAAAGCTATTGAATGAGGTTTGAAGTTCGCCCATGGCCATGAAAAATTATTAATAGCATATTCAATAATTTTTCAAAATGTGGCTAAAATCAGAATTCTTTTTTAGCTTTTGAAGCTAATTAATAATTAAAGCTATTACGAATTAACCCTAATTTACTGATAAGAATAAATTTAATAACTCTAATTAGGACTATTGACTACTATAAAAAATTAAAATAAGGACCCTAAGCTTTTTTATATTAGGATAAGATTCCTGCTATACTAATATATTATGAGGCTATTTTCTTATGAATAGCCTAAGAGTAAAAACCGAACCTTCACACTGCGTAATATTACCTGTTATAGTTCTTAACAAGTTGATCCAGTCGGTCCAACTCCTTTCAAAATTTATTTAATCAAATGAAAAAAGTATCACAAAAGCCACCGGTTGAGCCAGAAAAGGTCCTTGCGGAGCGTATCAATGGCTGGGCTGCAATGATGGGTTTTTGGGCCGCTATTGGCGCTTATCTAACCACAGGTCAGATTATTCCCGGGATTGTTTAGGTAATGGAACTGAATCCTTTTAAGCCTTTGCAGCAATTTGTTCAGGCCGCTTACAAAAAGATCTCTATAAATTAGTTTTTGGAGAAGTCTTAAATGGGAATAGGTAAATTATTCCTTACATCTATTTCATCTGGAATTATCACTTTAGATGAATTGCAATGGATCACTAGCAACCAGTTAACGTTTTCCAGATGTGAGAAGGCTGCAGCTATAAAGCTAGGCAATCTTTTGGACTCTGGTCAGTTACAACTGGGCTGCCGGCTTTGATTTATTCACTAATTCAAAATCATTAATTCACTATCACTTTTACATCATGACACCTGACGCAGAAAAATTTAATGGCTGGGCTGCAATGCTTGGATTCGTTGCTGCTTTTGGAGCTTATGCCACAACAGGTCAAATTATCCCTGGAATTTTTTAAGAAATGACAACCTCAACTCCTTCCCTCACTGCTAAGAAAAGCTTGGTAGTTACCGAATACGGCAAGCAGAATGTCTTTGCTTATGAACCTCCAATTCAATTAGAAGAAGGTTATAGCTCCTACTCCAAAGAAGCAGAAAAAACTAATGGCCGTTGGGCGATGATTGGATTTGTTTCATTAATGGTTAGCTATGTATTCACAGGACAGGTACTTCCAGGAGTCTTCTAATGAATGATAATTACTGGAATGTTGCCGAAAGGACTAATGGTCGACTCGCAATGATTGGTTTGTTTGCCCTAATCACTAATTATGGCTTATTTGGCTGGATTATTCCTGGCATCTATTGATGAGACTTCGCCAACCTGGAATGAAAATAAATAAAGTTACCCATGAAAAATTTGGAATTACTCCTCACAACTTTTCTTTCTGGTTCAATTCTTGTGGTTTTCTCAATAAGCATATTTGAATGAGTTGAATGAAATCACCACTTGATTTGGCTAAGAATTGACCTTCCTAATCTTTTACCGACTTTGCATATGAATCAGACAACTCCATTTCGTGATCTTGTTGAATTCGGATTCTTTTGTTTGATTGGTTTCACTGCTGGATTCATGGGAATCATATGAATTTCTCTTCTTTACTTTTTATTATCTCTTGGTCTGGCTTGTTTTATATCGGGAGCTTGCTTTGGAGAGATTTATCTAGAGATGCTGCTTCTCTTAACTGATCAGATTCTTAAAATTTAGTACAATTTATTCCTCATTATTCTAAGAATGTCTTTAAAAATTGGTGATAAACTACCTGATTTTTCCTTATCTGACCAAGATGGGAAAACTAGAACTAGTAAACAATGTAAAGGGAAAAAACTTATTTTATTCTTCTATCCTAAAGATGATACGCCTGGATGCACTGCTGAAGCGTGTGGTTTTAGGGATAAGTATGACTTATTTAAATTATTTGGAGCTGTTGTTTGGGGAGTTAGTAATGATAATCAGTTAAGCCATAAGAAATTTGCAGAGAAAAATAAACTTCCTTTCCCTCTCTTATGCGATGAAAATAATTCATTGAGAAACAAGTTTGGTGTCCCTAAAGTACTTGGCTTATTAGATGGGAGAGTAACTTATTTGGTTGATTCCACTGGAGTCATTCGTCATGTTTTCAATGACCTCTTAAATAGTGCCAAGCATGTAACTACTGCCTTACAAATATTAGAAGAAATTCAGTGAACAAAAAATAAGTAGGTACTTTCTCGATTCTGTCGAGAATAGAAATCTTTGCTTGTGAGGGGGTTGCCTATGTATTCGAAATTTGGCGCAAACTTCATTAGCCAATAGTTGGGTTCAGTCATAGTCTGTAATCTTAGCGATACTCGATGGTTGGAATGGAGTTGGAATGAAACCTCATTTTTCCATCTCTTTTCTTTACTCTATCTAATTAGGATTTGAAGGAATAAGAATTACTGGAAGCTACAGATCAAATCTAAATAAAAAAATTAATCATTCTCAATTGAGCAGGGCTAAATAAGAAAACTAGTATTATCAGTGGATTTAAAGAATTGAGGTTGCAACTCATTCCAACCTTTTTGTGAATCGATTCCAACTTTGAATAACTATCTAGTCATAGAAAGGTGTTTCGCTTTTCTTTGCCGAGTATTCAAAGTTTTTCCTGCAGCTGAAGGCTCGATTGAAAGCTTGGGAAAGAAGTCTTGCAAATTAATCATTAACCTCGATGTCTACTTTCTAGAGGGGGATATGGGGTAACGCTTCTTCTTGATCAGTAGTTTTTGTTAGCCATAGCAATAGAACCTAGGGTAATTGTGTTAATGAATAGACCTTCATGAACGGCAACGAGCTTGACGCTTGAGCATTAAGACCTATTGCTATTTGGTAGTTATGGATACAAAGTTACTAACCATTTTAGCAATGGAGAGTGAGCAATGACCATTCAAAAGCCTTTCCATACAACTCCTCATGGTGGCTCAATTGTTTGCTTGCAAGGCCTTACTGGCAGAATGTTTAGAGCTTGTTCTTTAAATAAATGTACTTACACAGCAGATCTTCATGCTGCTAAATCCTATTTAGATTGTCTTGAAAATAAAAAGGTTAAATTTCTTCCTTCACCAAGAAATAAAGAATGCATTCCAGTTCAGCGAAAAACAACCCTTAAGTGGAATGCTGATGGAAGTCTCTCATCAGTTGATATGGTTAGAATTTTAAGTCGCCTTGAGAAGGAAAGTCTCACTGAGTGTGAATTATCTTGCGAGTGGGGAAGTAGCAAGTAATGAAGAGATTATGGTTTTGATCAAAACTTGTATATTGAATTCCAGTGCCCTTTTATTCTTTTGATCTACCTTGACCTCATGTCTTGTTGGCGAGTAAAGATCAAAAAGAGGTGTTTATACTCTTTGCGAGTTGTGTTTTGTTGATTAGAAATTAGATAGGAGTCCGAGCTCGTGGTATTAAAATAAGAGCTGGACTCAAAGGGGGACATCAAAATACGTCCCCCTTCTTCATGTCTAAAAATTCTTTACGTGTTTCTTTTTTGGTTGTCATTAAGAATATACATTTGAAACTGTAAAAATAAAGGGGCCAGACAAGGCCCCTTTATAACTATTTAGTGATCCCTATTATTCGGCTAGTTAAAAGGCTTAAGCCTTAACAGCGTACTTTTCAGTTTCTTCAGCAGCATGCTTAGTTTTTTTTTCTGCTGCTGGTGCTAGCGCTTACAGTTCTTCATGAAGTTCATGCTCACGTTTATCAATGATTTTGATACGTGACTGATAGTTCTCCTGAAGTCTTTTGCGTGAAGCTTCAAGATTGTCGAGTTCCTCTTGTCTTTGCTTACGTTTTATCTCCTCTAGTTGACTATCAGAGACAACATAAACAGTCCTCATAGGAGAAAAGAATGAGTCGAAGAGAATTGTGTCAAATAATGATGTGTACATGATGTTCCGTGCGGGAATAGTATTATTTTGCCTCTGGTTTTAGAAATCACTAATCATGTAAACCGATGAAATATATATGGTAAATATCACTTAAGACTGTTAATAACACTTTGATTAGTAATGACCTTACAGTCTAAATACTTTCGTGAAAGCCCTATATGTAATTTACAAGAATGTGTTAAAAATGAATTAACCGAACAGGAGGATTATGAAACTCAGAACTCCTTTTACAGTCTTTGCAAATCCATTGAGAGATCTTGATTATATTCATGACTTCTCTTTTGAATTACCACAACAAAAGCAAGATTTATTTTGGGAAGAAGAATGTAAACTTCATCCTGCTAAATCTACTTGTAAGCTTTACGAAGTGTAGACAGAATTCTTTGTCGTTATTTAGGGAATTTGCATACAGAAGCTCAGCATGTGCATTCAGGGCAAACACTTAGAACTGATGCACCAGTTGATCATGCAGGAAAAGGAGAGAATTTTTCTCCTACTGATTTATTGGCGACAGCAGTAGGGACTTGTTTCCTTACAGTGATGGGAATTACAGCAAAAGAAAAAGGTTGGGAATTAGGTGAGATAACCGTTGAAATTGAAAAGAAGATGACAACCCATGGTCCACGCAAGATTGAATCTTTATTACTACAAATTGAGATGCCAAGTGATTTAGAGACTGATCAATTAAAGGTTCTTCAAAAGGCCACGAAGGACTGCCCTGTTTTGAGAAATCTAGATGACTCAATACGAATTAACGTTAAGTGGAATCAATCGAAAAGTAAAAAAAAGACTTCTCTAAATTTTGTTCCCACGAATGTGTTTAGGGAAACACCTCAAGTCACTTTCTTTGATGTAGGAGTCAAAGGCTCTAATGGATCTGATGTAGTCATTCATCATGGACGTGCAATTTCTCCTCCAAATGACGATGAAATTGAGCAGTATTATGTGCATCATCACCAGGTTGACCACAATTTAGTTTTATCGGGGAAGCGTACTTTTACCTTGCTCAATACCAAATGGAAAGAGCCTCATCATGTGATTTATCTCAACCAAAAAATGGGTGCTCTTCAGATACCTATTGGTACTTATCACCGATCTGTTTCAGGACCGGAAGGTAGTATTGTGTTGAACCAGGCAGTTAGAGATAGCGATTTCGATCCAACTAAGGAATTTAAGCCAGTTAGTTTGAGACATCAAGCTGACTTGCAGAATGCAAAAGCAGCCGAGCCTGTTTTTTGGATTTGGGAAGATGGAAAAATCAGAAGATTGAAAGTTGGTGGTATTTCAAATGGCAAGAAAAAGATCACGGCTTAGAATTATTGATTTCGAAAGGAGTTCTCACACTTTTACCTTTATTAACAACCCATCACGAGGGGATGGACTTGGAATCTGTCGTAGGGTGAAGTCTTGAGTCGGGATAACGTCAAGTTGTAATTGACGAAACAACCCAACCACCATCAATCTGATCTCAAGTTCAGCTAAAGATTTGCCTAGGCAGACACGTTCGCCTCCACCGAAAGGCATCAGTCTTAAAGAACATTCATTCTCAAGGTGACGTTGTGGTCGAAATATATCTAGATCACCAATCCCATGGCGGTTAGAAGCAATTAAAGCTACTTGTACTACACGATTATTAGGAATGATAATGTCATCTAAAATCAAGGACTGCTTGGTACGGCGAAAAAAACCACCTACTGGTGGAGTGAATCGCATTACTTCCTTTACGAGGGAATCGAGTCTTGGAGCATTGGCAGGATCGTAGACTATAGGTGCCTCCTCAGGAGTTGGAGGCCATTTTAGAGTATCTATCTCTTCAAAAAGCCATGTTTTTACTTTTGGATTGAGAAGCAATTCTCGCATTAGGCAGCTCAGGGCAGAAGCTGTGGTTTCATACCCCGCAAATAACAGTAGAAGTAGTTGCTCTCCCAAATCTTCATCTGAGAAAGGAATACCAGCTTCATCTAGACCTCCTGCTAGCAAATCCAAGCCACCTTTGCCATTAATAGGTTGACTAAGGATTTCTTGAAGTTTTTTTAGTAAACGTTTTCTTGCCTTTAGAGCTTTAGCAAAGGGACTTCCTGGAACAGCGATTGGAATTGAGAAGAGAGCTTTGGTCCAGATCTCAAAATCAGAAAATAACTTTTCACGATCATTGCCCTCCAGTCCAAGAACAGTTGTAGCAATAACGGAAAAAGCAAAACGTCGCATTTTCTCGGCTAAAGGGAGAGGAGTTTTTGCAGTTTTTAGTTCTTTGCAAAGCTTGTCAATTAAGTCGATAATACCAGGGCTATAACGTTGAAGTGCTGAAGCGGAAAATAATTGAGCTACTACCCTTCTCCTTGCTTTATGAGCTGCTCCATTGCGGTTTGCCAGTGAATGGCTACCCAAAAGTTGTTGAACACTCTCTGGCCACCAGACTTCAATCGCCTCTGGTTGAGATAATAAATCAGCAATAGCTTTGTCCCCCTGAATGAACACCATTGGTTGCCCAAGCATTGATGTCTCAAAGACATTGCCAAGACGATCAAATCGCCTTTTGGCGAAGCTAGGATCGCGGAAGAATGCTAGAGCCTCAAGGACTCCAGTTAGGGCACCAGTAGTTGGTAGAGCACGTGATTTAGACACAGTCATTAAATTCTTATCTGATGAGCAAATGGTCCAAAAGATCAAATGGATTTTGATCAGAACTCGAGCCCCCTTTGTATGGAAGCAGGCTCGTACTTCATTATCAGCAGGACTGTTCCTTTGATGCCAAGGGATTCCAGCGATATTGCGATGTGTGGATGGCTTAACATTCTAGACCTCATTTCTTTATTCTATTTCAATCGAGCTTCTATTACTAATAAGGCAAAAATCACATTTTTCCTGCCCTTGTGATTTTTGTAGTTGGTTCTCTGACGTACATTTCTAAATTGCGAGGAGTATGTAAAGCTGTTTTAAATTGATTTTTTTTCTGATGGCCAAGGGTTTCTGGATTGTCACAACAACAGTTACTAATCCAGCATTTGCTGAATATGTTGATGCATTTCAGCCTTGGGTTGAATCAGTAGGAGGAGCAGTTTTTGCTAAAGATATGGAGTCAAAAACTGTAGAAGGACAAGGTGGAAAATTAGCAGTGATTATCGAGTTCCCATCCAAGAAAGCTGCAATTGACGCTTATGAAAGTGCTGAATATCAAGAATTGAGCAAGTTGCGTTGGGCTAATTCAAGTGATACTAATATCACGATTATTGATGGTGGTGTAACTCATTAAGAAATATCCCATTCACTCCAAGGCTTAGCGGATGATTAGATCATGAGTTTTGTAATTTAATCAAATTAGGACGTTTGCTATGAGCTTTTGCTCAAAAAAATCAAAAGAGACAGGCAGGTTCTCTCTTATGTGAGATCCTTTAATTAAACATTTTTTAAATATTGCCCTCAGACTCTCAACAGATAGAAGCTCTTATTAAAGGTTTTGCAAATAGAGCTGAAAATAAGTCTTTTTTGACCTCTAATGTCACAGAAGATTTCTTAGCTATTAGACCGAGTGGTAACCCTATTACGGCAGAAGGTCTTGTTGGAATGTATAGCAACGCAGATTTGGTTGTTGAGCTTTCTGAACTAGTAAAGATTCATCGTTTAGAAGTAAATTCAGACTGGGGGTTTTCTGCTTTAACCTTGAAAGAAGCATTTAATTATAAAGGGGAGCAAAATGATGATTTATCTAGTTATTCAATGATTTTCAAAAAGGTAGATGGAAATTGGAAGATTTCTTGGATGCAAAGATCATCAGGGAATACAGATCTTTCAACTTGGGACTAATCTGTAGCCTATCTACCTATTAATTAATTCATTAATTACATCTTCTAATGGCACTCGAAACGACTGTTATCACCTTCAAACTTAATGGAACTTTTGCTGAATGGGCAGCCATTTTTGATAGTGATGAAGCTAATGAAAGGCATGCAGAATATGGGATAAAGCCTCTCTATAGAGGAGTTGATAAATCAGATCCTCAGAAAGTGATTGTTATTCATCAGCATCATGAAGGGGCTTTAGAAAAGTTTCTTGCAGCTAATGGTGATTGGATCGCCACTCATGATGTTGATATGGCCAGCTTTGATCAGTCAGTTTGGTCTTCAGAGTAGTTGCTGAGATAGTTAATTTAAAAAAGAGGTGTTTATACTCTTTGTGAGTTGTTCTAAGTTGGCTAGAAATTAAATAGGAGTCCGAGCTCGTTGGTTAGAAAAATAAGAGCTGGACTCAAAGGGGGACATCGAAATACGTCCCCCTTCTTCATGCTCAAAAATGAATCGAAAGTTTGAGCAGGATTTCCATGATCGGCTCTGCGTAAAATTACTCATATTGAAACTATGTAATTAGATTTATATGAAATCTATTTGGGAGCAGATTTTCTAATCAAAGAAAATAACTAAAATGTATTAGACCCGTTGGTATTACTGCAGGCTCATTCTTCATTAGCCAGTAGTTAGGTTCCTGTTGTGCCATGGGATCTCAGCGAGATAGCGATGTGTGGATGGTGTGTGGATGGCTTAACATTCTAGACCTCATTTCTTTATTCTATTTCAATCAAGTTTTGATTACTAAT
>QCLI01000030.1 GCA_003214695.1 Prochlorococcus sp. AG-412-P08
ATGACTTTCATATGTCCAAGGCACATTTTGGCTTAGTCGGTCTTGGTGTAATGGGAGAGAATCTCGTCCTTAACGCCGAGAGAAATGGTTTCTCTAGTGTTGTTTTTAATCGTACTTATTCAAAGACGGAGGCTTTCCTGAAAGGCAGAGGGGCTTCTAAGGCAATATCTGGAGCAGTTGATCTTAAAGACTTTGTTAATAAGTTAGAGAGACCTAGGCGAATCTTGATGATGGTTAAAGCTGGTCCTGCTACTGATGGCGTTATTCAGCAAATTTCTCCTTTTTTGGAAGAGGGCGATTTGTTGATTGATGGTGGAAATTCTTTATTCTCGGACACTGAAAGGAGAGTTGAGGAATTGGAAAGTAAAAGCTTTGGTTATATAGGAATGGGTGTTTCAGGTGGATCAAAAGGAGCTCTGGAAGGCCCAAGTATGATGCCTGGAGGAACAAAGGCTTCTTATGACGCTATTGAAAGTCTGCTAACAAAAATGGCAGCCCAAGTTGAAGATGGTCCCTGCGTCACATACATAGGTCCAGGAGGCTCCGGACACTTTGTTAAGACAGTGCATAACGGGATTGAATATGGACTTGAGCAAATACTTGCTGAAGGTTATGACTTGATGAAAAGATTATGTGGAATGAATTGCGAAGATATTGCTGATGTTTTTAAATTTTGGAACTCTAGTGAAGAGCTTTCTTCTTATCTTGTTGAGATAACAGAAATTTGTTTAAGGACTAAAGATCCAGAAGATGGTTCTGATTTAGTCGAAAAGATAATGGATAAGGCGGGGCAAAAAGGTACAGGTTTGTGGACAGTAATTAGTGCATTGCAACTAGGAGCATCTGTCCCAACTATTTATGCTTCTCTTAATGCTCGAGTTATGAGTTCCATGAAATCGCAGAGAGAAAAGGCAGAAATCATTTTAGGTTCTAAATCTTTCAACAATTCTAATTTAGGCTCCATTTCAGATGGCATGGCGCCCATTATGGATGCTGTCGTATTATCTACCATTGCTAGCTATGCCCAGGGTATGGAGATTCTGAAGTTGGCATCTGATGAATATAACTACAGCCTTCATATGCCATCTATCGCACAGATTTGGAAGGGCGGTTGTATTATTCGTTCAACTCTTTTGAAAAGAATACAGGATGCTTACAATCTTGATTCACAATTGCCAAACCTATTAATAGACCCTTGGTTCGCTAGCCAGGTGACTCGTAGATTACCTGGATTAACGAGAGTCGTTTCTGTTGCTAATCAAGAAGGTATACCTGTCCCATGCTTTAGTAGTACACTTGATTATATAAATAGCTATACTACCTCACGTTTGCCTCAAAATTTAGTTCAAGCGATGCGCGATTGCTTTGGGTCTCATACGTATGAACGTATAGATAAAACAGGGAATTTTCATACTGATTGGGTTAATTAAAAATGGCTACTTTTGATATACAAATAGTTGAAGATAAAGAGGATTTAGCTTGCTTGGCTTCTCAAGTAATTAGTGATCAAATCAAACTTGGTTTAAAGCAAAAAGATAACTTCCAGATGGCTCTTTCAGGAGGCTCAACTCCTCGCAAGACTTATGAGCTCTTAAGAGAAGAAAAACTTCCTTGGAATCGAGTTGAAATAATGTTAGGCGATGAGAGGTGGGTGCCTTGTTATGACCAGTCAAGCAATGCTCTAATGCTTCGTCAGACTTTACTTGCATCTGGGCCTGGATCCCAGGCCTCTTTTTATCCCACGCCTACTGTTGAATTTAAAACTCCACAAGAGAGCGCTAGAGAATTTTCTCAACTAATAAAAAGAATTTTCAACACCGATTCACCTTGTTTTGACTTAATTCTTCTAGGGCTTGGTGACGACGGCCACACTGCCTCTTTGTTCCCCGGAACTCAGTCTTTAAATGTAAGAAATTCTCTGGCAACCGTTAGTACTGGGAAAGCAAAAGAACGTATAACACTTACGGCTAGTGTTCTTAGCTCTGCTTCTAAAGTTATTTTCTTAGTTAGTGGAGAAGGCAAACAAACTGCACTAAAGCGTTTGTTAGATCCAAATGAATCATATGAGAGAACACCAGCAAAGTTGGTAAACCCTGATTCGGAAATTGTTTTACTAGTTGATAAAGCTGCTGCTGCTTTAATTTGATATGTACCTATTTGTTACTTCCTTTAATGGCTTTTTAGTCAATTTATTTCTAATCATTTTTTGAAAGGATGACAAAATGACCAACGACAATATCTTAATTGCTGACTCAAAAGACTTCTCAACGTGGAGAATGATCAACGACACTATTATGGGTGGCTCTAGTGAAGGAATATGTAAATTAACTTCTGCCGGACTTTCTTTAGAAGGGAATTTGATTGAAGCGAATGGTGGTTTTGTTAGTTGTTGTTCGCCTTTGTTTGCTCCACCATTAGATTTTACACGTTTTTGTGGGATTCAAATTAACATTGATGGGCAAGGTAGAACGTTGAAAATTGCAATTGCTTGTGAGGAGAATTTTAGTCGTCTTACACAATTCTTCTCAACAGGAATTCGATGGGTAGCAGAAATAGAAACAAACAAATCTGGAACTACAGTTACTCAAATTCCTTTTGAAACTTTTTTGCCCACTATTCGGGCAAAGCCAGTTCGATTTCCTGTGAAGTTTAAATCTAGTTCAGTTACACAAATTCAACTACTTCATTCAAGGTTTGGAACTGACGGAGAACTAAATGAAGGCTTCAAACCAGGTCCCTTTTCTATACTTCTCCGTTCTATAAGTGCATATTCTTGAGTCTACTAATGATATCTTAATGGAGGTTGCTAAGGCATGTGATCATTGTCTTAAGCCGTGTAGGTATTCTGTTATAGATAACTCTGCTCCCTCGCTATCTGGCTCATCGGGCGAGCTTATAGATCTAATATTAAAAGTAGAATGTAGAGGTGAGAATGGTCAGCGTTACCCAATAGATGATCTTGAACTAGAAATTTATAAAAGTGGTTCGGATTTAAGTATTACTATCGCTTGGTCCTTTTACCCTAATAGGCCAATTCTTTGGCATGGAAAGCATTCGATTTGGATGGATCCTGTCAATGGGAAACGTTCAGTAACCCCTGTTGAAGGATCTTCTCTAGAGGCATTGGCTAGAAGACTTAGATCTATTTTCCTAATAGAAGAGTAGGATCTGGTTTTTTTTTATTCTTGATCGGTAACAGCTCCTTTACTTGAACTGCTAACTAAACGAGCATATTTTCCAAGAATACCTTTTGTATATTTGGCTGTTGGTTTAACCCAACTTTTCCTTCTTTCAGCAATCACCTTTTCGTCAACATTTAGTTGAACAAGCTTTTGATTAGCGTCAACTGTAATGCTGTCACCATTTTCAATTAAGGCAATATTTCCACCAATAGCAGCTTCTGGGGCGACATGGCCAACGACAAGGCCATAAGTTCCCCCACTAAATCGTCCATCGGTAATTAGAGCAACCTTGTCACCAAGACCTTGTCCAACGATTGCTGAAGTAGGTGCAAGCATTTCTCTCATGCCTGGACCACCAACTGGACCTTCATTTCGAATAACTACAACATCACCTGCATGGATTTCTTTTTGGAGAATT
Source organism: Prochlorococcus sp. AG-412-P08 (assembly GCA_003214695.1). Classification (GTDB taxonomy): domain Bacteria; phylum Cyanobacteriota; class Cyanobacteriia; order PCC-6307; family Cyanobiaceae; genus Prochlorococcus_E. Next base: position 3,601 of record QCLI01000030.1, read on the forward strand.
GCTTCTAGACAATCTTCTTCGCTTTCAAATACTTTTGCAGAACCAGTCAGTACTGGTTCTTTTATGCCACTGATTTTTGCAACACTACCTTCGCTCGCAATATTACCTTTGAGAATTGCTAAATGACCTTTTTTGTAAATGGGGGAACTTATTGGGCGAATTACTTCTTGGTTTGTTGGTGGCGTGTCAGGTATCTCTTCAAGAAGCTCTTTGATAGTCTTGTCTTCTATTGTTTTGCAATGTCCATGAATTAAACCGGCCTCAAGAAGTATTTTCATGACTTGAGGTATTCCACCCGCTTTATGTAGATCTACGGTCACGTATTTGCCACTTGGTTTTAAATCACAAAGGACAGGAACCTTTTGCCTGATTTTCTCAAAATCATCAATTGATAGTTCAATTCCTGCCGAACCTGCAATGGCTAAAAGATGTAACACAGCATTGGTTGATCCCCCTACTGCCATAACAACGCTTATGGCATTTTCAAATGCCTCTTTTGTTAATAAATCAAGGGGCCTAATATTTTTCTTTATTGCATTGACAAGAGCCTGAGCACTTTTCTCTGTGCTTATTAACTTCTCGTTGTCTTCTGCTGCCATGGTTGAGCTATAGGGAAGACTCAGTCCCATTGCTTCGATGGCAGCAGACATGGTATTGGCTGTAAACATTCCTCCACAACTGCCTGCGCCTGGAATGCAATTCTTTTCAACTGCCATCAAGGTTTCTTTTGATATTTTTCCACTAGTTAATTGCCCTACTGCTTCAAAAGCGCTGACCACTGTTAAATCTTTCCCGTTTAATCTCCCTGGTTTTATTGTCCCGCCATAAACAAATACTGAAGGTATATTCATTCTTGCCATAGCAATCATTGCCCCTGGCATGTTTTTATCGCATCCACCAATTGCAAGTACACCATCCATACTTTGTGCATTGCAAGCTGTTTCTATTGAGTCAGCTATTACTTCCCTAGAGACTAAGGAATACTTCATCCCTTCTGTACCCATAGATATACCATCACTAACCGTTATCGTTCCAAACATTTGGGGCATCCCACCGCCTTTTTTAATTGCGACTTCAGCCTTTTGAGCCAGGTGGTTTAATCCAATATTGCAAGGTGTAATAGTGCTATAACCATTTGCTATTCCAATTATCGGTTTAGTGAAATCTTCGTCACTAAAACCAACTGCCCTTAGCATGGCCCTGTTTGGTGCTCTTTGGACTCCTTGTGTTATGGCACTAGATCTAAGCATGATTCAGTTGTGAGAGAAATTGTCGCTTCGTTTTGATTGAGTTTTAAATTACTCATCTTCTCCTAAGTCTTCTAGTTGCTTTCTTACATCTGCAATAGCAGCGTTTAATTTTTCGACTCTCTCTTCTAATTTTTCGCTTTTCTTTTCACCTATAGATGTTGAAGAGGTCTCAAATGCTTCTGATCCATCTTGAATTCTAGGAGCGTAAAGCATTGCCTTTTGTTTTCTTGTTTGTTGTCTTCTTTCAGCCTCAGAAAATAGCCACCAAGCAAGTCCAGCTGCTCCCAAAATGGCACCACTTAAAAGAGAACCTAAGCTGCCACTCGATGATTCACGGTATGGATCCATAGTAAAATTTTGCCTGTCTTAATACTAATGCGATTAAGTAATTATTGTATTAAGTCGAAGTGTTGGATTGCCTATTCCAGGAATAATATCGCCTTCTTCTGTAAGGTTTGGGTCTACACAAGAAGTATATATTCGTAGGTCTGGAAACGATTCTCCAATTTTTTTCAAACCTTCATTGCAAGCCAGACTTGTTATCAATCTTATTCGTTTCGAATCAATATTTAGATCCTTAAGCTTATTGATTATTTGTACAACATTCTCACCAGAATCTATTTGATCAAAATAAATAATTATCCCAGTATGTTCTTCGATAATTTTGGGAACTCCACCTAAACATAATTTTGCATTAGGAAGTATCTCCCTAGCTCCTTGCCACATTTGCAATCCGGCTGGGAGATCAGGAATAACTAGTATTGGAATATCAGTCTTTATAAGGACTCCTTCAACAATTCCTCGCTCTGTTTGTATATTCTTCTTTGAATTAGGTATCCAATCTCTTAAAGCTTCATATGTTAGCCACTTTCCTAATTGCTCTAATGCTGTCGCATATATAGCAGGAGGAGTTGTATCGATTCTAAGAATCGATAGCCAATGACCAATTAATGGATGCGGTGGAATTACAACATGTAGTGTCATCGCCATAAGCCGTTTTCCTCTTCTTTGCAATAACGTGAATAAATAAATTACTAGCTTTTTGCTTTAATTAAAAATCTATGGCTAATAGTCTTTCTCTTTTATCTCGTTTTAAGGCGTTTTTCGCAATATTTCTTCTTGTTGCGATTGTCTTTATTACTGTTCCCGAGGCTTGGGCTAAAAGACCTCCAGAAATCAGAAACCAGGATGATTTGAACATTCGTAAGGATATGCATGGCGAAGACCTGAGTGGTTATGAATTTGTTAAGTTTGATCTAAGAGGAATTGACTTTAGTAACTCAAATTTAACTGGTGCTGTTTTTAATAACAGTAAATTAAATGGGGCTGATCTGCACGGAGCTAATCTTCAAGATGCTCTAGCTTATGCGACTGATTTCGAAGCTTCTGATTTGTCTGATGCAAACCTATCTAACTCATTGTTAATGGAAAGTAGTTTTGATAGTGCGTTAATTGACGGGACCGATTTTACGGATGCAGTATTGAGTCGTATTCAGCAAAAGCAACTTTGTTCTATGGCAAGTGGAACAAACTCTTCAACAGGAGTAGAAACTGCTTATAGTCTTGGTTGTTGACCAAATTGATTTAAAAAAATAAGGACTTCATGTTGAAACGTATTCCAGTCACTATTATTACTGGGTTTCTTGGATCAGGTAAAACAACGCTCCTTAGATTTCTTTTGCAAAAGAGTAATCAAAGATTAGCTGTAATGGTCAATGAATTTGGAAGTGTTGGGTTGGATGGAGATTTGATTCGTAGTTGTGGTTTTTGTCCTGATGATGAAGTTGAAGGAAGACTTGTTGAATTAAATAATGGGTGCTTGTGCTGCACTGTCCAAGAAGATTTTCTTCCCACAATAGAAAAGTTGCTTCTTTGGGCTGATCGTATAGATGGAATTGTTATAGAAACTAGTGGTCTTGCTTTACCCAAACCATTATTAAAAGCCATCGCATGGCCTCAAATACGATCAAAGGTTTTTGTAAATGCTGTAGTTACTTTGGTGGATAGTCAGGCCCTCGTTCAAGGGAGCCCAGTTTTTGATCACCAAGCTCTTCAAAGGCAACGAAAAGAAGATGAGAAGCTTGATCATTTAACGCCTATAGAGGATCTCTTCTCAGACCAACTTTCTAGCGCTGATATGGTTTTATTAAGCAGATCAGACCTTCTTGATTCAGACTCAATTGAATTATTAAAAAAAAATATTTCCAAAGAAGTAAGGCCTGGGACCTCAGTTATTTCTATATCTAATGGTGAAATAG
>QCLI01000031.1 GCA_003214695.1 Prochlorococcus sp. AG-412-P08
AAATCTCAACTGGGAACAAGTTTGAAGGTTTGCCAGAAAGCTGGGCTTGCCCTATTTATTAAGCAGAGAGAACAGGGCTCGAACAACAAGGGCAAGTTTAAAGACTCCGTACAAGAATAGATTCCAACTTATTCCTTTAAGACTATGACTAGTGAAAGCAATCTTACATATTAACTAAAGAGGCTAATTCAGAGGCAAAATATATTTTTGCCTAGATATCTATATTTCTAATTAAATCTTTTTTGTGAATTTAGCCTTATTTTTAACAGAAGGAAATTAAACAATCCCAATAAAGAGTTTGCCCTTGAAAGGCAATTCCTTCTTCTCTAGGCCATCAACTAATTCTAAGTGTCACACTACGTAATATTATCTGTTATAGTTCTTTACATACGAGCCAAGTCTGACTTTGTTCGTTCCTTTATCAGTTTCATTCAAATGAAAAAAGTAACACAAAAGCCTCAAGTTGAGCCAGAAAAGCTTATCGCAGAACGCATTAACGGTTGGGCTGCAATGATGGGTTTTTGGGCGGCAATTGGCGCTTATCTAACCACAGGTCAAATTATTCCCGGGATTGTTTAGGTAATGGAGTTTAATCCTTTTAAGCCTTTACAGCAATTTGTTCAGGCTGTTTACAAAAAGGTTCCTGCAAATTAGTTTTAAGGATTCCCTCTTTAATAGTAGGCGAATTACTTCTAACACCTCTTTTATAAGGACTTTAGGCTTTCATTAAATAGCCCATTTCAATCATCAATTAACCATCACTATTTACTTTCATGACTCCTGAAGCAGAAAAATTTAATGGCTGGGCAGCCATGCTTGGTTTTGTTGCAGCACTTGGTGCTTACGCTACTACAGGTCAAATTATCCCAGGCATCTTTTAAACATCACTTTGTAAAATGACCTCTTCTTCTTACGTCACCACTGAATCAGGTGACCGTCAAAATGTTTTTCCTATTGAAGCTCAACCTGAACTGGTAGAAAACTATTCAGGTTATATCCAAGAAGCTGAGAAAGCTAATGGACGTTGGGCAATGATTGGTTTCATTGCTTTATTAGGCTCTTACGTTTCAACAGGTCAAGTATTGCCTGGTATTTTCTAATGAACAACAATTTCTGGTCAGTTGCTGAGAAGACTAATGGCCGACTAGCTATGATTGGTTTATTTGCACTAATAATCAATTACGGTTTTTTCGGCTGGATTGTTCCAGTCCTTTACTAATTTACTAACGAGAGATTATAAGAAATAAAAAGTAGCCATGAAAACTTACAGCTACTTTTGACAACTTTTTTGCAGGTGTTTTTTTGGTTGGCTTGTCAATCAGAATATTAGAAAGATTTTAATAAGTTCCAAAGTTCAAATCTTCCAAACTGCATATTCTTAATCTTTTCCAAGAAAAATTGAAATGACTCAACAACTTTCTATTGCTCTAAATTCACCATTTCGTGAATTAGTAGAATTTGCTTTCTTCTGCGTCATTGGTTTTACAGCTGGATCTATGGGTTTGTTATGAATTTTTCCTTACTACTATTCATGATCTCTTAGGCTGGTTTGCTTTACATCGGAGCTTTTCTTTGGAGAGATCTTTAAATCAAATAATCTGCTAAATAAGCTAAATTGCTTTCATCAGCAAAACCTTTGAAATTAACCATTTTCTTTTATTGACTGGATATCTTTAGCTAAACTTCTAGCATATACAGGAAATATATCTGCATTGAAAGCCATTCTTTAGTTTTTTATGACAAGAATTAACCTGGTCAGGCCAAGTGAATTATCTGATCAACACTTAGTGGCGGAATATAGAGAGATTTTCATGGTAGGTTCAGCACTCCAGCGCTCAATAAAGTCACGAACCTGGGAGAGAACTAAAGACCAACTACCCAAAGAATTCACCTTAAATATTGGACATGTAAAGTTCTTCTATAACAAAGGTAAGTATTTGCATAAAAGATATTTAGACATCATAGAGGAAATGAAAAATAGAGGAATGGCTCCAAATCCAGAACGCAAATTCAAAAAAGAACAGTGGCCAATCGACCTATATCAAGACTGGGAACCTAAAGAAAAAGACATTGAACTAATAAGAAAAAGAATCCAAGAAAAAATCAATCAAAAGCCAACTTGGTATCGCTGGACAAAAAACAATTTAATTGAACTAGAATGAAATCAAAGAACAGTCTAGACTCCATCTAGTGAGACTCCATCTAGTGAAACTCCAGCACGCCTCAAAACATCTGAAATCTCTATAACCTCTATATCTCACAATGCTAAAAAAGAATGGTATTGATGGTTAATGAGAAACTAACAGGCAACTATTCTTTAAGAAAATTTAGAATATTAATCACTCTGTAATGGATTATTAGGCATTCGTATATTGCAACTCTTACTCAATGAATCTAATGCTTTTTTTTCTTTTTTACTGAGCGTCCACTTAAATGCATGACCAGCATCTTTTGCATGCTTTGGATTACGAAGCCCAGCGATGGGCATTGCATCATGAGCTCTACACCAATTCAAAGCAACTTGTGCTTGAGAAGCTCCGTGATCAAGTGAAATTTTGTTTAACTCCTTTCTCAATTCGATACTGGCAGGCAAAAGCCGCCGAAAAAGGCTGCTTCTCAGAACAGTTGATACTGGAATTTTTTTCTCATTGGGAGGGATTGTAAGTACACCTAGTGCTAATGGACTATATGCTAAAAGTTCAATATTAAGCTCTTTGCATACATCTTTAATTTGTAAAAACTTATTTGGTTCAGGTGACAATAAAGAAAATTGTATTTGAAGACTCTTTAAAGGAATGCCTCGCATTCTGAGACGATTATGCATGTATCTCAAACGATTAGGACCCATATTTGAAATACCTATTTGAGGAATCAAACCAGTTTCATAAAGGTCAGCAATTCCATCAATCAATTGAACTTCCTGCCATGGTGCATACCTTGCAGTACTCCAATGCAATTGAACTCGGTCAAGTTTCCCTTGGAGTCTTGTTTTACTTGCATTAAAGGCAGACTTAAAACCCTTTCTACCTAAACGCCAAGGATATGGAGCTAGTTTTGTAGCCACTATCAAATTCTTATGCTTAGAGGGTGGTAGTTTCTTAAAAAACTTTCCCAAAAGTTCTTCACTGCGACCATTTAAATTACCTATCCCATATGAATCTGCTGTATCAATGAATTTAAGACCTTGATTGATTGCTTCATTAAATGTGTTCTGCAAGACATCATCTTGTTGTTCTGAGCGGTATCCCCAAAGAACCTTGTTTCCCCAAGCCCAAGTTCCAAATCCAATTGAAGTCAATGTCTTAATTTTCAGAGAAAATTCAATACCTCCATAACTTTACTCCAACACAATCAACACCTTGATGGGGAGTGTCTCTCTCTTTTGAAAGCCGGGTGGATTTAAAATTGGCAGATTTTTCTCTCCCAATTGACTTCAAAACCTCAAAATTCTCACCATGGCAAAGCTCTGCTCAATGGATACCAAATTCAGTGAGTCTTAATAGAAGTTCAAAAGCTTTACGTGAACTCTTAGGAAGAATTATTTATAGATCTTGGTGAAACCTACAAAAAAATTATCGACTAACTAGTAAATTTCTCAACTAAAGTTGGAGATATTGAGTGTAAAATATCTACTGAAGGAACTTTATTAGAACTTTCAAAACACCTTAAAAGAAGAATTTTTGAGATAGCTAATTCTATTTCAAGTTACACAGAACTATTAGTATTTTCAAAAGTCCATTGTGGTGAATTAATTGCAAGTGACAAGTCCGTAACCTTTCGAAGGGAAAAGAGACAAGCTATGAGATTGAGAGAAGCATAAGAAGTAAATCATTCCTATGGTATAAGCCTAAGTTTTCCTCAGCAATTCATTAGTTTTCCACAAGCTTTCCACTGATAAGGGACATAAAGTTCTTATCTAACTTGAGCCTGTGGATAAGTGCAAATGATACAAGGTTGAATTTAAGTCTCTTAACATTAAATGCCAAAATTAGCTTGAAAATTTTCAAATCCTAGAGAGTCCTTTTAGAGACAAGATCTCAAGATGAGACAGGTTGATAACGGAGAGTATAAAAACTCTCTTGACTAGCCATGAAGAACCAGTGGATAGTAAAGATAGTTAGAGAAAGCTAATAAAGATGGAACCTCAAACTTGCAAGAATAAAAAAGGACTGACACCCCTTAATGGCCATGTGAAGAAACGTTCTGTAGTTAGCTTCGTCTCTAATATCCCAGCCCCCTTAAAGGCATCTATGGAAGCATTCATCGAAAGTCATCCAAATTGGGACCAATATAGATTCGTTCAAGCTGCTGTCGCTAGGTTCCTCATACAACAAGGGATCGAGTCGAGTTTAATTTCACGTCTATATGTCGAAAATGTTTTCCCTCAAAAACTTTCTAAGAGGGAAATGCTGTGAAATTAGAGACTGAAATCTCAGATGTTCTTTATGAAAAGATGAAGGCTTTCATCAAATCAAACCCAAAGTGGACTCGAGACAGCTTTATGAGTTCATCTCTAGCAAATTTTCTGTTCCAAAATGGATGTGAAGATGAGGAGGTTAAAGAGAAGTTCCTGCAGGACTTATTTTAACTCTCTTTAAACGAATTAAGTAGCAAGAGGGTGGCACGCTGATTCTAAATTTAATAAGGGTTAATGCTAGAGGACCTCTATCGATTCGGCGGAAGTTGAAAACCGTTAATAGATTTACTTTGCACCTTTTTGCTAATTGATTCACAGCAGTCTCTCCAACTTCTTCCGGAGTAAGTCCATTAAAAAAACTTTCAAATCAACCCTTTTACTTTGAAAAGATCTTTTCAAGTTTCTTCTTGATCTCGTCAGTCTGATTCTGATTAATCAGGACTCTTTCATTCCTACCATTTCTAATGGTCATACTTATCCACCAAACCTGAAGAGCAAAAAACACAAATCCAACAACTGCAAGAGCAACATATCCTCCGTTGATATTCTCCATTATGAGTAATAACGATCAGTCATTTCTTTAAGCATTTTTTTGAGGTGTTTATCTTGCGCATTAGTTTCTTCTTTTAGTTTCTCGCATGCACTTTTAACTTGCATCCAGACAGCTTCCATTACTTCTCGTTCTCCTTCTGAAGTTTTCCACAGAGGCTTTTCCATATAAGAAATAATAGAAGCAATCAACTCCATACATAGAAGTTTAATTAAATGAACATTTCCGTACTCTCTAAGAAAAATTGAAGATCTAGACATAAAAAGCTAGCCAATCTAGACTTGTAATCCAAGCACATTCACTTGGGAATATAGCGAGAAAGAAACCTGTTTAATACTTGAAGTTGATATCACAGTTACACCTGTTGGTGGAGAACCTGTCAGATTTGAAGGAGGTGATTTAGTTCTTTAACCGAAAGGGTATCTTGCACTTGGGAAGTGCACAAAAAAATTCAAAGCACTATCGTTTTTGCAATTAACCAATAAACAAAAGCCCTGATTAAACAGGGCTTTTTTCATTTAAAAACAAACCTTAGGCGACTACTTTCTTCGCAGTGCCTTTAATTGCATCAACTGCTTTCTCCACTGTTTCTTTAACAGGGTTACTTACAGATGGAGCAAGCGCTTTCAACTCATTTTTGATGGATTTCTCTCGCTCAAGCAGATGCTTTCTTTGCTTCACATAAGCATCCTCTAATCTTTTTCGTTGATCCACTACTGAGTCAAGTTCGTCTTGATGTTGTTTAGCTTTTAATTTAGCCATCTCGCTATCAGAGATGACATAAACAGGGCGATAGAAAGAAGGGGCAAGTGAGAAATGAGTAACTGAATACATCACTACGAATGCGAACAACAAATTGACTATGAGCCAAATCGTTTCTTTCGATGGTGCTATAAACCGTAGGAAATGATGCGGTATACACACCGAACTTCGGTCTCTACGAATGAACCGGCCAGTAATAACCGAAACAAAGCAACTCAAGAAATGTACAAGCAAAGACGCATAACCCTATACGCCTACCTTTCCCTTTACACAAATATCACTCAATACTCAATTGAACAAGAATGAAGGGGGTACTGGACTCTTATGCCAGCTCAATACCAGCAAGCTTTACAATGTCTAAAATCTCTCTAACTTCAAAAAATTCTCTACTAACTCCTCCCTTTATAACCTGTAAAGAAACACAAAGAGCTCTCTCTACACTTATGAGATCCATTCCCCTAGACAGACCTTCCCCACATGCATTCGCAGAAATAATTATCAGCTGATGAAAAAGAAGAATAACTAGAACAAACCGAACATAGATATTTTTAGGAAAACTACTAAAATAAAAATAAAAGTTTTATTTCAGGATGACTGTACATCACGATTACGAAATTAAGATCAACATAAATGAGTTAATAGAAAAAAGAATTCCATGTTGTGACTTACTACATCCTGATCATTGTTTGACAGAACAACAGATTGCAGAAATAGCACATGATATTCGTCAAGACTTAAATCTACATGATATTTACAAACAAGTAGATCAGCACATTATGAATTATGCAACTGCGGCTGGTATTGAAAATAAAGATCATTGGATAGAACCACATCTTCCAGACTTAGATAGAGATCTTAAAGAAGAAGTTGGAATTGACTTTGATTAGTCAGTAACAGCTGGGTTAGCAACAGTTGTTATGACAGTCCAATACCTTTAGCATCAGAAGAATTCAATTCAAAGAAGCTTTGCAAATTACCTGCTGTCTAAAAATATCGTCATTTTGGGCAATAATAGCTATCTCTTTTTACTCAAAAGTTCCTTCCCTTTACTTATATCAACTACATCTCCAATGAGTGTTTCACTCACTTGCCATAGCTGTTCTCTTTCATCCCTATTTAAAGCTGATGGCGCTATACGGCAAACCTTAGGATAACCTCTGAAATTAAATCTAGGTCCATATTGCTCTCCTGTTTTTGCAGCTGGATCAGTTGCAGCA
>QCLI01000032.1 GCA_003214695.1 Prochlorococcus sp. AG-412-P08
TTATTTGATTTTGCTTTATCTGAGTTAGTTAGGGCCCAAAGAAAGAGTTTTGCACCAATTTGGACCATAGACAGTTGGGTCAAGTTTTTAATATGGCTTTCTTTAAATTGCGGTTTATCAGGAGAAAGAGATAGTTTAGAGAACTTTGCTGATGCTTTAGGCCGACCTTTAACAATCAAGATGAGAAAGATTTTTTTTGAGAGGACAATTGAGGATCTTGGGTTGCATTTAATTGGAGACCCTGCTGAACCTAATGTTTTGATTATGCCTGTTCAAGGTAATGGCGAAGATGTAATGACTGATAATGCCTGTAGAGAAGCTTTATTAACTGCTGGGTTACTGGACAGAGTTAGTGCAGACTCTAAAACCTGGGAGTCGCATGACCAATTAATTTCAATTGCTTGGAATTCTTCAGAAAGTAGCTGCTGATTTGTCCAAAAACGTAGAATTGATTAGTGTTTCCTTGTAGGGTTTAAATTAATTTTTCTTTTTGTGGAAGAGTCGCCCGCTAGAAAAAATTTAGGAAATGCAGTAGATGGATTTCCAAAGATATACGACCCTATAGGTACTGAGAGTTGCTGGCAACGGAGATGGGATGAATCTAAAGCGTTTCATCCAGATCCCAATGACAAAGGTGAGTCATTTTCTATTGTTATTCCTCCCCCTAATGTCACTGGAAGTTTGCACATGGGGCATGCTTTTAATGCAGCTTTAATAGATGCGATTGTTAGATTCCAACGTTTAAAAGGTAAGAATGTTCTCTGTTTACCAGGAACCGATCATGCTTCAATTGCCGTTCAAACAATATTGGAGAAGCAATTTAAAGACGAAGGGATTACTCGTGAGCAATTAGGACGAGACAAGTTTTTAGAGAGAGCCTGGGCATGGAAGTCGGAAAGTGGAGGCCGTATCGTTCAACAATTGAGGCGATTAGGCTATTCGGTTGATTGGGAACGAGAAAGATTCACTATGGATGAAAGATTAAGCAGAGCGGTTTCTGAGGCTTTTCTACGTTTGCATGAAAAAGGCTTGATATATAGAGGTGAATATCTTGTGAATTGGTGTCCAGCTTCTGGTTCGGCTGTAAGTGATTTAGAAGTTGAAATGAAAGAAGTGGATGGAAATCTTTGGCACTTTAAATATCCACTTACTCATGGCCCATCTAAAACAGGAATTGCATATCTTGAAGTCGCGACTACTCGCCCTGAAACGATGATGGGGGATGTTGCGGTTGCAGTGAATCCTTTGGATCCAAGGTATAAAGAATTGATTGGTCAAACATTGACTCTGCCATTTATAGGACGTCAAATTCCTGTGATTGCAGATGAGCATGTTGACAAGGAATTTGGCACAGGATGTGTGAAGGTTACACCTGCTCATGATTCCAATGATTTTGCTATTGGGCAAAGACATAACCTGCCTCAAATTACAGTGATGAATAAGGATGGGAGCATGAACTCTGAGGCTGGGCAATTTCAGGGACTTGATCGTTTTGATGCGCGTAAAGCAGTAGTGGCTGCGCTTGATGAAGAAGGATTGCTTGTCAAAGTCGAACCTTATCGTCATAGTGTTCCTTTTTCTGATAGAGGGAAGGTTCCAGTAGAGCCTTTACTTTCAACGCAGTGGTTCGTGCGCATGGAATCTATGGCAGCGTATTGTAAATCTCATTTAACTCAAGGAGAGCCACGCTTTTATCCCGATCGATGGGAAAAAGTCTACAAAGATTGGCTTACAGGGATTCGTGACTGGTGTATTAGTAGACAACTTTGGTGGGGCCATCGTATTCCCGCATGGTTTGTTGTTAGTGAAACTGATAACCTAGTAACGAAAGAAACGCCATATATTATTGCTCATTCTGAAAAGGAGGCGTTACTAGAAGCACAACAAAAATATGGTTGTCGTGTTCGATTACAACAGGATGAGGATGTGCTTGATACTTGGTTCTCGAGTGGCTTATGGCCGTTTTCTACTTTAGGATGGCCTAATGAGCAAGAAAATGATTTTTCTCGTTGGTACCCTACAAGTACCTTGGTGACAGGTTTCGACATCATCTTCTTTTGGGTAGCAAGAATGACAATGATGGCAGGAGCTTTTACCAAAAGAATGCCCTTTGCGGACGTTTATATTCATGGTTTGGTTAGAGATGAACAAAACAGAAAAATGAGTAAGAGCTTAGGAAATGGGATTGATCCTCTTTTGCTGATTGATCGTTATGGAACAGATGCTCTTCGCTTTTCTTTAGTGAAGGAAGTGGTTGGAGCCGGTCAAGATATACGACTTGATTACGATCGTTCTACCGATACTTCTTTGACCGTTGAAGCAGCGAGAAATTTTTCTAACAAGCTTTGGAATGCCACTAGATTTGCTTTGCTTAATTTAGGAACTACTACTGTTGAGGAGATGTTTGATCAGATTGATTACACTACTTTAGAACTGGCAGATCAGTGGATTTTATCTAGGCTCTCTAAGGTCAATTTGGAGACGTCAGAAAGATATCAAAATTATGCGCTTGGAGAGGCTGCAAAAGGTTTGTATGAATTTGCATGGAATGATTTTTGCGATTGGTATGTTGAACTTATTAAAAGGCGTCTTAACTTAGGGGATTCCCCTAGTGAAGAGGCTTTATTGGATCGTAGGAATTCTCAATTAGTTATGTTTAAAGTTTTAAGGGATTTATTCGTTATGTTGCATCCTTTAATGCCTCATTTGACTGAGGAGTTGTGGCATGTAATTACAGGCTTTCACGAGACTAAGTTTCTTGCATTAGATTCTTGGCCAAAACCAAACAAAGCATGGTGTAATCAAGAGTTAGAGCTATCGTTTTCTGAATTGTTTGATTCAATCCGATTAGTTCGGAATCTAAGAGCTGAAGCAGGTTTTAAGCCATCTCAAAATGCCCCTGTTCGTTTTGTCACTAAAAATACTAATTTGTTAGAACTTCTGAAAAAAGCAATACCAGATATTCAATCACTTACACGTTCAAATGCAGTTGAAGTTGTTCATCCTCGAGAAACTCTAGGAAAATCAAATTCAAAATCTTTAGCTGGCGTTTCTGGTGAGTTAGAGGTTCTTTTACCTATAGAAGACTTGGTTGATTTACATGCTCTAAGAAGTCGATTGCAGAAAGATTTATCTAAAGCAGAAAAGGAGATTGCAATTCTTTCAGGCCGTTTATCTAACTCTAGCTTTATTCAAAAAGCACCTGAAAAAGTTATTTCTGAATGTAGGCAGAAATTAGCCGATGCAGAGGCTCAATTTGACTTAGTACAGCAGAGACTTTTAGGTTTAGAATAAATTAATGGCCATCACCTTTAGCTTCTTTAAAAATTTACTTGAAACTCAACTTGATTTCTTTAGTACCCCTTTAGGTGTTATTGCGTTTATTCTGTTATATATTTTTTGGGTTAATATTTTTTTACCAGGATCTTGGCTATCAATGTTTGGTGGTTTACTCTATGGTTCTTTTTTTGGTTCATTATATGTATTCTTAGGAGCTAGTTTAGGAGCTATTTTATCTTTTTTCTTAGGAAGGACTTTCTTAAGGCGTTGGTTTCAAAAACGCTTATCTTCATTTCCAAAATTAGAATTAGTCGAGAGATCTCTATCTAATCAAGGTATAAAATTTGTTGTTTTAACCAGGCTTTCTCCTATATTTCCTTTCGGAATTCTCAATATTGCTTATTCCTTTAGCAATATAAAGACTAGTGATTTTTTAATTGGATTATTGGCCATCTTACCTGGTACATTCTTATACTGCTCTTTAGGGTCATTGGCCAGTACTATCTATAAATTTGATGAGATTATTACAGGTGGGGACCAATTGTACTCATTTTGTTTGACTTGCATAGGATTTTTTGCAACTTTACTTTTGGTTCTAATGATCTCTCGTATTGCTCGACGATCTTTGCAAGATATAAATTAACTCCTAGTTAGTTTGCTTTAAAGATAAATCCCTAATTGCTGCGATTAATATAAACCAAGCTAACCTAATTTTTGATAAAAAAGAGTGCTTTGATGCAAGTTTTTGATACTTTGCTCGTCCACATGGTGTTTTAATTAACGAGTTGATTATAGAATTAGGCATAGCTTTGTTCAGACAGGATTTTGATTAGATCCTTTTCAGTGATAATTTTAACTCCTAATTGCTTAGCTTTGTCATATTTCGAGCCAGGCTTTTCTCCCATTACTAGAAATGTTGTTTTTGGGCTAATTGAGGAACTAATTTTTCCACCTGCGTGTTCAATCATGTCTTCTAATTCTTTTCGAGAAAATGAGGACATTGTTCCAGTAATGGCAAGCCTTTTATTCTGAAGTTTTTTGCTCGTGCTATCTAAATGATTAACTGGATCAGATAGTTTCTTTTCAGTATTTGCAAGAGAAAGGCCCAACATCTGCAATTTTTGTATTAAGTTCTGATTGCTTTTAGTTGCAAACCATTTTTGCAATGATTCTACAATCTCATTTCCGATACCAAAGATTGTAGATATTTTCTTAGGATTTTCACTCACAGTAAGGCCTAGCTCTAATGCACTCGGAAAAGTGTTTGCTAGAGTTTTTGCATTCGCTGCGCCTATGTGCAAAATACCAAGGCCATAGAGTTGTTTATGCCAGGGCTGTTTTTTTGATTCTTCTATAGCATTACAAATTTTCTCAGCTGATTTTTCACCCATTCTGTCTAGTTCACTTATTTGCTTTTTATCGAGTTCATAAATCTGAGCAATAGAGGAAACAAGTTTTTTGGCTACTAATTGATCGATAAGTTTTGAGCCCAATCCATCTATATCCATTGCATTTTTGCTAACCCAATGTCGCAAACTTCCACGAAGAATGGCCGGACAAGCAGTATTGGTACATTTTGTTATTGCTTCATCGATTTCTTTAACTAGTTTTGAACTACATTCGGGACAAGATGTAGGTAAAGATAATTTGTAGGCTTTGCTAGGCCGGAGTTCAGGAATAATGCGAACAACTTCAGGAATAATTTCCCCAGCTTTACGTATGATAATTGTGTCTCCTTGGTGAATTCCTAGTTCTGCAAGCCGTTTACTGTTATGTAGCGTTGCTCTTGATACAACAGTACCTGCAAGGGTAATTGGCTTGAATTCTGCAACTGGTGTTACAGCACCAGTCCTCCCTATTTGGAATGTCAGCTTTGTTAGTTGAGTCGGTGCTTCTTCTGCGGGATATTTAAGAGCAATTGCCCATTTAGGTGCTTTTTGGGTTGTTCCTAGAGTCTCTTGCATTTCAAAATTTTCTATTTTTATAACTACTCCGTCAGTAGCATATGGTAGAGAATGACGACCTGACTCCCAATTGCTGCAGAAGTCTTGTACTTCCTTCAACGTCTCGGCGTATTTTATATTTGGGCTGACTTTGAAACCTGCTGCTTTAAGCCATTCTAGCGCTTCAACTTGACCTGTTGGTAATTTTGGGTCATCTTTACTTGGCTTCCAATTGGTAGGTAAATGAAGTGTATATGCGAAGTAGTCTAGACGTCTCGATGCGACTACGCGAGGATCTAATTGTCGAAGGGTACCTGAGCAAGCATTTCTAGGATTTGCAAAAAGTGGTTGATCATTTTGTTTACGCTCTTTATTGATTTTTTCAAATACTTTATTTGGCATATATGCTTCTCCTCTAACTTCTAGCCATGTAGGAGGATTCCTGAGCTGGAGTGATAATGGTATTGAGGGGATTGTTTTTACATTTGTAGTAATTTCTTCTCCTTCAGTGCCATCTCCTCGTGTCGTGGCTTTGGTAAGTATCCCATTGGAATAGCTAAGAGCTAATGCATTGCCATCTATTTTAAGTTCACAAACCATCTTGATGTTTTGATCAAGAGGTTTCTGTATCTTTGAGTGCCAAGCTTGCAGTTCATTAAAGTCAAAGGCATTCTCAAGGCTTTGTAAAGGGATTCTGTGTTTAACACTTTTAAAGGCTTTTGCAGGTTTGCCCCCTAATCTTTGAGATGGACTATCGAGGGTAATTAATGAAGGATCTTGAGCTTCAATATCAAGCAATTCTCTATAAAGATGGTCATAAACTGCATCTTCTAACAAGGGTGAATCGAGTGTGTAATAGGCATGATTAGCCTTGTTTAAGAGATCTCTAAGCTCTGAAGCACGTTTTGAATGATTGAAAAAAGGTTTTGGCACTGATGAATACGAGCTTCTTTCTTATTGGCTGGCTTTTGCAATTCGATTAATTCGCCATTCTTTCTCAATTTTTGTAAAGGTAAACTCCAATGGCAATTCAGCTGTTTTGTCTTCTGACTTGAGATTTAAGATGAGCATGATTTGATCACCTTCAATGCGGGGCCGACCAGATTTCAGGTTTCTGTATTTATTCAACTGAAGACCCCCTAGGAATTTCAGGAAATCTTGACGATTGACATGTTGCTTATAAGTTTTTGTTGTGAGCCTGTATGCAGCATCGATGCGACCAGAAGCTATTTGATCGAAGAATTGCTTTACAAGGGGGTTAATGCCTCTTGCTCCGATGACTATTTTTACGGCATTAAAAGTCCAAAAGAGAAGCAGGGCAGACCCCCCATAAAGAAGAATTTTGATGCCGCACGACGGGCAGGTGCCCCACCATTTAGGGGGTTTTACAGGAAGTGGGAATTGATGCCTTACGCTGACTTGGAACTGCGATTGAGAGGCATTTATTGATTTCATACGAGCATGGAAGTTTGGCCCATGACTTTCTGGAATTTTTAAGACAAGATCAATCCAAGCATGAATCATCTCGTGACAAAGTGTGCTTTCTACTGCACTTTGGGGAAGGTTTTCTAAAACTCGACTGGACAAAACAATCTCACAAACTCTTTCACCACCTTGCTTTCTGCCATGGCGATAGA
>QCLI01000033.1 GCA_003214695.1 Prochlorococcus sp. AG-412-P08
AACCGTTTTAGATCCAATGCCTTTTACTTCTCCCAAATAACTCTTTAAGGAAACAAAGTTTTCAAGGTTCTTGTGAATGCTCTGATTATTAAGGGGAGTAGAGTTCAACCTCAACCTAGGCGGAGGCATTGGATCTTGAATTGTATTGTCTTTGCTTAAGCGATAGAGAAATTGTCTTGCATCAATTACTAACCTACGCCTACTAGAGAACTGAAGCATAGGGTATTTATCAAATGACTCAGCTAACTTGTAGATTTTTTTGTATATTTCCTTAGCCAAAAGAGGTGACCTAAAGGAACAAATTTCTCGAGATACAAAACTGTTGAAGTGTTCGTTTCGTCCATATAAGTTTCTAAATCTATTTTCAGCTTCTATTGTTAAGGCCTTTTGTAAAGGCCTTAACCAATCATTCAACTCATCAACGAGTTCTAGGGGGCTTTGGTTTGATTGGCTTGAGAATTCATCCACCACTGCTCTCTAACTTCCTTAGCGAGGGATCGACTTTGCCAATAGCGTTGTTGACGAACCAATTTAAGCAAAATATTTCGTTGCTGTGTAATTTTTTTCCTACATTGTCTAAGCTTTATGTGATCGAACTCTAGTTCAGATGGTCTCACCAAGAGACATTCGATATCTATTTCATTACTAGATGCTGATGAGACAGGCAGACGAAGCCTGAGAATATTTGAAGGAGCATTTATTGAAGCCACCTGACCAGAAATGACTGCATCTAAAAGATTGGTAGGAAGAAAGCTATTAATTATGCCAACACGAAGCAACTCCATATTAATTAAATGAGAAAGGTTTCTTAGTCTCCTTACAAGAGCTTCATCTATAGTAAATAACCAATGAGAAAGATCCTGGGGACTCTGAGGTAATAAAGAATCAATTTCAGGGGTATCATTATCTAAGCTCGCTTCATCATTTGGTGAGTTGAATTCATTTTTCCTATTTAAGATCTTTTTGCCTGGAGAAGTAATATTTCCAGCAAGCATGAATATAGATTTTAAAAGATCTAAATCTTTTTTTTCTGTTTTTGCATTAACCAAATCATCATCTAATTTCTCAGATTCATCTACTAATCCATCATTATCGTTCGTTTGACCTCTACCATCCTCATAGTTAAAATTAAATGAGTTTAATTGGCTGGAGTGAGAGTCCCAAGATGATAGATCAATCTTATTATCTGTAGGCAAAGTATAACTTAAATCCACAGAGTTATAACTGCTTGATGAAGCTAAATCTGCTTTGCTTTCCAAATCATCTATAGATTCATTTAATGAATTAACCAAATCATAACTTTCTTTTTGCTTCTCTTTCTCAATTTTGTCAGCAAAAGCATTTAGATTTTCAATAGTAAGTAATGACAAATTATCTGATAAGGCCCTGTCTATTCTTTCATAAAAAGACTCCTTCTCGGAGCCTAAATTTAAGGGCCCTAAGGTATTTCTATTAGAAGTTATTAATTGATAAATGGCATCTTTAATAGCTTTTGGAAGCAATGATCTAGTTAATTGCAGATAAAAGGCTAAGGATCTATAAATGTCTGGCCCTAAAGAAGCACACTTTAAGTTAACAAGCTCTAACTGCCTGACAGGCTCATAAGGGGAATTTTTGTCACTATTAGAAGTCAATGTTTCTAAGAAGACATTGAAGCAACTTCTGCAGCGAAATCAGCTTCTCCTACTTCTATTCCCTCACCAAGGGTATATCGTGTAAATCTCCTTACTTGAACATTTTCACCTATCTGTCCAGCGACTTGTTTAACAAGTTGTTGAACAGATAGGGCACTATCTCTTATAAAAGGTTGTTCGACTAATGCTAATTCCTTAAGTCTTTTTGCTATTCTGCCCTCTACAATTTTCGATTTAATTTGTTCAGGCTTTCCAGCTAAATCATCCCTACCCATTTCTATCGATTTCTCATTTTCAACTATATCTTTAGGAATATCATCTACAGTGACATACTCAACATTTGGGCACGCTGCAATCTGCATAGCCACATCTCTTAGTAAGCCTTGAAATAATTCACCGCGTGCCACAAAATCAGTTTCACAATTCAGCTCTAAGAGAACTCCTACCCTCGCTCCAGTGTGAATATAACTTCCTATAGCACCCTCAGCCGCAACTCGTCCGGATTTCTTCTCAGCACTAGCTATTCCTTTTTGACGCAACCATTCAATTGCCTTAGGCATGTCACCATCTGTCTCTGCTAGTGCTTTTTTGCAGTCCATCATTCCTGCACCAGTCTTGTCTCTAAGGTCCTTGACAAGTTTTGCTGAGATAACAGCCATTTTTTTATGAGAATAAATAGTGAACAACCGTTTTTTTTAAGGCAACGGAAAGCCGACAATTAATAATTATTTAAGAATATTTCTGTCTTCCACGCTGCTCATTTGAAGCATGACGCCCTTCATTTATTGCATCTGCAAGTCTTCCTAGAACTAGTTGTACTGATCTGACTGCATCATCGTTGCAAGGAATGGGGACTTCACATAAATCAGGGTCACAATTGGTGTCTAACATTGATATCAAAGGGATATCTAATTTCCGAGCTTCTAAAACAGCATTAGTTTCTCTGCGCTGATCAACCAACACAACAACATCAGGCAATCGTTTCATTCCCTTTAAACCGCCAAGATATTTCTGAAGGCGTTCTAATTCATGTCTTAGAACAGAAGCTTCTTTCTTAGGCCTCATTGCGATAGCTCCACTCGAGTCCATGCGCTCAAGGTCTTTAAGGCGATCAATACGTGCCTTCATCGTTGTCCAATTAGTTAGCATCCCACCAAGCCAGCGCTGATTAACATAAGAAGCACCACACCTTGTAGCTTCCTGGGAAACAACCTCTGAAGCTTGTTTCTTTGTGCCTACAAATAGAAATCTTTTTCCACTTTTTGCAGCATTTCTAGTCCACTTGTATGCAGTATTCATGCAAACTGCGGTTTTAACAAGATCAATGATATGAACTCCATTTCTCGCACAGTAAATGTAGCGAGACATTTTAGGGTTCCATCTTCTGGTCTGGTGTCCAAAATGAGCACCAGCCTCCATCATCTCTGAGAGAGTTACAACAGCCATATTTAAAAGGTTTCGGGTTGGCCTCCACCTGACAGGGATACAAAGCTTTCAATATTAATCAAAAATCTTTGATCACCCGAAACAGTCAGATGTGCGGAATTTTATTACCTTAATAATTTAGCATTTTCCAAAACATTTGATCAATCAAAACCTATTTAATTTAGCTTCTCGGAAAACTTGCCTAACAAATATAAGATTCAAAGGAAATCTTACGATTTCCTTTGCTAAACCTGAAAAGCCCATGTAAATCAACACTTTAAATATAGGTCTGAGCCTAACTTCATTTAGAATTCCGCCCAAAGTTAAAATTTCCCAGAGCAATCTATGAAATAAAGTGTATTGAATAATAAAACGAACCCTAGTAGTCGGATGTTTTCGATAAAATATTATTGCCATCTTAGCTCTTTCACGTTCAACCCTAATTAGAGAGGCTATTTGATTAATATTTAAGGCAGGATGCCAGTGATATCCTACTGCCATTGGACATTTAATTAATTCTGTGCCCATGTTTCTTAGACGTTCTCCAAGCTCTAAGTCCTCCCATCCATATAATCTAAAGGCAGGATCAAACAGGCCCGAACTTTCTAAAGTATTTTTATCTATTGCTACATTGCCAGTTGCAAAATAAGCCCATGAAATATCACTTAATTTATGAGGTTCAGAGGTAGGATTTTCAAAATTAGATGTATTTATAACAGCTCCATAAGTAAAGCATAGTCTGTTACCTTTTCTTTCCCATGCTTTCTGCAGAGCTAATGAATGATTCTCAAGAAAAGAGCTTGTAACGACTAAATCACTGTCAATAAATACTATTACATTGCCATGGGCATGTTTAACTCCGTTGTTTCGGCCTACGCCTGGGCCTCCATGTTCTTGTGTTATTAATCGTAAATGTGGGAATAGCTCAGAGTTTTTTTCTAACCAAGAGACAGTTCCATCAGTAGAACCATCATCGACAACTATTACCTCAAAAGAATCAAAAAATTTTGATTCTTTCTGATTTTCCAGAGCAAGTAAGCACTTCTCCAAAATAGGCAAACGATTATACGTTGGTATGACAACACTTATCAACACGCTAATGCTCCTTAAATTTTAAAAGAACTGACTGCATGCTTTCTCAATGAAGAAATTATTTTTGTTTCTGAGATTTCTCTAGTCAGTCTGCTGCACCTCCATTATTTGCTGTACCAGTAACTCCATTTCCAGCACCTGCTCCATCTGAACGGAGCTTACGCTTTTTAAACTTCCTAGCATAAGCTCGATTCCTTTCCTGTTTCTCTTTTTTGAGATTTCTGCGCTTTGACATAAGCCTAGAAAATTGTTTCTCTAGATAGCCTACTCAACAACAGGCAAAATCATACCATCTTCCATTTTTAAAAGACGATCTGCTACATCAAGAATTCTTGGATCATGGGTAACCATTAAGACCGAACATTTCTGTTCAATTGCAAGACGTTTTAGTAATGAGACTATTTCTCTGCCCGTCACACTATCAAGTGCAGAGGTTGGTTCATCAGCAAGTAATAATCTAGGGCTGGCAGAAAGTGCCCTTGCAATAGCAACTCTTTGCTTTTGTCCACCCGATAAATCATGAGGAAGTTTTTCCATTTGATCTTCTAGGCCTACTTCTACTAACCAATTTCTCGAAAGCTTTCTGCGTTTCCTATAGGAAAGGTTTTTTAATAAATCAGCCCCCATCTGAACATTTTGCTCTGCAGTAAGACATCTAAGAAGATTGTGTCCTTGGAAAATCATTCCAATATTTCGCCTAATAATCTGCCTTGTTTTTCTTCTTGAATTTCGAAGTTGAAGGCCAAAAACAGACAGTTCACCTTTTTGGACTCTCCTCAAGGCTCCTATAAGAGTTAACAAAGTTGTTTTTCCACAACCTGAAGGCCCAGTTAGCAAAACAACCTCTCCAGGATCTATTTTCATAGAAACAGAATAAAGCACTTGTTTTCTTGTATTACCCATTCCAAACCAATGGCTGAGTCCATCAATTTGCACAGTTGGAACATTAGTTTCTAAATCATTTGCGAAGTTCAAAGGCATTCTCCTTACTAAAAAATATCAGCTGGATCAGCATCTACGAGTCTTCTCATAGCAACTGAAGCAGATGCCATACACATAAATAGAATCAAAAAGAAAACCAAAAAAGTCCTCTGAGGATCCATTGCTACGGGAAGTTTTGTTGAGCTTCTCACCAAAGCGTATAAAGCTTGACCTGATAAATATGCTGGCACATATCCCAAAACAGCAAGAAATATTCCTTCTCTAGCAACTACTCCAAACAAAGTTCTCAGCCTATATCCCATAGCCATTAATGTTGCATACTCAGCCAAATGATCGCTTACATCGCTATAAAGAATCTGATAAACAATTACACATCCAACAACAAAACCCATTGCTGCACCTAATGTGAAAATAAAGCCTATAGAAGTACTTGTTCGCCAATAATTTTTTTCAAAATCAATAAATTCTTGTCTTGTTAAAACTTTCACATCATTAGGCAAGCTTGCAGCCAAAGACCTCAAAACTTTTTCATGGTCTGCTTCAGCACTCAATCTAACCAAGCCAATCTCAATACTTCCTGGAGGATTGCTAGGCAGCAATTTAAGGAAAGTTTCTCTGCTTGTAATTAAATTGCCATCTGCACCAAATGATGGTCCTAAACTTACTAATCCTGCTACGCGTACTCGCTTTCCAGCAACTTCTGTTTCTACGATTCTTCCTTCTGAAAACCACTCAGGGACAGGTCCAAATTCCTGTCTTGAAAGATCATCAAACAAAACTCGTCCAGAGTTCTTTAAACTTTGTGCTTTCTCTGCAAAATTTGGATCAATTAGTAATGGACTACCCGGTTCAAACCCCAAAGCTAATATTGCCCTTGTAGAAAGGGTTTGAGGGTTTCGCCAAAGTAAAAAATTCCAATTCACTGGCGTTGTTCCTATTACATCTTTATGAGCCATTGCTTGAATAAGCCTTCTCCGAGGGAAACCACTCATGCTGATTGAACTCATAGATCGAGGACTTACTAATACCAAATCTGCATCAAACAACTTGTGAACGGTGACACTTGCATCAAACAAACCATCTCTAAAACCCAGTTGCATAAACATAAGAATGCCTGCAAAACAAATCCCTGCTATAGCAACCAATAATCGAAGAGGCTGTCTTGTTAGAAGCAACCAAGCCAAAGGAATTTTCCTATCTTGCAAGAAATTCAATTTCAAAGCGGCTGAAAACTTGCTATTACTTTCATCCCAGTAAATCGATCGACTAGTAATGCTGAACTCGGATCAAGAATGACTCGAACTTCCACAATCCTTGCATCTGCATCTCCCGTTGGATCAGTAGCCAAAACAACCCTTTGGCTAACTCTAGGACTGATTTGACTAACACGACCTTTAAGACTTCCACTGAAACCGCCATTTTCACTAGTTAGTGAAACATTCTGGCCAAGAAATACTCTACTTATATCAGATTCATATACTTCTATAGTAGCTTCCATGCTCTGAACAGATCCAACTTGGAGTACGCCATCC
>QCLI01000034.1 GCA_003214695.1 Prochlorococcus sp. AG-412-P08
TCTAAACCTCTGTTAATTTCCTTCTATTAGTTTCAATCATGTTAAAAAAACAATTTACAAAGATCTTTAAAAGTACTTGCATCTCTTCTGGGCTAGTTATAGCAAGCTTATGCTCTTCTCCTCAGATAGCTAAGGCAGAAGATATGTCAATGAGCGCATGTCCAGAAAGTGGATCGGATCAAGCAACTCTCGCTTACATAGAAGAAAATTTAAACGGGGAATGCCTATTTACTCCAGAGCAATATAAGTTGACGATATATGAAATGGGTTTGTGTACAGAACCTCCAACAACAGCTACTGGATTTAGTAAAGATAATTGTGTCGAGACTATGCTTTCAGAATCAGGTACAGAGGTTGATCTTGCCCCAGGAAGTTCCTCAACAAAAATGGCAGCTTTACCTTCGGCCAAAACTAGACCTGCAGCCGGTAGATATACATATGCCTATATCCTTTTAGGCAATGGTTTCAAAATGAAGGGATCCTATACGATTAAAGATGAAGCTGGGAATTCAATAGTATATCGCTCTAAACCGGAGACAGATAGCTGGGGTTCATATGGAGCTGCCGTAGTTGATGGAGCCCCTGCTGAAGAACATATTGATTTAGTAGATAATTTGTATTTCGGTCAATGTCTCGAAGAACCCTGCTGGGATGGAGAAATGACTGCTACCCCTATGCCTGGAGGTGGTAATGTGTCAGCTTTATTACTAAAAGAGTGTTTTCGAGAAACTTGCGAAGGAGCTTCTGGACTAGCTGGAGCTCAAGGGGAAGTTAAAAGGTTATTGGGTATTTTTCAACCAAATGCTGGATCACCTGTTGTTATAACAGATTCAACAAAAGGTGTTGAAGTTGAATTGGTTGTTAAGGCAGACCCATCTAATCCAGCCTCTTCAGGTGGAGGTTATTTGATTTATGGATACGACGATGGCACTAGCTGGGACCTTAGAGGATTTGGGTCAGCGCCATTTAAGCCAAAATTCACTGTGTTTTAAAAAGAAAACTAACCTTGAATCAGGCGATATTTAATTTATTTTCCTTGTAAGAAGTGTAATGATTGGGATGTGCCCAGGAATTACACCGTAGAAGTTTTCTTTATACTGAGAATGTACATATATCTGGCGCACTCTTCATTAGCCAGTAGCGTGGTTCCTGTGATGCTATGGGATCTCAGCGATATTGCGATGTGTGGATGGTGTGTGGATGGCTTAACATTCTCACACCTATTTCTTTATTCTATTTTATCTATATTGCTGAGATAACTGTTTTAAAGTCATTTCTTTTTTTTGACCATTCTCTAATGATTGGCTTAGTTGTAATAAGACTTGAATGCTATTTGTATTTGCAATAGAACCTAAGGCTATTAGTGCTGCATCGGAAATTTTTTCATGGCTATGCTTCACTATTTTTGCAAGTTCATTACAGACTATTATCCCATCTCTTCTTTGAAGAATACGAATAGCTTTTAAAACTACTGCTTCACGGAAGTCGCTAATTGGTTCTTTTAGAATCTCAATAAGCAATTCATCATTGATTTGATGAGCTTTAAATTGTAAAATTTCCAACCCTGCTAATCGAATAGCCTGAGACTCTTCAGATAAGATATTCTTTAATCGTTGAATTGGAAAATCTCCTCCCCAACAACTGAGTGCTTGAAGAGTTTCCACTTGAAATTTACTTTTGCACTTGAGTTGACTAAATAGCCAATCTTTGGCTTCGGTTTGATAGCACAACCCCGATGCATAAATGAATTCAGGTTGAATACCTTCTTGATCAATAAGTCTTTTTAGGTGTTGCCATCCTTTCTCGCCCAGCCAACCTAGGCGTTCTGAGATTGAATAGCGAAGATCTTCTGCAAGGCTAGCGGAGTAAGCATCAGCTAACCATGAAGGGTCAAGAGATGAGCTCTTTCTCGTTAGATAAATTTTTTCTCGTAGAACTTCTTCTTTGCAAATCAGTGAACTTTTAATCATCTTGCACCAAGTTCGGCAGCTAATTCTCTTTCTAATTTCTCATCATGAACTGTTGGCAAAACATTAGACATTTTTGTGCGATGAGTGCTGTAAAACAACATTCCAATGAATACCATCCCACCAATAACATTTCCCAAAGTCACAGGTAAAAAGTTCCAGAAAATAACTTTATAGAATGGAACTCCAGACCCCATTAGTGGCCCAGCTGTATGTAAAAACATATTGACTACTATGTGCTCCATTCCCATTGTTTGGAATGCTGTAATTGGCAACCAACAAGCGAGAAGTTTACCTGGGACACTTTTGCTCACAAGAGCCATTGTTACTCCAAGACATACAAGCCAGTTTGCAATTACGCCTCTTAAGAATGCGAGGAAAAATCCTGTAGAACCTAGAGCCTCATATTTGGTAACAACATTTGTTTTGTTAAGAGCAATAATCTTTGCAGCTACAACAGCCCATCCCTTTCCCCCTTCAGCTGCCGTTAGAGGATCTACATTTCCGCCACTTGTAAGACTAATTGATAGTAAAACTGCTACTAAAAATGTTCCAAGAAAATTCCCTATCCAAACCCAAGTCCAATTTCTAAATGTATTTTTCCATGAGGACCTTCCTGCCCAAGTTGCCATAGGTAATAATGCAAAATTACCAGTTACTAACTCCATTCCAAATAGCACAATACTGGCAAATCCAAATGGGAAAATAACTGAACCTAAGAAAGGCATGCCAGATTGAATCCCAACTGTAATTGCCAAACAAGTTGCTAAACCCAATATTGCTCCTGAATAAAAACCTCTGATAATTAGGTTTTTAATGCTTACAGTAGATTTCTTACCTCCAGCTGCAATCATTCCATCTACCAATTCATTTGGTAGTACATAGTCCATTTGAGAAGAATTAGATTCCATTTTTTGCATTAGTTTCTAAATATTTGGGGATAATAAATCTATTAATTGCTAATACGATTCATTAGTTTAGAGAAAAAATCTTGACCTCCTTTTTCTCTATTAATCTCTGGAAGTTCATCACCCATCCTCATGAGCCAGTTGATAACTTTAGATAAGTGAGCTTTTGATTTTTGTTTCATAGGTTTGTAATGACAATTGGTTTTGTTGAGAAGCAGACTAAGGAGCTTGACTGCTTTTTATTAATTTTCCTATTAGCTCTTCAGATGTTTCTTTCTTAAGCTTTGCAGAGTAGTTTTCAATCAAAATGTCTTTTAATCTATCTTTTAAATCATCAACTATGACACCTTTATATTTTAATTCCCCAATTTTATTATTCGCACCTTGCTCTCCACCAATAGTTATGTTGAATGCATCAACCATTTTCCCTGAACTATTCTTCGCTTTAGTTCCAGTTAATCCAACTGCACCCATATATGCTTGACCACAGCTATTTGGGCAACCTGTCCAATGAATTTTTACCTCTTCTGGCAATTCAATCTCTGCTTCGAGATCTTTCGCTATTTTGGTAGCATTTTCTTTAGTATTAGTTTGAGCAAAACTACAATATGTTTTTCCAGTACAAGCAACAGTTCCAGCAGAAATTGGATTAGGATTTAAACTAAATTTTTTAAATAAATTATCATTTTTAAAATCACTTAATTTTTCTTTTGCAATATCAATAATAATTATATTTTGATCTTCAGTAAGACGTACTTCTCCGTTTCCAAAAGTTATGCTTGTGGTTGCTATATCTTGAAGATCTTCTGAACTTAACCTTCCTACAGGTATATGAATTCCTGCGTAGTATAGATCCCTCTGCTTTTGAGGATGAATTCCAAGTATGGAACGCGGCTTTTCTGAAAATGATGAGCCTGGGTCATTTTCTAATGGCCCAAACCTTTGTTCAACTAAGTTTCTAAACTCTGATATCCCTATTTCATTTAAATAATATCTAAACCTTCCTTTTTGTCTTTTTTCTCTCTCACCATTATCTCTCCATATAGAAATGATTATACTAGTTAAATTACATATCTCATCTTTTTTTATCCATACATTTAGTGGTACAGCATAGTCATTTAATTGTGAAGAAAGTATGCCTCCAACCCATACTCCAAATCCTAGTTCAGTCCCTTTTTTGATTGGATGAAATATAATATCATTATGAAGAAGGAAATTATCTGTTGATCCTGCAACTGCTGTGTTCCATTTCCTAGGTAGATTAGAAAATTCAGAATTACCCTTTCCTTCATTAGTAAGGAATTTCTCTAGTTTTAATGTGTAAGGTCTAGTATCTATAATTTCGTAAGGGTCTATCCCTGCTAAAGGATTACCAGTTACATTTCTAGGATTATCGAACCCAGATTGTATTGTTTCAAGACCAGATTCTTTTATTCTTTTAAGTATCTCTGGAAGATCATTAATTAATATCCCTCTGAGCTGTAAATTTTGTCTTGTTGTTATATCGCAACTTCCATTTTCGTCATACCTTGCAACTATCGAAGCAATGACTCTTAATTGATTAGCAGTTAAGATTCCATTGGGTATTCTAAGGCGCAGCATAAATTTACCTGGTGTTTTGGGGCGCCAAAAAAAACCATACCATTTCAATCTAAGTTCTAAATCAGTTTTATCCATTTCTTCCCAACCCATTTTTGCAAATTCTTCTATTTGCTTACCAACTAATAGTCCATCTTTCTCGGCTTTGTTCCTTTCAATCTTATTTAATTTTTTACCTTCTAAGTAACTTTTCATTTTTTGAGATTAGCTATTTTGGTGAATAGCTAGAATTCGAATTGTTGTATTGGAGTATTACTATTAATATTTTCTTTGGGATTTCTTGTTGTATCGATTTACACAGATTCGATAAGCAGTAGATGATCTTTCAATAGTGTATTAATTGATACTTTGCGTTTACCTCTGATCAATTAGTTAACACTCATTTCCTAAACCTGTGTTCTGGTTTAATATTTGCCACTTCCTAATTCTCCGATCCAGGTAAAAAAACCTTCTTGGAGCATTTTTAATACCTTTTGCATTGCATAAATATCTCGATTAAGTGTATTTTTGAAAACATTTCTCTTTCTATGATTCTTAATTTCTTTGTTAGAACTTGATGAATATCCTTTGTTAAGCATAGCTAATTAGAAGTTCTGAGAATAAAACATTTTTTAAGACCAAGGTTTGTACTGGATGATACAAAAAAGATATCTTCTCACTCTAAATGTTTTAAATTGCTTACTTAATTTCAAAAGAACTTTCTAAGTATTTAGAGTCTGTCTCAATCATGGCAGTAAAATCATGATGTGAATAGCATTTATACATCAGATTGATTATACGTTCAGGATCAATATTGAGATTGCCTACTTCCTCCCACAGCCTATTGGTTAATTCATCATCGCAAAGTAGAAATTGAGCATTTACTAATTCACGAGTTAATGAGTAAACCTTTTCCTGCTCTTTCGTTCCTTTAAAAACTCTAGGCTGGTAGCTCAGTTCAACAAGGTCTTCTTTTTTTCTGCTTAAGAACTCAATCGCTTTTTTAACAAGTGAAGTCATGCTGTAGATACCTCGAACATAGGCGTTGCTTTTTAGTTAGGGAATAAGACCCTTAATGTGGGAAGAAAGAGTGATTTCTAAAAATCCGTGGCTTTTGTATTAATAGCAACAAGAAGTGGGTAAGGGAATCAATTTTTGAAAGACAGTTAAGAATCCAGTTTAAAAGTTTGCTGAGGGGGGCCCTGTTTTTTGCCTACTAAAGGCTCACACTTCATTAGCCAGTAGCGTGGTTCCTGTGGTGCCATGGGATCTCAGCGATATAGCGATGTGTGGATGGTGTGTGGATGGCTTAACATTCTCACCCCTATTTCTTTATTCTATTTCAATCAGGTTTTGATTACTAATAACCAACAGATCGCAACTGATAGAAAACATCTTTGATACCAATAAGAATCCTCTGTTGAGAAAACTAGTGACGGCAACAGATCTGAGTTTTTCGTATTTTTTCTATCCACACAATATTCATAACCTATCCACACAATGCTCAGTCATGTAGTGAGGTCAAGGTGGTGCATGTTTGTGCAAAGAGTATTCATGATTTGTTTGTCATCTTAAAGGCAACTTAAGGATGCATGGGGTGAGTTTGAGTCTTTGCTTAGACGTAATTGAACCTCGGAAATTTTTATCATTTACTTCGTTGCTATAAGAGAAGCTTTCATTTTGGAAAAGAGACTAGAGATATTGAAGAATGAGAAAGCATTGTTTTGATTCTTTTGATTGGCTAGAGCAATCTGTTCAATTTTTTCTAAACGCTCGTTTTGCATAGCGACTAGGTTTTTTAAAACTTTATTCCTTGCATCAAGTTCATCAACCTTGTCTTGTAACTCGTTGTTGTTGCTAGAAAGCTCAGTGATCTTAGCTTGCATAGCTTTCTTATCATTCATGCTGATCAATGTTGGTTTAGTACTCTTGCCAAGCTTGAAGACCACGCCAGCTTTGACGACTGCATTGTCAAGTGTTCCACCTCCATAACTCTTTGCACCACCAAAGACAAAAGAACCACCAGCATTGAGATCAACACGATCATTTACTTTAGATGCACAACCAAAACCAATAGCAAAGCGACTGCTGTAAGCACCACTACCAA
>QCLI01000035.1 GCA_003214695.1 Prochlorococcus sp. AG-412-P08
GGTGGTGCTGTCTTTACAACAGGTTTTGTAGACACAGGTGCTTCTTCAACAGACAACAAGCTTACTTCTGAGTACAACTTCACTATTGACCTAAACACCAGCTTTACTGGTTCCGATGATCTCTATGTAGGTATTGCACAAGGTAACCAAGACGACCTTGCCTTGGATAGTGCTGAAGCAGCTAGTTCTTTATCGATTCATTCACTTTTTTATACGTTCCCTGTAGGTGATTTTCAGGTAACTGCTGGTCCTTTGCTTGATCAAGACGATGTCATTTCTGCTACTACATCTGTTTACTCCGGTGCATTTAGATTAGGTGCTATGCCTTGGGGCAATGACGGTGATACAACAGGTGCTGGTGCAGCTATCTCTTGGGCAGACGATAGCGGCTTTAATGCTACTTTCTCAACTGTTTCATCAGATTCTGCTGATGCTTCTAAAGGTATGTTTACCACAGAAGGTGCAGACAAATATACAGTCGCTTTTGGTTATGACACTGATAACTATGGTGGTGGCTTGATCTACACCGACGACGATACAGATACAAGTTTCGGTGGTGGTGTTTATTTCACACCTGATGGCTTGCCAACCATTAGCGTTGCTTACGACACTCTTTCCGATACAGATGCCACTGATTCATCTAATTTCTTGATCGGTCTTGATTACCCAGTTGGCCCTGGTACAGCTAGTATTGCCTATCAAAGTGTAGATACTTCTGGTACTACAACCTCTAATTACGAGGCTTACTACAACTACCCTGTTAATGACGGTGTTTCCGTTCAAGGTGGTGTATTTGTAGAAGAGAATGCAACCGCTGGTGTAGATGATACAACTGGCTATATTGTTGAAACATTCTTTAGCTTCTAAAAAATCATTCTTGCTTACTTAAGCGAAGTCTAATTAAGACCTCTTATGGGATCAACCTCTCGACTTATAGTCGGGAGGTTTTTCATTTCTATTAGTTGGCTCACATTTTGGAGTATCAGGCTTTTTATTCAGTCTCTCAATTTTAGATATATCCAAATCAGCTATCTCAAGTCCATAAAGATCAGCAATTTTTGTCATAGCTAGACCTTCTGCTCCTGCCCAGGATTCTGCTAAAACTGTCCAAGTTTTTTGGCTAAATTCTACGCCAAGGTTTTCATTGTTGTTCCTTTTTTCATCCATCTCCATGACTTTCTTTAACCCCTGTGGACTGAGATGACTTTTGATTCTTAAGAAAACAACCTCCAACATTGAGTAGTAGAACTTTTCCATTGCATTGTTGTAAGCCCATTCAGCATCTTTCTGAGCTTTTTTGGCATACTCCGCTGTGATTTCTTCACTCATTTGCTTTTTACTTGGGAACTTGCATGAATAGATTGCGAGTATTTTACTCGTAAGGAATTTCTTGTATTCTTTCTAATCCATCTCTATGCTTACAGGTTCACTTTTCATTAGCCAGTAGTTAGGTTCAGTCATAGTATGTAATCTTAGCGATACTTGATGGTTGGAATGGAGTTGGAATGAAACCTCATTCTTCCATCTCTTTTCTTTACTCTATCTAATTAGGGTTTGAAAGGAATAAGAATTACTGGAAGCTACAGATCACATCTAAATAAAAAAATCAGCCATTCTCAATTGAGCAGAGCTAATTAAGAAAGCTAGTGATATCAGTTGACTTGAAGAATCGTGGTTGTTGCTCATTCCAACCATTTTGTGAATCCATTCCAACTTTGAATAACTATCTAGTCATAGAAAGGTGGTTCGCTTTTCTATGGGGAGTATTCAATGTTGTTTTTCCTGCAACTGAAGACTCGATTGAAAGCATGTAAAAAATAAGTCTTACAAATTAATCAGTAACGTCGATGTCGACTTCCTAGAGGGGTGTATGGGGGATGTATGCGTCCTGTATATCTCGTTAAATCAGCTCAGACATTTTTGTAATTTTTTCTGTCTAGCTCCGTTAGAACAGCTAGAAAGTTCAAAGGACTTATATCAACTCAATGAGCAACAATCTGTTCTATAAGGCTTTAGCGACTATTAACACAATTGGTATTGTCCTTATTACAGGAGCTTTTGTAATCCCTCGATTAGATAAAGGTGATGCAACTATTGGTTTGAATCTCTTCAGATCGAAAGCATTAGAAAATGAATCTGCACAGGGGGATTTAGGTAAGGCAGAAGACCATCATCAAAATAGTTTCAATATGTGGTGTGGAATAAAGAAGAACGATTGCAAAGTAAGTTTTGAAGCGGATCGTCTACGTGTGAATGATGGGGAAGGGATAAGAAGATCTCAGATTGTCTATGTTTTTCATCAAAGACCTCGCAAACTTGTTACAGCTACCGACCATTACACAGTTGTCTATAAGAAAAGAAAAAAGAATAAAAAGGGTCCTATGAATTATTTTGCAGGTACTTTTATTTTAAAAAGTGAGAAAGATGATCACAAATTCAAGAAAGCATTTGTACGTTTGACAGGAAAACCAATTGGATTAGAAGCTTCAAATGGAAGAGGAAGAGGAGGAGGAGTCTTTCTTGGAGATGGAGGCGCAGGAATAAGAAATGCTAACTATCAAAATCAAATGAATCTTCAACAAATTCAACACCAAAATAAGGTCAACAGTCTTCCTCCTCAATACAGAGGAACAGTTAGCCCACCATATCCAGGGAGATAAAGGTTTAAACCCATACGACAATCCTCCAATTACTGATTGGTCAGAAAAGACCACCAAAGAATCACCACCAGGCATCAACTGCAACTCACCTGTTTATAAAAACAAACCTATGTGCAAATGAAACGTCTACTATTCCTACCTCTACTCCTAGGCTTGACGTCAACTGTTCAGGCAGCTGTTGATCCTGAAATTCATAAGCTTTGTCTTAAGGCGTCTGATTACAAAGGATGTGTTGAAGCTCAATCTGGAGAAGTTAAATCTAAGCCAAATTCGTTAATTGCAAATAGTTGTCCACCTAGTTTTGCTTACAACGGTGCTGGTTATTGTAGAAAGTTTGTTTGTACGGATTGGGGCAAAGAAGTGGCAATCCTTAAAAGAAAACACGTATGCAAAAGACCTTTTTTAGGAATTGGTAGGACTAGAGTTGTCTGGGTGAATTTTGGATTGGATAAGAAAATTGCACCAGCATTCCATAATCCTTTATGCCCCAATAGAGAGACAGGTTTAGGTTGGGGATCAACTTGTGATGAAGATAAAGGCTTGCTACCTGAGATAGTTTCTAAGAAAAGAAAAAGAAAACCAGTACCTTGTCTGAGCGGAAAGCTAAGACCAAATCATCCACTTTGTAGAGATGATGAGGACAAGATTATGTCTCCAATGGATATGGATTAAATGAAACGTCTACTGCTCCTACCTCTACTTATAGGTCTAACTTCACCTGCTCAGGCACGTGTAGATCCAAAAGTTCATAAGCTATGCAAAGACGTCAAAGATTATTTGGGTTGTGTTAAAGCTCAGTCAGGAGAAGTTAAACCTAAGCCAAGTGCATCGCTTGGAAATAGGTGTCCAATAGGGCATGCTTATGCTGGTGGAGGACAGTGTGGAGATGTAGTTCCAGCCAAATCAGGCATTGCGATTATGACTAGTCCTGCTTATGCGATTTGGTCTTGGGAGAAATATAACGCCATTGAAGCTATTGGTATATGGAATGCTGGATGGACTAAGAAGCCAAGAACAACGGGGTTCTATCGTTTGGGACAATTGGCCCCGGCTGGTTTTGATCCACAATGTCCTAAAAAAGAACCTGCTCTATACACAAACTCATCTTGCGACGAAAAGCCAAAAGCACCGACGCTTTCTGAACTTGAATATTTTTTTAAAGGAGGTGTTGGAAAAAGTTTGCAGTATTGGAATGAAGAATTTGAAAAGCTCTATGGAGTCAAGAACTTAGCGACTGATGCCAAGAACTATGGTTCATCTAAAAAAAGAAAACCAGTGGCTTGCCTCAGCGGAAAACTAAGACCAAATCATCCAATGTGTAGAGATGATGAGGACAAGATTATGTCTCCAATGGATATGGATTAGATGAAAGATTCTTGCTTACTACTAAAAATCATGAATACTTAAATGGATAAAACAACTACTTGGCTGATAAGAGGAGCTGCTGCTGTCGTCATTGCTGTTGGCATAACTGGGATAGGAGTAATGCTCGACTCTCTTGGCTTGATTGATTTTTCTAAAGATCAAAAATCTCTAATTGATCAAGAGGAGAAGCTTAGACTTCGACAGGGAAATTTAGGAGAAGCAGAAACAGGTAAGAGATTAGGAGTTGTTCCTCCAAAAACTTATGAAATCTGGTGTGGCATGAAGGGAAATGATTGCAAAGTTACTTTTGATGGAACAAAGTTACGAGTTAATGATGGTCAAGGAATAACTAATGATCAAACCATTTATACAGAGTTGTCGACTCCTAGAGAAGGGAATCTATGGCTAGTTACTTATCGCAAAATTCTTGTTGTCTATAAAAAAATAGATAGTAGTGAAGCTAGAGCAGAATTTTTTGTGAAACATAAAGAACATAAAGCCTTGCAAGATCAATTTGAATCCTTTACTGGTAAAGCAATGCGAATGCATGAAGGTAGAGGGTTTAAATTATAAAGAATCTCTTAGGAAATAAATGAAACATCTACTACTTCCACTCCTAACTTCATTGGCGATACCAACAGCCGCTATAGCTCAGGGTGAATTTATAGGAATCAAAGCTCCTAATCCATATAGCTATAAGCAATCATCACTTGTTCGTTGGGAAACTCAAGATTCAATAAAAGAAAGAGGGCAAATAACAATTGAAGTTAAGGGAAGTAGATATATCAGCTTTAAGGGAACTACGAACCTTGGACTTTGCTTTAATAATTCAATATGTGCATCTACATTTATCAGAAATCAGTTGAAGAAAGGTGTAATAGAAATAGATCAAACAACAGGAAACCTTGTTTGGGATTATGAGATTAACTGTAAAGATAAATCCTTTAATAAGAAGGGTGATTTAGCACGGCTCTCAAATGTCAGGTTTGATCTCACTGCTCAAGTAGTTGCTAATAAATTCTGTCCTATTGATGCTTGGAGCAAGTTACCCGAGAGGCCAAGGTATTAACCATGAAACATCTACTACTTCTACCTCTGCTTCTAGGTCTAACTTCACCTGTTCAGGCACGTGTAGATCCAGAAGTTCATAAGCTATGCAAAGGAGCAAAAGATTATCTGGGATGTGTGAAAGCTCAGTCGGGAGAAAGTCGATCTAACTCAATCAATCCACTGCAAACAATAGGAGCTATCGGAAATAGATGCCCAGTAAGGCATGCTTATGCTGGTGGAGGACAGTGTGGAGAAGTTGTAAAAAAATCATTTGGACTTGCACTTATAGCTAGCCCGGCTAATGCAATTGCTCTTCAGGAAGGACAGAAAGCTATTGATGCTATTGGAATATGGAGAGCAGGATTATCTGAGAAGCCTAGGAACCGTCGTTTCTATGGTCTGGGAAAATTGACCACGGCTGTTTTTGATCCACAATGTCCAGCGAAAGAACCAGCTCTATACACAAAATCTTCCTGCGATGAACAACCCAAAGCACCGACGCTTTCTGAAATTGGATATTTTTTTAAACCCCTCACTCAAAAAAAACCTTTGAAATATTGGAATGAAGAGTTGGAAAAACTTTATGGAGTAAAGAACTTAGCGACTGATGCCAAGAACTATGGTTCATCTAAAAATAGAAAACCAGCACCTTGCCTCAGCGGAAAGCCAAGACCATATCCCATTGTTGCTGCGATATAAATTTTGTGTTTTCTATGCGCACTGAGATTCATTTAGTTGTTACTCCAGTACTTCAAGATTGATAGGACAGTGATCGTAATGATCCCATAGGTCCAGATAGCTCCACTGTTATTCGATAGTCTTTCAATCCACGGAGGTAGACCTTTGTTGTCGATGATCAAGATGTAGATGAGTCCAAGAATTAATAGAGGAAGGATCAGAGCCAGGAAGGGATTCATTTTAATTAATCAAAAAATATTCCATCTACTGAGAGCTCTCTTCTTGTCTCTGCGGATGGATATTGCTTGTAATAGAAGAGCATTCCAAAGGTAAGAGCTATTGCAATCAGTATCCAAGCAATTAATGATTTTCGTTTTTTAGGAGCTGTTTCTTTCCTTCCACTTGGCTTGGCTTGCATTTCAGGAAAACAACTAGTGATTTGAATTAAGTCCCAAACTTCATCGGTGTCATAAGATGACAAGGGTTTTACTCCACTGCCTTCTACTAATCCTTGAGCCTTCATTTTTTGCCTTAGCAAAGCCTGTCTTTGATAACTGGACATTGCTTGAAAGCGTTTTGTTCGCTCTTCAGGTGTTTCACTCATAATTTCCAAAATAAAAAAGTCGCCTATTTAGAGCGACCTTTTCATTGATCAGAAGATCGGCTGTCAACCAAACCTATTATGGGTCCTTTTAGAGCTTTCCTCTTTTAAAAATTACTGACCAAAAGTAAAGAGAAATAAGAGAAAGAAAGTTTGGGCAAAGTTTGGGTAAACC
>QCLI01000036.1 GCA_003214695.1 Prochlorococcus sp. AG-412-P08
TAGCAAGTACTAATATAGGTGATAATACAGATGGTGATGGAGATGGTTTCTTTGGAGAAGATCTCACTGAATCTAGAGATCCAGTTATCTCTGGAGTAGCATCATTACTTAGCAAATGTTTTACACTTAGTGCTTCAGATATTCATGCAGAACCATTAGAGAATAAATTGAGAATTCGCTATAGAATTGACGGTGTTTTAAAGGAGATTTTTTCTTTCCCTAAGAGTCATATTAATCCAATAGTAAGCAGGATAAAAATAATGAGTAATCTTGATATTGCAGAAAAACGAATTCCACAAGATGGGCGTATAAGGTGCTTGTTAAGAGGTCGGAAGTCTGACTTCAGAGTTAGCACTTTACCAGGTAAATGGGGTGAAAAAGTTGTTTTACGAGCTTTGGAAAGTGATTCTTCAGTACTTAATCTTTCAAGATTGGTAAGTGATAATAAAGAGTTAAGCCTAATAAGAGACATGTCTAAATCACCCTATGGAATTGTTATTGTTGTTGGCCCTACTGGTAGCGGTAAGTCAACAACTCTTTATTCAATGTTAAGTGAATTAAACTCACCAGGTATAAATATAAGTACAGTAGAAGACCCAGTTGAATATACATTAGATGGTATTCATCAGGTTCAGGTTATTAGAGAAAAAGGTCTTGACTTTTCAAGAGCATTAAGAGCATTAATGCGACAAGATCCAGATATCATTCTTGTCGGAGAAACGAGGGATAAAGAGACAGCTCAAGCTGCAATGGAGGCTGCCTTGACTGGACATATGGTATTTACTACCTTGCATGCTAACGATACATCTACTGCCATAACAAGACTTTCGGAAATGGATATACCTCCATATCTAATAGGTGCTTCTATATTAGGAGTTGTTGCCCAAAGGCTTGTTAGAAAGGTTTGTAAATCTTGTACTAAATTAAGAAGATTAGAAAAGGGTCAACATGATTTTGCATTAAGTTTAGGTATTAAGCAAGCACGATTTATTGCTGGTAACTCAAACTGTTCTGTTTGCGATGGGACAGGTTATAAAGGCCGTGTAGGTATTTATGAGGTTATGAAAATCAATGATTTAATTCGAGATTTAATAATGAAACAATCGACTGCAGATGTAATAAGAGAAAATGCATTTAAAAAAGAAGGAAGAACTTTAATAGAATATGGAATGTCACTTGTTCAAAAAGAACTAACAACAATCTCGGAAGTAGAAAGAGTTTGTTTGTTAGATGAACCACCTCCTGAAGATCAATGAAGTTAACTCAATTAATGACTGAGCTTGTTAGAAGAAATGGTTCAGACCTTCATTTAACAGGTGATTCAATACCTTTCTTTAGGATACAGGGACAGATCTTACCTGCCTCCAATTCCCCTTTCGATTCATCAGAGTTACGTTCCCAACTTGAAATGATTCTTGGAGAAAATAGGCTTTCTATTTTTGATGAAGATAAGGAATGCGATTGTAGTTTTGGACTTGAGGGTGTAGCAAGATTTAGAATTAATATTTTTTTAGATAGAGGTAAAATCTCCTGCGTCATGAGAGCTCTTAGCACTAATATACCTACTTTCTCTAAAATAGGACTTCCTGAAAGTGTCCAGCAACTTTTAAATAGGCCTAGAGGATTAATGCTTGTTACTGGACCAACCGGTTCAGGCAAAACCACTACTTTAGCTAGTTCAATTGATTGGATAAATACTAATCATGCACATCATATACTTACTATTGAAGATCCTATAGAATTTATTTATCAGAATAAGAATTGTCTTATCAGACAAAGGGAAGTAGGAGAAGACACTGATTCTTTTTCAAAAGCACTAAGGTCAGCATTGAGAGAAGACCCGGATATAATTTTAGTGGGAGAGATGAGAGATTTGGAGACAATAAGTCTAGCTATAACAGCCGCTGAGACAGGTCATTTAGTGATGGGTACACTGCACACTGCTTCTGCATCACAAACGATAGATAGAATAATAGATGTATTCCCTACATCTCAACAGATGCAGGTTAGAGTACAATTATCTTCTTCTTTAATAGGTGTTATTTCTCAAACACTATGCAAGACTACTGATAATAAGAGAGCATTAGCTGCTGAGATATTAGTAAATAATAATGCTATAGCCAATTTAATTCGAGAAGCGAAGTCATCTCAGGTTTATTCTCAACTGCAAATTGGAGGAAAATTTGGTATGCAGACTCTTGAACAATCATTGTCTTTATTGGTATCAAGAGGTTCAATTACTACAGATGAGGCGATGTATAAATGTAATAGGCCAAATGTATTAAAAGGATTACTAGATGAAATTAATACAACGCCCAAGGTCATCAAGCTTGATGCTAATAGTTAGATGTTTAAATGAATTATAAATATATCCCTAATTCGAAACTTAGGGTAATGATGGAGAGCGCGAGACGCTCTAGAAGGTTCGTCTCAGTTGAATCTGATAAAAAGTCTATTGCTATTAATAGCAATAGAATGCGTGTAAAAAATAAAAGAATAAGGAAACAATATAAAAAGAGAGTTATATCTCTTCAGACATACATAGATAAGACAGCGAAGGAGATTAAAGAAAAGAAAGTTGGCAAGATGCCTCCTAAACGCCGTCCTAAGAGTGAATTACGTAAGCCAAGGTCAATGGTGGGTAGGAGGTTAAAGCCCCCCCCTACAAAAGATCTAGCAGTAGCAACAAAGCAATTATCGTCAATGATTCGTACTGGGTTACCTTTGTTAGAGGCACTCAATATAATTTCGGAAACAAGTGAGAATACAACGATTAAATTTGTCTTTAAGGAAGTAGCAAGTGGAATCAGTAAGGGCGCTACGATGTCAGATATTCTAGATAAATATAAAGAAGTCTTTGATGAAATGTATAGAGCACTTGTTTCCGCAGGTGAAATCGCAGGGCTATTGCCAGATACCTTGGATAGAGAAGCTCAATTATTAGAAAGTCTCTCAAAAATCAAAGCGCAAATCAAAAGTGCAATGACATATCCGATTGCAATATTTGTTTTAACAATGATAGTAGTAGTTCTAATGCTGATATTTGTTATTCCTATTTTTGTTGGAATATACGCTAATTCATCGGCACCATTGCCAGCAATAACTCAAATATTAGTTGATGCATCTAATCAACTTAAAACTAAAACTTTTTACTATAAGGCAGTACCAACTTGCTTAGCAATTTGGATGAGTTATAAATATTTATCAAAAAGAAGTATTGTTCTTTGGTGGTACGATAGAACATTAATCTTTCTTCCTATTACTAAGGATTTAGTTACTAAATCATGCTTGGCTAATTTTTCCAGAACATTGTCTTCTCTTAACACCGCAGGAGTTCCTCTACTCGAATCTTTAGAAATTTCAAAAAGAACCATAACCAATAGAGTATTTAAAAGAATTATAGAAAAGATGTATAAGGATATTCAAGTCGGAAATCCAATCTATAGGGTTTTAGAACAAGAGGAAGTAGTCCCAATTATGTTTACATCAATGTTTCGCATAGGTGAAGAGACAGGCGAACTCAGCCAAATGATAACAAAGTTAGCAGATTTCTATGAAGATGAAGTATCCGCAAGTGTTAAGGCTTTGACTTCTATTATGGAACCATTACTTATCATTTTTGTTGCTATAATAGTTTGTTTTATGTTAGTCGCAATGTATCTTCCTATGTTTAGTATGATGAGCATAGTTGATTGATGAAATTATTGATTATTCTTTAATTTAACTCTATTTATATATATTAATTAAAAAAATCTAATGGTTTTAAAAGTATTAAACTTACTACTAGTTTATCTCCTAGTACCCATACCATTATTCCTGATATTGATAAGAATGAACCAAAAGGAATTAATTGTCCTGGCTTAATAAGCTTTAGAATCAAGCCAACCCCCACGATAATTCCAGAAACAAAGAATGATAGCCAAACTGACAAGCCTAACCCTTTGATCCCTAGCCACGCTCCAAGTAGTGCAGCAATTTTTGCATCTCCCATTCCCATTGATGGTTTTTTAAAAATATAGGACCCTATTTTAGATATTAATAAAAAAGTTATGTATCCCAAAAAAGCTGCAATTATGTGTTCTGAA
The DNA here is from genome assembly GCA_003214695.1 of Prochlorococcus sp. AG-412-P08. GTDB lineage: Bacteria > Cyanobacteriota > Cyanobacteriia > PCC-6307 > Cyanobiaceae > Prochlorococcus_E. The sequence continues at coordinate 4,086 of QCLI01000036.1, forward strand.
GCTAGAAGTAAACTACCTATATTAGTTGTTGTAATCATAAACAGTGTCTGATAAGTTAGTCCTGTTATTATCCCTACATTAACTATTGATTTTGGAACCCATAAATAAATATAATCTATTAAAGCAAGTGAAAAAAGGATCGAAAGTAAGAGCCCACTCATTATTTTCTGCAAAATAGGAGATATAGTTATCAGGTTGGCTGATTGACAATAGTTATTAAGCATTAACAAAATACCGAATAAAAACTCTGTTAGTGGATAGATAACTGATATCTCAGAATTGCATTTAGAGCACTTCCCTCTGAGCATTAGCCAACTCAACAAAGGGATATTTCTATACCATGGAATTATAGATTTGCAATTTCTGCAGTGACTCCTTGGGTGGAACACCGATTCATTTAATGGGAAACGGTGAATTATTACATTTACAAAACTTCCTATACAGGTTCCAATAATGAAAGCAATAAGATTATTGAAGGCTGATACTTCGAATTGGTAATTACTCATTGTATGTATTTATTTAATTTATGGTAGAACGGAAATATGCTTGAGGAATATGCGGTAACTTCTTTTTTGTTAAATCTGAATCCAGACAACCCCTTCTTTGGACTTCCTTAGCTAGTTTAGCTCTAAATTTTAATTTGGTTTTCATATTTAACTGGATTAGCTATTGCTTTGATTGAATTTATTTGTTAAAAAATAGGAAATACACTATTTCTAGCTTAGAATTGTCATTATTGATTTACCTGTTAATGAAAGGCATCAGTTGTGAGTTTTGCTTTTAATGTAAAAAATATAATTTGTCCCCTTAGGTTAAAAGTAACTTGTGCTTTTATAATTTTTTTATTTTGCCATGCACCTAAAGCAAATGCTGGTCACTCCGAGAGTGGCCATGACTTTGAAGATTTTTCCAGCCTTAAAGACCTATTAGTATCTGAAGGAAGTGTCTCAGGAATACGCTTTAAAAAATTGTCTCAATTATTTTCTTCCAATGAAAGTCTCCCAAATTGTGTTTTCAAGCCATCCTTAAATGTTGACCTGTGCCTTCAGGAAAGAAAGAAGGATTTAAAAATCCATGTTAACTCCCCCCAGAATGTGAATCTTGCAATAATTTCTATTGGTTGCAAAGAAGGTAAAGTTAAAGGCCGAAGGAGAGCTGGCTATGTTAGTGAAATGAAAACTTGGATAACATCCTCAATAAATGAGTTTTGCCCTAGTTCGAGTTCCTCCAAGAATGGCGATTTAAACCTTGTATTTGAGTTTACTGATAAGACTAATAAGGGGACTCCAGTGAACTGCGGAGATCAAAACTTTAATATTAATGGAATGCCCTTAATAACGTGTACAAAGAAAGATTCGGAGTTTAATTATATTGTAACTTTATTGAACCAGGAATCAAAAGAAACTCTCATCCAATACAGTGGTAATTGCAATGATCCAAAGGTTCCTAACATTGATTTTAATAGAAAATATTTGAATGAAGATAGCTCTGAGTTTATAGCTGTTCAATTAATCCCTAAAGTTATAAGAAGATTGTGCATTACCAATAGGCTTGCATATTCTCATTATAGCTTGGGATATATTAAGGCTAAGCAAGGAGATAAATCTGGAGCAATAACTGATTATTCCAAAGCTATAGAAGCTTTCCCTAAATATGCTAAGGCATATAATAATAGGGCACTTTTAAAAGAAGACTTAGGAGATCGAAAAGGTGCTTTAAAAGATTATAACGAAGCTATAAAATTTGATCCAAGTTATTATAATGCATATTTGAATAGAGGTAAAATCAATAGTAAAATGGGAAATAAAAAAAAGGCAATACTTGATTATAGTAAGATTATAGAAATGAATCCAAAAATTCCAGCTGTACTTTTAAAATTAGGGATTGAAAAAATCAAACTTGGAAAATTCGAGGAGGCATTAGATCACAATACAAAGGCAATAGAATTAAAAACAGATTACGCAGCAGCATACAGAAATAGAGGCATTGCTAGAATTAATTTAAATGACTTTAAGGGTGCTTGTAAAGATATAAGCAAATCACTTAGTTTAGGCGATGTTAAAACTGCAGAGCTTTTAAAAAAGCTTAATACTAATAATATCGTTTGCGAAAACACTCCCCACGTATCTCAAGATAAAGTTAAATCTGTTCCATTAACTGAGGCTAAACCAACCTCTCCTGCTTCATGCAAGAGCAATAGCTTTGTGATTGCTGATGATAAAAAAATCTGTCTTGATTAGTCTGCAACAAAAAAATAATAATCTAAATTTTCTAAGACTTTAAGATCTTTCCCTTTCAAGGAGTTATTTTGACAAGCTAGTTATTGGAGTGTATTTGGCACTTTTTAATTATTTGCCTATATTAAGAATATAGAATATAATAGGCTTCTAGT
>QCLI01000037.1 GCA_003214695.1 Prochlorococcus sp. AG-412-P08
TTACCCAAGGAAACTTAAAGGAATTTAAAGGCAATCGCTCAATCTCTTCCTCTGAATGCTTTATATTAGCTATATTTAATATAAGACTTGGCTTAGTTGATAAACCCTGAAAAGCAAACCAATAGTTAGGAGGTATCGTTAATCTTACATAATTACTCTCACCTACAGATTCCTCAGTTATTAGTTTATGATTCGAATCATAAATTACAAATTTAACTGTTCCTATGGGAACAACTAAATTTGAAGTCATCTTCAAATGTTTTTTCCAACCTTTAATTTCGGAAGCGTTTATCCAAGAGAAATATGCCTCTCCAAAAGATGAGAAGCTAGTCTCATCTTTTTTAAGTACATGGAGTATATTTCCTGCTTCGCATGCAACTGTTTTTAGTTTTGTAGTATAAATACTTAAGTTGCCCACTTTATATTATTCTTCCTTGCAATTTCAGCATATTTAGAAATTTGATCATATGTAAATAATTTAATTGTAGATTTTTTTTCATAATAGCTTTTGTACCATTCAGTTGTCATCTCCACTGTTTCAGAAAATGATAAAGCGCTTTTCCAATTTAATTTATCAAGTGCTTTATCACAATTTAACTTAAGAAGTGTTGACTCATACTTGCTTTCTGCAAGGTCGGGACTCTCATCCCATTTAACTTGATCCCAGTTCTCACTCATTTTACGAACCAATTCAACAACAGAATAGTTATTATCAGAATTAGGTCCAAAGTTAAAAGATTCTCCGTTTAAGTTTTCGATTTCAGTCAATTTAGAAGCCAGGAGTAAATAACCACTTAAAGGTTCTAAAACATGTTGCCATGGTCTTGTTGCATTAGGATTTCTTATAGAAACTGTTTTTTTAGTAGACCAGGCTTTCACACAATCAGGAACAATTCTATGGGGGGACCAATCGCCTCCTCCAATTACATTACCTGCTCTAGCAGAAGCTATCCTAATTGAATTATCTTTGGATCCAGAGAAGTAAGATCTAAAGTATGATCTTATTGCCAATTCAGCAGCAGCTTTGGAGCTGCTGTATGGATCTGAGCCTCCTAATCTATCATTTTCTCTATAACCCCAAATCCACTCATTGTTTTCATAACATTTATCACTAGTAATCATTACTATTGTGCAGCTATTTGATAGATCACGAGCACAATCCAATAAATTAATTGTTCCTATACAATTTGTTGACCAGGTAGTCAGTGGGTCCTTATAAGACTCTTTTACAATTGCTTGGGCTGCTAGATGAAAAATAAAGTCTGGTCTAATTTCAGAAATTTTATCTTTAAGTAAATTAAAGTTCCTAATATCAAATCTAAAATCATTTATTGATTTAGAAGCATCAAGTGACTCAAAGTGGGAGTTTCCTTCTTGACTTGGTAGAGATATTCCAGTTACATTTGCGCCTAGAGAAAGCAGCCATGCTGTAAGCCAAGAACCCTTGAATCCAGTATGACCTGTAATTAAAATACTCTTGTTATTAAAGCAATCAAAGGAAGTCACACATAAAACTTATATGATACATAGTATAGCATACTAGTTGAGCCTTTTGATTATAGATAAAGCAGTTTATTCAAATTCTATTCTTCATACTCTATCAACCTTGGTCCGTCAGGTTTGAAAATCACTCTGGAGGATATGGCCTTCTCCAAGTAACTTTCTGGAGTATATAATCTATCCCCAAGGTAAAGTTTAATTATTTTATTTTCATACATTAGATCATTAAACTTTACTCTTAGAAAACCTCCTTTGGAACATATTTGAAAACTTTCTTCTTCAATATTTGTTATTAATCCATATAAGAAAGGGTGTACAAATGTCTTTGCTGATATAGTGCAATTTAAAATTCTAATTTTTTCGCCTTTTATAAAAGTACTTGCACCAGAATAAGGCCTAGAGAATGCTTGGATAAAACTTTGAATAGAATCAATATCTATTTTCCAATCAATGAATCCGTGGATATCAGTTTGCAGTCTTGGGAAATAGGATTCTCTATAAACTTCATTTCCTTTTTCCGGAGTAATTTCCTTTATTTTAGAGTTACCATTAAGAATAGAGTCTAGCCAAGGAAGAATATTCTCTCTATCTTTGCTTAACTGCTTTCTTTCATAATCGATCGGTAAAATTTCATTTTTGCTAAATTTAAAATCATTTCTGAAGACGATTTTACCCTCATCTACTTTAGTGCTTACAAGATGCATAAGTGAAGCCCCTCTTTTATCTCCTTGGAGTATTCTCCACGAGAAACCACCTCCCCCTTTAAACTCAGGCAGTGGCGCGCCATGTGAATTAATCAAATTTCCAGAGAATTGATCTATATCATATTGGGTGAATATAAAAGGTGACCCAAATGATATTCCAATTGAACTTTGAGGAGATTTAATTATATGACCAAGTTTTTCTTTTCTAAGAGAGTCTAGGATATATAAATTCTCTTTTTCTATTTGAATTGATAATTTTTGGATTAAATCTATTTGTCTTTTCCCACATATTAAATATATGTCAATATCATATTTTTTACATATCTTATAAATATCTACAAACATTGGACTATATCCAAATAAATAAACGTGTTTAAATTGTCTTTTCATTCTGAGAATAGTGAAAGTCTTATGGGGATACCTGAATTAGCAATATGTGATCTGCATTGTATAGGGTTTTGATCTCGTTTGAAAAAATAGGTTCCTGAAGCTATCCCAGAAGCTCCTACTTTATATCCATCTACAAAATGTTTTGCAATTCCACATCCACCTGAAGCAATGATAGGAACATTGACTGCTCTCACTATTGACTGTATTAATTCTAGATCCAAACCATTACCTCCTCCATCATTAATAATTGAAGTTATAAGTATTTCACCTGCTCCCCTTTCCACAACTTCCTTAGCCCAGTCAATTACAGCTATTCCTGTATTAATTGAACCATTTGATTTAAAGACAAGCCAAGTATCTTGTTCTTTTTTAATTGCATCTATGCTCAAAGTAATGCATTGAGATCCATAAAGAGAAGAAGCTCTATTGATTAATTCAGGGTCTTCAATTGCACCAGTATTAATAATTACTTTATCGGCTCCTCTATTTAATAAGGCTTGTATTTGATCCAAATCTTTTAATCCACCTCCAACTGATAATGGGGTAGCTAAGACTTCTGAAATTAATTGAACTGTATCAAGTAAAATTGGCCAACTTTCATCATTACCTATTAGATCTACCAATACAATCTCATCAGCCAATTGTGCCTCAAATATTTTAGCTTGGGAAATCACATCACCAACAGGTCGATAACCAGAGAACTGTTTTGTTAAAACTAAAATAGGCTTCTTCCCATTATAAGTCTGCTTTAAAATAAGTTGAAGTTTTGGAATTAATCTACGCTTCATGCTTTTTAAAAATTCAAGAAATTTGAAATAAAACGTTTACCTAGTCGCTGACTTTTCTCAGGATGAAACTGAGTCCCAAAACATAATCCATTTGATACCACTGATGTAAAGAAAGTAGAGCCATAAGATGTTTTTGCCAAGGCATGAGCTTGATTATAAACATCAAAAACATAACTATGAACAAAATAGAAATCTCCATTATTAGGTAAATTTGCAGCAATTAATGATTGATTTTCTTTCTGCCAAATAACTTCATTCCATCCTATATGAGGCAAAGGAAGGTTGAATGAGGTCTCTAAGCGATTTACAACTCCAGGTATTTGGTCCAAGCCTGATGTTAGACATCCTTGAGAGGCACCTTCTTGACCTTTTGATGCAAGTAACTGCATGCCTAGGCATATGCCTAGCAATGGTCGATCTATTTGCCTCCATTCGTTTTTAATCCAATGATCCCAACCTCTCTCTCTCAAAGCAGACATCCCTTTAGCAAAAGAACCCACACCAGGTAAAATTACATGAGATATTAAATCCAATGAATCAATTTTATCAGGAGAATCATAAGTAAAAATTTGGCAATCCTGTCTTTCAAAAGATGCAACTACTGAGCCTATATTGCCCAGGCCAGCATCTATAACAAGAACCTTTGGATGTTTCATTAGTTTTGTCAACTCCTGCTCATTTAAATTGGCCAAGTTTGCGGACTAATAGCTTTAATGTCATCTAATGCCCATCTATCCCAATTCGTAAGATGAAATTCATTTCTTGTATTCCAACTTTTCAAGAGTTCTTTTAGTTCTCTTAGGTTACATACCCCTACAATCACAGCTTCTAACATTTGTTGAGATCTAATAAATCCAAGTGCTACATCTATTAGTTTAAAACCTTGTTCTTCTGCATATTTTTCCAGTTTACGATGATGAGCTTTTGTTGACTCTTTAATCCAACTAGGCCATTCCTTACTTGATCTTAATAATAGGCCTTGTAAATAAATACTTCTAGCAAAAATACTATAGCCTTCTGTTAATAAATTTTTTATGGTGCCGTCCTGCAATAACCTTTGATCATATAGTGAAAGTGGCAATTGCACTATATCAATTATTTCTTTATCTATGGCTAGCAAGTCTTTTGGTTTGTATATAGAAATACCTATTCTTTTAACTATCCCTCGCTTTTTAAGATTTAAAAGCCAATCTTTTAAATAAATAGCTCCGGGTTTCAATAGATCAAGGGGTTGATGTAATAGTAAACCTTCAATAGTATTTGATTTCAGTAATCCTAGACTTTTTATCAAATCCTCTTCCCAATGAGATATATCATTCAAGCTAAATTCATTTTTATCTTGCGGCTTTAACTTGCTAATTATTTTAAACCCTTTACCACTAGGTATAGTATTTCCAAGAACTAATTCTGATTCGCCATATGACTGCGCCGAATCAATTAATCTAATCCCAGAGCTATTACAATGATTAATAATTTTTTCTACTTCTTGAATTTTTACTTTCCCTTCTGCATTAGTTATGCCATAATCAAATCCAAATTGTGCAGTTCCTAAACATATTTGAGGCTTCATTTTACTATTTATATCTATCAATTCCTTTAGTTAGAACATCAATTACTTTCATTTGTTCTGCATCTTTTAGGCCAGGGTAGATAGGAAGCGATATTGCATTAGTAGCATATCTTTCAGCTTCAGGGAAGTCTCCTTCTTTAAAGCCTAGCTTTCTATAATAAGGATGAAGGTGGACAGGTAAATAATGTAATTGGACTCCGATACCTTTAGTTCTAAGATATTCAAAAACCATTTGATGGAAAGAGGAGGATCTATTCCTAAGCCTAATTATTGCAAGGTGAAATGATGATTTAGATCTCTTAGGAGATTGTAATAAGTCAACAGGTAAATCTAGTAGTAAGTTTTGATAATTTGTAAAAAGCCTATTTCTTTCGCTTAATATCGCATCAAGTCTCTTTAATTGACTTATACCTAAAGCTGCTTGTATATCAGTAAGTCGATAATTAAAGCCTAGACTTTGTTGCTCGTAATACCAAGGAGCTGTGGTATTTTTTTGAAGTAAACTTTGAGCTTTTGTAACCCCATGAGATCTAAAGCTTGCCATTCTCATGGCTAATCTTTTATCATTAGTTGTTGCTACTCCACCTTCACCTGTTGTTATAATTTTAACTGGATGGAAACTAAATACTGTTATTGAACTGTACCGACAATTTCCTATAGACTGACTATCAAAACTAGCTCCAATTGCATGACTCGCATCTTCAATAATTAAAAAGTTATATTTTTTAGAAAGCTTATAGATCTTATCCATTTCACAACTAGTTCCACATAGATGAACAACTATAAGAATCTTCGGTAGTCTATTTTCTTTGTTGGCTTTTTGTAGTTTTTTCTCAAGTTCATTGGGACACATAAGACCATTAGATGGATCTATATCTACAAAGTCAATATCAGCTCCGCAATATTTAGCACAATTAGCTGAGGCAACAAAAGTATTCGGCGATGTCCAAGCAATGTCACCCTGCTTCAAGCCTAAGGCTAAACATGAAATATGTAATGCACTGGTAGCACTATTAACAGCAACAGCAAATGAAGAGTCAACCTTTTCGGCAATAGCACGCTCAAAAAGAGGAACAAACTTTCCTTGGGTAATATATTCACTTTTAAGCGCT
>QCLI01000038.1 GCA_003214695.1 Prochlorococcus sp. AG-412-P08
CTCTTATCTTTTTCTTTTTTACCTAAATTTTAAAAATGAACTCATCAAGAAACTTCAGAAAATGGTTTGCAGGCCTTGGTCTGGCTGCTGCATTCTCAGCAACTCCTGCATTGGCCAATATCTCCTCAGAGTTCAGTTCAGATAGTAGTAAAGACAACTTTCCAATAACATCCTGCCCTACAAGCTCATCTTCTTTAGCAGACGTTTGGACTGATTCAACAAATGCAGGTACATATAGAATGTGTTTGACTACTCCATCAAAATATGAGATCACTCTTTATAAGGTTGGAATTTGTACTAGTGACCCTATTACTGGTACCGCTGTAGATTTAGAAAGTTGCTTTATTGTGTTTAATTCAACTGGGGGCACCACTGTCGACTTAGGAACTTTAAACTCTCCTATCCCTCTTACTGCTCCAGAGACAAGGCCAGATATAGGAACCTATCCCAACATGTTTATGCTGATGGGCAATTCAATAAGACTGAAAGGATCATATACAACAGCAGCAGGAACTTTCAATACCCAGAATAGAAGTAATAGTAATGGTGGGCAGTGGACTCATTCAAGTGGTCTTGCTTCTGCCCAAGAGTTTGACCATTCGTTTGACACAACTGGGTTCGATGGAACTGGTTGTAAAGCCACCTATCAAAGAACTCTAAGTGATGGGCAAATAAGGGCTGTCATTACAAACAATGATTCGACTAATTCAACTCTGACTTATCAAACAGAAGAATCTGGCGGACAATGTGCAGGAACAATTACCAGAGTCGCAGGTGTCTGGAAGCCAAACACTCCCTTAGAAATAACTGGCCAAACAAATGGTTTAGAGCTTAGATTCCTTATTTCTGATGGGGGCATACAGATTGAATCAGAAGATGATTGGCATAGTAGTGAGAATAGTACATATTGGAAACAGCCAAGTTGGGCATATGCCGGTGATTTTAAACCTACTTTTATCACCTATTAAATCTGTCAGATCTTCAAACAACACCTTCATTTCTTGTTGAGACATCAAAAAGTTTGGGTAAATATTTTTGGTTCACTGAAAGCCTAGTCCACGGCTAAAATTTCACTTTTCATTAGCCGCCAGTTTCCCTCAGTCATATCAAAGGATCTCAGCGAATTAACGTGTGTTAATTTTGTGCGAATGGATTTCTTGGATTCCTTCTAAGCCCTGTCTATATTTAAAGGTTCCCTCTTCATTAGCTAAAAGCGAGGTTCCTTTTGAGCCATGGGATCTCAGCGATATTGCGATGTGTGGATGGATTAACATTCTCACCCTCATTTCTTTATTCTATTTCAATCAGGTTTTGATTACTAATAACCAACAGATCGCAACTGACAGAAAAACATCTTTTTACCAATAAGAACCCTCTGTTGAGAAAACTAGTGACGCCAAAAGATCTGAGTGTTTCCTATTTATTCTATCTACACAATGCTGGGTCATGGAGTGATAGCAATCTGGTGTGTTTTCTTGTACTAGTCCAAGTTATTTGCTCCTTGCATAAATGGATTGAGAAGAGGAGTTCATGATGGTTGAAAAACCACTTGAGAATATTCAGATAGTTGTTATTAATAGAAAGTATGCTTGTAAATCATTGGGACTGAAATCTTTTCTTGCTAATAGCCTTGGAATTGCTTTGGCAAAATCTAAAGCTTCACGTATTAAAAAAAAGTTAATAAGTAAATATCGCCAACTTTGCCTAGATATAAATTCTGAGAAAGATATAGAAAACGTTTCTAAGTTTAACCGACAAGATCATTTAACTGAAGAATTAGCCATTGAAGAAAATATAATTTCTGATGTCTTACATCAACCAGATAGTCAAAAAAAAGATGAAGTAATTGAAGAGCTAAAACAAACTTCAATTGAAGAACTGACTCCTGAAGATCATGGAAAAGCAGATATTGAGGTTTTACCTCCAGGATCTATTCTCCAGAGAATCATTGTTAAAGAAGGATTAATAGTGGAAAAGATTTACAAGACTACGAAAGGCATAAATATTTCAGTTTTCCTTTAGAATTTCTTTTGGTCTTTTTTAGGACATCCCTTGATTGCTTAACTCCCAGCTCATAGATTGTGCTTTCAGAGCATTGAGATGTCACTGAGGTAGTTGTTTAATTAGCGCGCGATCAATTCCTTTTCAGCTGTTTTCTTGGCCCAGCGATACCAATCTTTGCTTTCTCCGGACTCTGCACACTCATTTAACCTCTGACTTCTTAGGAGAGAACCTATCGATCTTCTCCTGTTGAAGTTTTTTCTTCTTGTGCTCTTCTAGGCTTTGCTAAATCTTTTCCTTATAAAGAAGTTCAGAAGAATCGTATTGATAGCGCCGATGACAATGATTACAAGAATCGCAGTGTTAAGACCTTTAGAAGTATTTATGTAATCAACAAATGAGTTCATGCGTTAGCTTCTATTTATATATGCGTAAGCAATGGCATGGGTGAAGGTCGTAAGCGCTTTATTTTGAATGTTAGTTAGTTGCACATAGGTTTGTTTTTATAAACAGGTGAGTTGCAGTTGATTCCTGGGGGTGATTTTTTGATTGGCTTGCTATTTCTTGTTTTAACTGTTTTTACAACCCACTCTGGAGGATTCGGATTGGCGGTGTAATTTTCTACCCCAGTTCTATAGCAGAGATTATCCGCCAAAACATAGCCAATATGGTTTGGTTGGATGTTACTTGGTAGATGAATATCACCAAAAAGTTTTCCCTGGGAGCATTTTTGATTGCGTAAAAGTCTTGCGATTAACCTTAGCTATAGCAGTCCAGTTCATTGACGTAAAACTCTCTGATTGTTCATCTTTTTCTTGTTGTCTACTTATTCCAACAATGACGCTTGATGCAAGTGCTTTGGCGTTTGAAGTATCTACTCTCTAATCCCCAGGTTTTATGTTAATTTCCATCCAAACACTTCTTGATTGAGGGATGCCAGCATAAACAGGTCAAGCAAGAGTAGCGATTAGTGGAAGTAGTAAGCGTTTCAGTTAGGGAAAGGTCATAGCTCGATCCTCGTCGAATTGTGAATGATCCTTGATGATTTAACCAAACAAATAACTGACTAGAGGAGATTGCATGTCTAGTAGATGTGCAATAATCTTAACTCTATTGTTGGGATTAAGTATAAGGACTCCAATAGTGCTTCTAACAGCCAAGGTCTTGTAGAAAATATTGCCATTTTTCTGGTCTAACCAATCGATAGTTGCTCATTTAGCTTTTATCATCTCATCTCCCTTTCTAGCTGACCTCTTCTTAAAAACCTTTTGAAGACCTACATTTAGTAAAAAGTTAGACTATAGAAATAAGAAAATTCAGCACTTGCTGCAAATCCAAAAATATTATGATTTATTTTAGCGATGATCAGGTTTTAATTAGTTTTAAAAGCGTTTTCAGAAAGAAAAGCTAAAGTGCCAGTTTAGAAATCAGCAACTCCCATAGTAAATTTTATTGGTTATAAAAAAAAATTAGATTAGAATCAAAGGAGATTCTCCGTATTAAAGTGAATCTAAAAATCATCAAAATATTCATATCATCAGGCTTAGTTTTCTTGGGAACTATTTCCAATTCCTTTGCTCAAGAAAAATCAGTTGCTATTTTCAGAAAAGGAGATAGTTACTATTTTAATAGTCTAAATAAGAAAGACCGTAGTTATAGAAGAAATATGGGGGTGGAAATGTATGAACAAGATAATAGTTATTACCTTGGCAAAAGACCAAAAGACCAAATAGAACTTTTAAAAAGCAATGACAGCTATTTCTTTAATGATCGTAGAATACAAGATCAAGAACGTGAACGTAAGCCAAAACGAAGACTAAGTATTTTACGAAGAGCTAAGAGCTATTTTTTAAACAATGATCAAATACACAATGATAGATATGATTCAAGAAGCTCATTTTTAAATGAATCTGATGATAGATATGGTTCAAGAAACTCAATTTTAAATGAAGCTGACGATAGCTACTATTTGAGGGGTAATCGCAAAGAAGTATTGCCAAGGCATTACAACAAAATGCCAATAAACTTAAAGAAAGACACTTCTTACGATTTCTTATCAAAATCAATCATTAAAAAAAAAAACGATGGTAATCTAATTGCAAATGACAATTCGGTAATAGTAGAAAAATCATCAAAAAAACATCGACATAAAACTAATGGAAAGAAAAAGAGGATTAGAAAGTATAATGGAAATAATATTTATTTGGCAGCAAAAGGAGGAGCATCATTTCCAGCTAATTTCAAAGCCAAGGCTTCACACGAGATATTTGGATACAAGCATATCTATAATATAAATGGTGATTTAAGAAATGGAGAAACATATGAATTGGCAATCGGTAAGAAGTTAAACAGGTGGAGAGTTGAAGGAGCAATAAACAAATCTAAAACCAATCTTCAAGACCCTATTAGTTACACTAGAAATACGAATTGGGGCACTTACAGGGGAGGAGTTTCTGCTCCACAAAAACCTAACCTCGCAATTACTTCATACATGTTAAATCTCTATAGGGATATCAAATTTAATCCTAGTCATAAGTTATCCCCATACATTGGAGTAGGCGCTGGTATAAGCAATGTGAAGTTTGATGCAAGCGAGGTTATTGCTAATTCACAACCTTTCAAATATGAGGCATTCTCAGGAAATTTATTTTCATATAATTTCATAGGTGGTTTTAATTATGAACTTTCTAAAAGATACTCAATGTTTACTGAGGCTTCATTTAACAAAATAAATTCATTCGAAACTAAAAATGTGAGTGTACATCCTAGTTCTTTTCCGCTAGAAGTAGATCCTTCAAAATCTACAAATATAATGACTGGAATTAGGCTTGATTTCTAATCGAATAGAAATTATTTGCAGTTGTCTTTTTATCTAGATTTAGAACTCAAAAGATCAAAATAGTCCTTAAAGACTGATCTAACATTTGTGCTCCTTGAAGCATTGTTTTGATTCTTTTGATTGGCTAGAGCAATCCGTTCCAGTTTTTCTAAGCGTTGATTTTGAGAATGTACTAGATCTTTTAGTTGCTGATTAGAACTTCTCAGTGTCTTTACCTCCTCCTGTAGAACTTTCTTATCATTCATACTGATCAACGTTGGCTTAGTACTCTTGCCAAGCTTGAAGACCACGCCAGCTTTGACGACTGCATTGTCAAGTGTTCCACCTCCATAACTCTTTGCACCACCAAAGACAAAAGAACCACCAGCATTGAGATCAACACGATCATTTACTTTAGACGCACAACCAAAACCAATAGCAAAGCGACTGCTATAAGCACCACTACCAA
>QCLI01000039.1 GCA_003214695.1 Prochlorococcus sp. AG-412-P08
ACCAAATCTCTTAAAGAAAGAATCCCTGTCAAATGCCTCTCTCGATCAGTGACATAAAGGCTGTAAATAGTTTCTGTATAAGGGGCTTGCCGTCTAACAATATTCAAAGCCTCAAACGCAGTATGAAATTCCTTTAAATCAATGAACTCATTAGTCATCAACCTTCCAGCAGTTTCCGCTTCATATCCCAACATCTGAGCTGTGACACGCCTTTCATCAGGGCTGAGTTCTGCAAGTAATCTACGAACCACTTTTGCAGGCAATTCATCAAATAAACTCACCCTGTCATCAGGAGACATCCTTTCAATCAATTCGAGCACTTCTCCCGATCGAAGTCGGTCAAGAAGGCTCTGCTGAACAGCTGGATCAAGATATTCATACACTTCTATAGCTTCATTCTTACTTAACAGCCTAAAAGCTAATGCCTGCAATATTAAAGGCAAATTCCCTATTGCTTCAGCAATATCAACTGGCTGAACAGGCTCAAGCAACATTTTCACGCCATCATAGTTGCCAGCAGAAAGCATGGTTTCTAGTTGCTGAGTTACTAACTCCGCAACTAGAGGAACATTTACCGATGATTCACCATCAAGAGATGCACCTATCCCTTCATTCATTGGCGTACCAAAAGGGCTCAAACATCCTATGTCTATAGAGACGGAAATAATTGCTTAATTGTCTTTCCAAGCAAAAAACCTAACGTTAATGACAAAAATCCAGCAATCAAAGTTGAACCAATGAAGACACTTGCTCGAAATAAGAAACCTGCCTTAATAAATGCAAAGGCATCCACCATCCAACTACTAAATGTAGTAAAAGATCCACAAAAGCCTAAAATCCAAAAAAAATGAGAGCGAGAATTTAATTTCAGTCCACAAATTAGGCCCAAAAGAAAAACTCCTAAGATATTTGCAAGAAAAGAATTATCAAGTTGCGAGCGCAATAAAGCTCCAGGAATTGCACCTGTGCAAACGAATAAGACTTGATTTCTTAACGATATATCCTTCAAAAGCTTTTAAAAGTTTCCAAAATACTGTCCTAAGAAGACAGAGAAGAGACCTAAGAAAATAGAGAAAAGAAGCATAGAAAAAAAATCAATCAATCTATGCTTAAGGGAAAAAGAGTAAAGCTCAAAAATGAAAGAAGAAAAGGTGCTAAAGCTACCTAGAAATCCAACACATAATAATAAATATAATGCTTGATTAGAAGAAGTAAACTCTAGTTTTGGTTGAATAGCAAGAAAGAAACCTAGTAAAAATGTGGCAACTGTATTCAATATCACTAAACCAAGTAATTTAGATTGAGTATATGAGGCTAATTTCTTAGAAAGTTGCATTCTAAGAAAAGCACCGGGAATTGCCCCAATGATAATTAATAAGGAAGACTTATGATTTGCTAAGAAACCCAACATTAATCCATCCTCGACTTGGTCTCAATCCAGGAGCGTTAAAGAAACTATTCTGAGATAGTTGAACTTGAAGCCAATTTGAACCATCGGTATTTTGCCAAAGCCTAATGACCTTAAGACTAGTTCCTAAATCTACATTCTTATAAGATTCTGCTGATTCTGAGGGGAAGGGATATAGAAAACATGAGTCTCCTGCAATACAAATGTCTGCTTCTTTTCTATTAATTAATTTAAGTTGTGTTTTATTTGCTCCTCCTGCAGGCAATGCAATCGGTGCAATTAATGCAAAAGATAGCAAACATCCCCAATGAAAAAAAGTTCTCATACTTTCCGTTAAATGTCCAAAGTAGCCATGTCAAGTTCAACACTATGAGTTTCAATAAATTCTCTTCTTGGAGCTACTTTATCGCCCATAAGTATCGTGAAAATACGATCAGCCTCTAAAGCATCTTCAATTTCTACTCGTTTCATCATCCTAGTAGAAGGATCCATAGTTGTTTCCCACAATTGTTTTGGCATCATTTCACCTAATCCTTTAAATCTTTGTACTGTATAGTTTGCTTTTTCTCCAAATTTATTAATTGCTTTTTTTAAATCAGATTCGTTATAGCAATACACATGATTTTTACCCCGCTCTACCTTATATAGAGGAGGGCAAGCAATATATACATAGCCTCCTTCAACTAATTCCTTTTGATAGCGATAAAAGAAAGTTAAGAGAAGTGTACGTATATGTGCTCCATCAACATCAGCATCAGTCATAATTACCACCCTGTGATATCTCAAGTTTTTCAAAGAAAACTCTTCTCCTTTAATACCTAAACCAAGCCCGGTAATTAATGCCTGTATTTCTGTATTTTTATAGATCTTTGCATCATCAGTTTTCTCAATATTTAAAATTTTGCCTCTTAGAGGAAGAATGGCTTGAAACTTTCTATCACGTCCTTGCTTTGCTGAACCACCAGCGGAATCTCCCTCAACAATATATATCTCTGATTCAGAAGGATCTCTTGAACTACAGTCTGCCAACTTTCCTGGAAGTGTAGTGCTCTCAAGTACACTTTTCCTACGGACAAGTTCTCTGGCACGTCGGGCTGCTTCAGCTGCATTAAAAGCCTGAATTGCCTTCTCTAGAATTAAATCGATTACTGAAGGATTAAATTCCAAATATTGTCCAAGAGATTCACCTACAAGGCTATCTACAATACCTCTTACTTCAGTATTCCCTAGTTTTGTTTTCGTCTGTCCTTCAAATTCAGGCTCAGGAACTTTAACTGAAAGAACTACAGTTAATCCCTCACGAATATTTTCTCCAGCCAAATTTGAATCACCTTCTTTACGCTTACCTCTCTTACGTGCAAAGGAGTTAAGTGTACGAGTTAAAACTGTCTTTAAACCTTCAATATGAGTACCTCCATCAACCGTACGAATATTATTTGCAAAGCCCAGAATGCTATCTGAATAAGCATCAATACACCATTGAAGAGCTGCTTCTACCTGAACACCATCTTTTTCAGAATTCACATAGATTATCTCAGGATGTAATGCATCTTTTTCCGAATTCATGTAAGAAACATATTCTTTAATCCCACCCTCATAAAAATAAATTTCTTCATAAGCTTCTTCATTATTATCAAGTGCAGCTTTTCTTTCATCACGAAAAATAATGCTTACTCCCCCATTTAGATAAGCCAACTCTCTCAACCTTGAAGACAAAGTTCCATAATCAAACTCAATTCCATTCGTAAAGATTTCCGTATCAGGTTTAAAATTAACTTTTGTTCCTGTAGTTTTTTTATCTTTTGCTAACTGTTTCTCAGAACGCAAGGTTCCTACAGGAGCTCCTCGCTCAAACCTCTGATAATGAGTTTGATCTTGCCTATTAACAGTAACTTCTACCCACTCACTCAAAGCATTGACTACAGAAACACCCACTCCATGTAAACCACCAGAAACTTTATAGCCCCCACTTCCAAACTTTCCACCTGCATGCAGAACAGTGAGAACAGTCTCTAATGCGCTTTTTCCAGTTTTGGGGTGAACATCAGTAGGAATTCCGCGCCCATTGTCAGTAATAGAAGCAGAACCATCGCTACACAGCACAACAACTATTTCATTACAATGTCCTGCAAGTGCTTCGTCCACTGCATTATCTACAACTTCATACACAAGGTGATGTAATCCCCTCGGTCCAGTAGAACCGATATACATCCCTGGTCTTTTCCTGACAGGTTCTAATCCTTCAAGGACTTGGATTTGCTCAGCGCCATAAGCAGCTTGAACTTTTTTAACCGAGGAGTCTTCTATCATTCGCCTGAAAAAGAACCAGAAAAGATTGTGTTAAAAAATTCATCTACCAGAAACCTTAACCTGGCAATTTAAATTTACCACTGGGAACCAAGAAAGACTGAAAAGAAATTGCTAACAAAACAAAAGTTCTTCCCAACCAAGATTTTTCCAGCCTTATCAAAAAAGTATTCATGCAAAAACCTAAACCAGTTGTAATTGTTTTACTTGGGCCAACAGCAAGTGGGAAAACTGATCTTGCTATCGAAATAGCTAAGAGAATTAACGTAGGAATTCACAATATTGACTCTCGACAATTATATAAAGGGATGAATATAGGCACAGCTAAGCCAACTTTCAAACAACAAGAACAAGTCAAGCATTACTTACTTGATCTGAAGGAGCCTAATGAGCAAATAACATTGCATGAATTCAAAAAAGAAGCTGAATGTAGCTTAGAAAAAACAATAAAAGAGAAGAATCTTGGCTTCCTAGTTGGAGGGAGTGGTTTATATTTAAAAGCATTAACAAGCGGTCTTAACCCTCCAGAAGTACCCCCTCAAATAAAATTGCGCGAAGAGCTTAAGAAAATTGGGCAAATAGAATGTTATCAAATACTTCAAAAATGCGACCCAATAACATGCAAGAAAATAGGAAAGCGCGACTCTATTAGAACAATAAGAGCACTAGAAGTTTTTTATGCAACGGGGAAAAGCATGAGTTCTCTTCAATCATTTCAAACTCCTCAATGGAAGCTAATAGAACTTGGTCTAGATCCCATTAACCTAAATCAGAGGATTGTAATAAGAACAAAAAAATTATTTGAGAATGGTCTCATTGAAGAAACACAACAACTAATTAGGAAATATGGGAAGGAACTATCTTTACTGCAAACCATTGGCTATCAAGAGTCACTTGAAGTGATCCAAGGAAATTATTCTTTATCAGAAGCGCTAGAATCCACAATCCAAAGAACTAATCAATTTGCCAAAAAACAAAGGACTTGGTTTAGAAGGCAACATAATCCAAAATGGCTAAATGAAAAAAACTCACTAGATGAAGCTCTCTCTTTGATCCAAAACGTTATAGGGTGAAGGAAGTAGATTTAGAATTGGTTCCTACCACTCTTGTTCTGCTTTATAACCTCAACACACTGAATGCCACCACGTCCCCGGTTTGATCGTCGCGCTCCTGTAAGAGAGCTTCCAAACATTAATGAACGTATCAAATATCCCAAACTAAGGGTAGTAGATTCTGATGGAGCACAACTGGGAGTAATTACCCGTGAAGAAGCATTAGAAGTAGCTCAAGATAGAGAGCTGGATCTAGTTTTAGTAAGTGAAAAGGCAGATCCTCCAGTTTGCAGAATAATGAATTATGGAAAATTCAAATTTGAACAAGAAAAGAAAGCAAAGGAAGCTAAGAAAAAATCCCACCAAACCGAAGTCAAAGAAGTGAAAA
>QCLI01000040.1 GCA_003214695.1 Prochlorococcus sp. AG-412-P08
AAACAAATAGCCATATTTGCCAGATATGAATCTTAATTCGCAATGGTCTCCAATACTTAATTCAGAGTCTAATGGAGAGGAGACCCTAACAATATGCTCGCCATATTCTATGCGGAAAACCCAGCATGTATTGCTAAATTCCTTACCTTTGATAATACCTTTTGCACTTGAAGATGAAGTAATTTCAAATGAATTTTCATCAACCATAAGAGTGTGAGCAATCCTCTTGATTAAATTTGATTTAACAACTATATTGCCAAATGGTGTTACATATGAACCATTATTGGATGATATTCTAATCAAATTATGTTGCAATACAAAGTTGCCAATAAAAGGTGTTTCTGGCCTTGTTAGTATCTCAATAGGATAAGAACATTGGTGAATTAAACCTTCTCTCATTATCGCAACTCTATCGCATATACCTAGTGCTTCCTGAGGGTCATGTGTTACTAATATCCCAGATGCTGAGCATGTTTTCAGTACTCGAGATAACTCATTTCGTAAGCGAAGTCTTACTTCTACATCAAGACTACTAAAAGGTTCATCCAACAAGACCAAGGACGTTCCTGGAGCTAAAGCCCTTGCCAAGCCAAGTCTTTGACGCTGCCCACCAGACAGTTCATGGGGGAATCTCTTTCTTAAATTCTCAAGTCCAAGCAACTCCATAAGCCAACTTGCTCTTCCATTGTCTTGAGATTGGCTTAGACCAAAACAAACATTATCCCACGCATTTAAATGAGGAAACAATGCATAGTCTTGAAAAACCATCCCAATACCTCTTCTCTCAGGGGGCAATAGAAAAGAAGATGTGGATATAATTTGATTTTGAAAAACAATTGATCCTTCAGATGGTTTCTCAAACCCAGCAATAAGACGAAGCAAGGTGGTCTTGCCACAACCAGAAGGTCCAAGTAAACCTAAGAGCTCACCTTTGTATAGAGATAAGCTGACCGAATTTAAAGTTTGCTCATTTCTTGTATGATCTCCATAATGATGACTGAGATTAGTAATTTGTAGGTGTAAATCACTCACAACTTATAAGGATAAAAGCAGATGAACAAGAAGCAGAGGGCTAATTTAATAATGATAAGACTATCTGAAAAGTATCCTAATCCATCTATTCCCTTATATCACATAAATGAATACACTTTACTTATAGCTGTATTGCTAAGTGCTCAATCGACAGATAAAAAAGTAAATGAGATAAGTCCTAATCTATTTAAATGTGGTTCAACAGCAAGAAAAATGTATGAACTGGGAGAAAGAAATATCTACAATTACATTAAGCAACTTGGTTTAGCAAAAACAAAGGCAAGAAACATTTACAAATTATCAGAGATAATAATTAATCAATATAACAATCAACTTCCAAGTGAAATTAAAATCCTTGAAACATTACCAGGGGTTGGACATAAGACCGCTAGTGTTGTAATGGCTCAGGCTTTCGGAATGCCCACTTTTCCTGTTGACACGCACATACACAGGCTTGCCCAAAGGTGGGAGCTAACATCTGGTAAAAATGTAAAAGAAACAGAAAGAGATCTAAAAGCTCTTTTCCCTAAAGAAAAATGGAATATTTTGCACTTGCAGATAATTTTCTATGGCAGGGAATACTGTCAAGCAAGAAGTTGTGATGGAAGAATTTGTGAGCTATGCAAAGAAATGTTCCCCTTAAGGAGAAAACCAGTTATTGCTAAGAGAGCATAATTTATTTACAAATATACTCTCATCAATAGAAGAAAGACGTTAAAATATGATTAGATCAAAGGCTTAAATGTGAAGATTGCAGTCAGTGGTGCCTCAGGAAAAACAGGCTATAGGGTTGCTGAGGAAGCTCTAAAGAAAAGATATGAAGTAAAGCTAATTACCAGGAAGGGATCCATTTTACCTCCTTCACTACAATCCTGTAAAATAGAAAGACTATCATTATTTAATAAGAATGCACTTGACAATGCGTTAGCAGGAGTTGACGCTTTGATAATTGCTACAGGAGCAAGACCTAATATTGACTTAACAGGTCCTGCTAAAATTGATGCAATTGCTGTTGGTAATCAAGTAGATAGCTGCAATAGAGTTGGAGTTAAACGCATTATTCTTGTAAGCTCATTATGTACAGGGAGACTCTTTCACCCATTGAATCTATTTGGATTAATACTTATCTGGAAGGATATAGGAGAAAAGAAGGTGATTAACAGTGGGATAGATTGGACAATCATTAGGCCTGGTGGACTTAAAGAATCAGAAGAAAATTTAGGAAAAGAAAATATATTATATACACAAAGGAATACTCAAGAAGAAGGATCGATCCCTAGGAGATTAGTAGCAAGAAGTTGTATTGAAGCATTAAATACAACAACAGCAAAAGGTAAAATTATAGAAATAACTAGTAGTGAAGAAAACAATGCATTGACAATGCAAAAAGCTATTGAGGGCTTTAATACTATAAGTAATAATTAACTTTAAGAATAGATCCAATGGAAACCAATGCCAAAATAGACTCTCTACAGCTTATGCTGACTGACCTGAGAACCAGGAATGAATCTATACGTCATAAAGCTGCATTTAAAGGTTGCCAGCCAGAATTTCAGGAACTTGTTTCTAAGCTTATAAAACAATTAGAGAATGAACTTAGTGAAGAAAAAACAATCCTTCGCAAAGGAATAAATGCCTAGTATTAGTTACGAATTCATCCTAATTCAAGGCATGCCAATCCATATATCTCCTTCATTGATATAGTTGGTTGCTTTCCTTTGTACATTCTAACTGTATGAGACAAAGGTTGAAAGCCAAGTGATTTAAGCAATTCATTGGCATATGGATTAAGGCCAGGTGAATCAATTAAGGTTGATCCTGGGTACTTTACTAGAAGACTTTTAATTAGAGCCGAGGCAAGGAAGGGACTATCAGCAACTAATGGGCCAATCCTATAACCATTACCATTTTTAAAAAGACAAGGTCTTATTCGACTGAAACCAACACATAAACCTTTGGTATTAACAATGGCAAGAACTGTTCCTAATTTATGAGAAAGCCAATCAGATAAAAAATGTGGTCTAGGTGTATTTTCTTTGTTTGCATCATAATTTTGAATAATATTTCTAGGGATCTGATTTCCTTCAAGAAGACAATAGTCTTTATTCAAATGTGAAAGTATTTCATTAGTTGGGGAAATATCCTTAACATCTATTATCCATCTAGTTGTCTTAGAAGAGGGCTTAAATCCCCATTCTTGATAATCAGAGATTCGGTCTGGTGCAGCTTCTATGCCTAAGCAGCAAACATTTGAAAGATTGTTAATAACATGTCCCCAAAGTTTAATGCCATATCCATTCCCCCTATAAGCTTTGTCTACAATAAATAACCCAATGAACCCATATAGAGAATTATATTTAACTCCTGCAATACAACCAATTGGAAAATCATCTAGACAGCCTATCCATAATCCTTGCTTATCTGTATTTTTATATATCGACACATCTCCTATACCAGGAGAAAAACCTTCATTCCTTGACCAGTATGTAACCATACTTACATCACTATCGTCTAAAGCCCTTATATGAAATGAATTAGACATTAAATAATTATTCCAGGTCTTTAATTTGATAATCTATAGAAGGTGCAAGTATAAGGAATAAATACCACCAAAGTGAGATAATGGTAAAGACTAATAGCTTGATCCAAATAAATGGAACGAAGAAATAGCTGCTAATAATTATCAGTAAGCCAGTTAGAAGAATCGTCCAAGGTTTGCACCAGATAGGTTTAGAAGACCAATAGTTATTGAATTTTTCTATAAACAAATCAATATTCATTTATAAATTTAAGAATTTGAATGTTTGCCAGAGGAAAAATAAGATAGGAACTCTGTATAACCTCCAATATATTGTCCATCGATAAATACTTGAGGGAAAGTCGAACTTCCACTTCGTTCCTTGATGATGTTAAAATCATTATCGTCTTTGACCAAAATATTACTATATTTAGTATTGCTTGAGTCTAATAACCTTGTAATTCTAGCTGACCAAGGACAATCAGGCAAAGTAGCTATTTCTAATCTTGAGTTTGATTTTATATCTAAAAGTTTAGGATCTAAAGATAATTCAGGGTTAACATCGGAAAGGACTGCAATAAGAATATCTACTCCTTTTGAAACTATAGAGCCTTTCTCTAAATGTCCTCCCCAAACCTGACAATTTGTGTCTGAAATACTAAGGTGTAAGTGAACAAAACCTGGAGACAATGAACCATTTAAAGTAATGATTTCCAGCTTCCCTCCTAAAAAAGTTTTATCTTGCTTATTAGGACATTGGAAAACAGCTGCAGAGAGATCTCCCACGACTCCTAGTATAAAACCGTTTATATTAGATTTTTCGCAAAGATTTTCTAAAGAGAGTTTAACATCGGATCCAGTGCCTAATTTAAGTCTCAGAGGTTTCATGAAATCAGAAAATAATAAACGATATCAAATAATTCGAGTTAAGAAAACAGTGAGAAAGAACTAGCTATCCTCTAATCGACGCACAATATAAAGCATTGACACCAGTGAGGCAGCCAAAGCAAATAGAAGGAAATAAGTCACCCTTTCCAATACATTTTCATTAAACTATACTCGTACAAGCATACTAAAACAAAGGTATATATATAGAATGTAAAACAAATCAATGTTAACGCCCCTACTACTTCCTCTAAATCAAAAACTACCTGAAGAGAATAATTATGCTAATTTCATATACATGTAAGTAATAAATATGAAATTAAAAAC
>QCLI01000041.1 GCA_003214695.1 Prochlorococcus sp. AG-412-P08
TAACAGCACTTAATCCGGCTATCAGCAATTGCCTGATTGGTAAAATATTTTCTGGCTTCATAGGTAGAACTTCACCTTTCTGACTCTGTTCAGTGCCTTCCTTGCTGAAAACCTTGGTCCCTAGCTGATCTTTGAGTGACATTAAAAAGATTTTTTCTAATTATATACTGAAGAAGAAGAATTACTCATTAAAAAAATGTTCAGAAAGAGCTACTTAAATTTAATTTATAAAAAATCAGAATTATAAGTGCTGAACAATTTCTTTTATGATTTAAAAATGAAGTTAGTAAGTATTTAAAGACAAAAAAAGAAGCCCCGAAAAGGGACTTCTTTTTTTGATCTAACAATGAATCTATTAGAAACTAACTAGTTAAGTGTAGTTTCTGATGACTCTAAATTGTCAAACAATCTACCAATGCTCTTGAAATCAAATCCAAGGGCTCTTAAACCATGGAAGAAATGGCCCTGTAGGTAGAAGAATCCAATGTAGTAATGAACATTGGTCAACCATGCACGACCAGTATGAGCATCTGCTGCTAGGGATGAATCTGTATCAATCCAATAAGGAGCTACGCTCAATTTGAACTGAAGAACATCACCATAAAGATCTACAGGATAGATGGTGGTATTACTTGCACACCATAAAGCAGCTACAAATGCTGTATAAGCAGCTCCTGCTAATGATGTTGAAAGTACGAATTCAGCAGAAAGGATATCAGCTCCTTTAAATGAATTGTACTCACCATAATTCTTGGTGAGGATATGGAAAATTCCTCCAGCAGCCATAAAGAAGGCTAGGAAAGCATGGCCTCCCATGATGTCTTCCAAGCTACTAATAGATAGGAAGTCAAACTGGTGATTCCAAATCATGCCTAAATCAAGGTTGTATTCAACCTGACGAACGGCTCCAGCTGCAGGATCATAAATTCCATGCCATTTAGCCCACTCAACGAATTGAATGTTGCCGCCTGCAAGGAAAAGTAAATGGTGACCAAGTATAAAAGTAAGTCTGTCTGGATCATTCCAATCAAACTTAAATTTGCTTGCTCTTGAAGTTGAAGGATAACTTTCTAGTTTTTCCTCGTATCTAAAGGCGTGGAGCATACCGCCACCACCATAAACGCCTGAAAGGATCAGATGAAGTATGGCAACAACTAACAACTGATAAGTGTCAGTAAATACACCATTAGAAATGCCACCTAAGCCAAGTCCTGCAAGATGAGGAAGAACAACAAGTCCCTGAGAGCCCATAGGCAAATCAGGGTTGTAACGAGCTAATTCAAAAAGGGTGTTTGCACCGGCTCCGAAGCAAATGAGGCCCGTATGCGCAATATGCGATGAGATGAATCTGCCAGATTTGTTAGTAACAGCTCCAGCGTTTGCCGCATACCATGCATAGGAAACGTTGGGGTCTCCGTAGGTCTGCACGAGTAATATGTAATAGAATACCGATCCAAGATATACAGAAGTTGCCAACGTGGGCCAAAAACTTTACATCGCTTAGTGAAACTGTTATCTATCGCAATCATTTCTTGTTTTTTTGGTTATATATGCTGCCAAGCCTATAAAAAAAAATAGCCCACCTAACATCACTAAGAGCATATGTCAAAAAGCCCAACCATAGAAAAGATTAAAACAGGTTAATTATAATATATTAGCTGGAAAGATCTAATTTTTCGATTAATAGCAAATAAATTATTTCTATATTATATTTTATTCAAGAAACAAAATAATGAACATAAAGGCACCGTATCAGGCAGAACAGTTAACCCTAAAGGTGTAAACAATATTAGAGTTTAGCAGCAAAACGCCTATACAAGAATGGAGAATTAGAAACTAATACAATTAAACTCTAGCCGAAATTAGATACGGTTTTCTTTATAGTTATAAATTAAATTTTACAGACTTATTAACAAAAAGGAATCGGAAATTAAAAATAGACGAAGAATCAAAAGCGTCAAGAGCTAGTTAGTAAAAAATACCCATTGCGTATTCAATGCATAAATTGCATTTTTAGAAAAACAAGTCAAAAATATGGCTGCTTTACCAGTGTTAGTCCACAGCACACCCCAAGGAGGGACTGTTCATACCTACCCTCTCACTGGAGGCAAAAGACTCTTTCAGCGCTATTTAGGTTGCTACTTAGGTTCCTGCAAGTTCTGCAATAATATTGAGGAAGCTACTGAGTATTTACGAAATAAGCAAGCTTCTTAAAAAATCAACTCCTAGGAATTCCCTAACAGTCAAGACAATTTGAGCCCCCCAGCAAATTATTGCCAGACAATACATTGTTGATTCAAGTTACAGTCCTTTGAAATAACACCTTCAAACGTCTTTTGACCACCGTATAAGCTAGTATCAAAATTGGCTTAAAAGAAAAATCTTCCTCTTTTAATGTCAAATCAGTTATGAACGAAGACGAAATTGCACAATTTAATAAAGTTAACCTAGAAAGGGAAAGCTCATCCATTAATGCTATCTCCTCAATAAATGATAAAAATAAATTAAGCACTAAAGCAAACAAACCAGACAATCAACTAAAGAATGGACTCCTGGGTTGGTACGCAATATGTAGCTCAAAAGATATTAATAACAATAAACCTTATACCTTTACAATTTATAATGAGCCACTAGTTTTATACAAAGACAAGGAATCAAATCTAAGATGCGTCAAAGACCTCTGCCCACATAGAGGGGCATCATTTATTGGTGGTGAAGTTATAGATGGAGAATTAGTCTGCCCATATCATGGTGCAAGATACTCATCTACAGGTGAATGTACAAATCTAAGTCGTATAACCTGTAACCATATAGTAGATTCTAACTACGATAATTATGCATCAAAAATTCATCTATATCAGTACATCTGTAAAGAGATAGGTGGCTACATATATATTTATTATAATGGGAAAGCAAAAACCAACTTAAGTGACTTCGAAGTAGCAGATAATATTAATAATAGGTTGCTTAATAACTATGGATTTGATATTTCAAGCTACAAGTATGAAGAAGTAGTAGTTGATTTCAAATGTGATTGGGCAAGAATTATAGAGAATCACCTTGATATACTTCACTTATTCTGGGTTCATGGAGATACAATTCCTGACAATGATGTTAATAGAGACGTTATAACAAGCTTCAATCAGGAAATAACCCGAGAAGAAAATCAAATAGAAAGCAAATACAAATATAAAGATAAATCCAAAGGCGAGTTCATAAGAATAAAATTTTTACCACCAGGAAGAATAGTTATTTATAAGGGAGAGCCAGAAGAAGCAAGATATATTCAAGTTCTAGATCATATACCTCTATCAAAAAATAAAGCAAGAGTAATTGTAAGACATTATAGAAAATTCATGAAGAACAAACTTATAACAAACTTACTATTATTTAGGCAATTACAACATAGAGTTTTTTACAAGGTTTTCTCTGAAGACTATATGATTCTAAGAACACAAACTTACAATAATCAAATGGGTTATATTGAAAAAGACAATGTGAAATTGCTTGGAGAAGATAAAATGGTTCAATATTACTGGGATTGGTTTAAAAGCTCAGATACGAAAGACCATCCTTGGGAATTGCATCCTAAAGATTTAAATACAAACACCGTGCATGAAGATAAAGCTATGCTTTATCCACCTGCCAACCCAACACTTGAGAAACAAAACAATAAAAGTATTTTAGTAAATGTAGCTATTCGAGTGCTCATTCCTATAGGGGTAGTTTTCCTAATATTTTTGTAATGAATGACAATCCTAGGCCAGCATGGCTTAATTGGCTGTACTTGGCTATCTTTATATTTTCTAGTTGGGAATTATATTCAATGTGGAGTGGCATGCTTTGACAAATAGCAAATGGCTTGAATTAAAAAATATAAATATATCCTATAATCATAAAAATATTATTAATAACATAAACTTATCTTTAGAAACTGGTCAAAATACAGTATTAATAGGAGCTAACGGATCTGGCAAGTCTACCCTAATAAAAACAATAACAAGGTTGAAGTACCCTATTCATGAAAAGAACTCCCACTTAAAACTATTCAATTCAACAAAAATCAACATCTGGGAACTTAGATCCAAAATTGGATTTGTATGTACAGAGTTAGATTTAAGGATGAAGCCTAATATGACAATAACCGATATAATAATGTCTGGTCTTCAAGGTACATTTGGATTATTAAACAAGGAAATAATCACCTCAGAACAAACAAAAAGATTAGATAAAGTTATAAAAATGCTAAACATAGATGTTTCTAATAAATATTACTGTGAATTATCAGATGGTCAAAAAAGAAAGATTTTATTAGCAAGATCATTAATTAATCAGCCTGTTGTACTAGTATTGGATGAACCGACAATTATGCTAGATATAAAATCTAGTTACTCGTTTTTAAATGATCTAAGACAATTATCAAAAGAAAAGGTCACAATATTTTATACAACAAACAATATAGAGAATATAATACCGGAAATAAGTAGAATTATTTTTTTAAAAAATGGGATCATAATCGCAGATGGAGAGCCCTCAAGAGTGATGACTTCAGAAAACATAAGTAATTTATACGATTACAATTTAAATATTGTAAGCAAGGATGGCTTT
>QCLI01000042.1 GCA_003214695.1 Prochlorococcus sp. AG-412-P08
ATTGTTTACTGAAAACATAGTCCATGGCTAAAGGATCACATTTCATTAGCCAGTAGCGTAGTTCCTGTTGTGCCATAGGATCTCAGCGATATTGCGATGTGTGGATGGTGTGTGGATGGATTAACATTCTCACCCTCATTTCTTTATTCTAAGTCTTCATTTTTAATCGCCTCTCTAGTGATTTTTTCATGCTTAGTGACTATTTTTTCTGCAGCCTTCTCGATACTTGGTGTTGATTCATGACGAGAAGAATATAAAGGTTCTTGTTTAATGTCTTTCTCCTCATTATGTTTCCAGTTTGAAATTTCCTTACTTAAGTCAGCTTCCCCTAAACGCTGCTTATTCTTTCTTTTCTTAAGGATCCTAAAGAGTACATATATAGAAATAGCCAGAAAAATTATCTTTAGCATGAGTTAGTAAAGCTTTTACCTAGGCAGGTTAACAGGTGGGTCTTCTCACGAAGTCATGGTAAATAAATCAACATCTATGAGGCTTCTAAGGAATACTTTGTTATTCATTCACAAGAAGAAGCTTCGCTCAAGCACCCTTTCCTTAGTTTTTTGATCCAATTCTGCAAGGACTTTAATGCTCTTATATCGAGCTTGTAATAAACCCAGCGACCACTTTGCCTATCTGTGATAACGCCAGCCTCTTTGAGAACCTTTAGGTGAAAGGAAATTTTGGATTGCGCTAGATCTGTTTCTTGCATAAGGTCACAAACACATTTTTCTCCATTGGACAAGGATTCAATTATTTCCAATCTGATAGGTTCTGCTAATGCTTTTAGTAAATCTATT
The DNA here is from genome assembly GCA_003214695.1 of Prochlorococcus sp. AG-412-P08. Lineage (GTDB taxonomy): Bacteria > Cyanobacteriota > Cyanobacteriia > PCC-6307 > Cyanobiaceae > Prochlorococcus_E. The sequence continues at coordinate 798 of QCLI01000042.1, forward strand.
GCTTTTTCATTGGCGACAGCTGAACTCATTAATTAGTCAGTCCAAGAGTAATGCTCTAATTTTACAAGAATTGCCACAACTATCTATAGAGATTAATACATCAATTCTTCTTGATGTATTATATACATGCGTTTTGTCATGAGGAGTTTTATGCGCATTGGGATTAATGGGTTTGGTCGTATAGGGCGACTTGTTCTTAAAGCTCTCTGGGATAGAGAAAATATCGAGATTACACATATCAACGACCCCTTCGGGGATGCAAAGGGTGCTGCACATTTACTTGAGTTTGATTCTGTTCACGGCCGATGGGATAAATCAATAAGTTACGACCAGAACAAACTATCTATAGAAGGGCAGTCAATATCCTTTTCTCAAGAAAGCAATTTCACAAACGTTCCATGGGATGAGACAGAAATCGAGCTAATTCTGGAATGCTCAGGAAAATTCAAATCCCCTGAAACATTAAATCCATATTTCGATGCTCTAGGAATGAGAAGAGTTGTCGTTTCATGTCCTGTGAAAGGTGAAATCCAGGGAGAGGATGCTCTAAATATCGTGTACGGTATTAACCACGATTTATATAAACCAAATAAACATCGCTTAATAACAGCTGCATCCTGCACGACTAATTGCTTAGCTCCAGTTGTAAAGGTCGTTAATCAAGCCTTTGGTATTAAGCATGGAAGCATTACAACACTCCATGACCTAACAAATACACAGGTAATAGTTGATTCATTTAAGCCAGACTTAAGAAGAGCCAGAAGCGGATCACAAAGTTTAATACCAACAACAACAGGTTCAGCAAAAGCGATAGGGATGATTTTCCCAGAATTACAAGGCAAATTAAATGGCCATGCTGTTCGAGTTCCTCTCCTCAATGGATCTTTAACTGATGCTGTATTTGAATTAGAGAAAGAGGTAACGCAAGAAGAAGTCAATGATGTGTTCAAAGAAGCTTCAGAAGGAGAGCTAAAAGGAATACTCGGTTATGAAGAAAAACCACTTGTCTCTATTGATTATGTCAATGACTCCAGGAGTTCAATTATTGATGCTCTCTCAACCATGGTGGTCAACAAAACTCAACTTAAAGTCTATATTTGGTATGACAATGAATGGGGGTATAGCTGTCGGATGGCTGATCTCGTATCACATGTAATAAAGCTAGAAAAAGAATAAAAATAAAAGCATGAGATTATCGTCATTACAGCAATATGGAATCGTAACGACCAACTATTGGGCATTCACACTTACAGATGGTGCTCTAAGGATGCTAGTGATTTTTCACTTTCATAGCCTTGGATATACAACCTTAGAAATCGCATTCTTATTCCTTTTTTATGAGTTCTTTGGCATCGTCACTAATCTCTATGGTGGATGGATTGGAGCAAGATATGGATTGCGTCTAACACTATGGGTCGGGACTCTTTTACAAATAGGTGCTTTATTGATGTTGATACCAGTTTCAAGTGGTTGGTCGAAACTTTTGAGTGTCACTTATGTCATGGTTGCTCAAGCAATTAGTGGTATAGCAAAAGATCTCAATAAGATGAGTGCCAAAAGTGCAATCAAAACTGTCGTTCCAGATTCCTCTGAAGAAGATGGTGGAAATAATCAATTATTCAAATGGGTTGCTATCTTAACTGGTTCAAAAAATGCACTCAAAGGAGTTGGCTTTTTTCTTGGTGGACTTTTGCTGACCAGCTTTGGTTTTAATAAAGCAGTTGAATTAATGGCAATCGGTTTAGGTGTTTCGTTTTTATTGACATTAATTTTGCCTGGAGATATTGGGAAGATGAAAAGCAAACCAATCTTCAAAGACTTATTTTCTAAATCTGAAGGGATCAATGTCCTCTCTTTTGCACGCTTTTTTCTCTTTGGGGCAAGAGACGTATGGTTCGTCGTAGCACTACCTGTTTTTCTTGAAACGTATCTAAATTGGAATTTTTCTGAGATTGGAGCTTTCCTAGGATTGTGGGTTATTGGTTATGGCTTTATCCAAGCGTTTGCGCCGTCTTTAAGAAATTTATGGGGAAATAAAACAAGCCCAGGAGTTTCTTCTGTTCAATTCTGGAGCGCTGTCTTAACGGCAATACCAGCTTTAATAGCTATAGCACTATGGCGACAAAGCAATCCAGAAATAGCAATTACAGTTGGATTAATAACATTTGGATTCATTTTTGCAATGAACTCATCGATACATTCATATATGGTTCTTGCATATACGGATAAGGAAAACGTAAGTCTAAACGTGGGCTTCTATTACATGGCAAATGCGGCTGGAAGACTGATTGGTACGCTCTTATCAGGTGTCCTATTTATGATTGGGTCAGATACATCTGTAGGAATGCAAGTTTGTTTATGGTGTTCAAGCTTGTTTGTATTCTTATCATGGTTGACCAGTCTTTCGCTCCCTTCTACAAATAACTCTGACTTTTTTGAAAAGGATTCTGCACAAGCAGAAATTAACTATTGACATAAAAAAAGAGGGGTTCAAGCCCCTCCTTTTCTTAAACTCTTAAGTTGAGAGTTACTGTCCAATTCTTTTGACGGCTGAACGAGCTTTCTGTAGAATTTCTCCTTTGAGAGGGACGAACCCCAGAGCAGGCGCCTTATTTTGAGCCTTGTCACTTAGAAGATAGTTTAGTGACTCTTGGATGGCTTTTGTTTTAGAGCCATTACCAGTCTCATAAGCAAGAATCCAAGTTAAAGTAGCAATTGGATAAGCCCCACGTGCTTTTGGATTTGGGTTTGTGCCCGCTAGATTTCGATCTAATGTGATTCCGTTGAGAGCTACTGCACCAGTCTCCCTGCTTGGCCTTAGATACTCACCCGACAAATTTTCCAGAGCAGCTGCTTTAATGACTCCTTTGACATAGGACTGGTTAACATAACCAATTGTTCCTGGATTGTTGCGAATTAATCCTGCAACACCAGCATTACCTTTTCCTCCAATACCAGCAGGCCAATTAACTGATTTGCCTGTTCCTAAAGTCCATGTTTTAGAGAACGCTTGCATGGAATTGGTGAAAGCTTTTGTTGTCCCAGAACCATCAGAACGATGCGCCCAAGTTAGTTTCCCTGCAGGACAACCAACTTGGTTCCAGTCCGTGATTTTTCCCATGGCAATACGAACTGCTTGTTCTTGTGTAAGTCTGAGCTCACAATCGTAGTTATAGCCAAATGCAATGGTACCTCCAACCATTGGGATTTGAACTAACCCACGCTTAACTTTGGCAATATCTGTTGCTTTCATTGGATCGTCAGATGCTCCAAAGTCAACTGTTTCATCAATGAAAGCTTTTCGTCCAGAACCAGAACCAATAGCTTGATAGTTCACCTTGGGTCCACCTTCAGCAGCTTGATCGGCAAACCAACGTGTGTAGATTTTGGCAGGGAAAGAAGCACCCGCTCCATTAAGCCTTACACCTGATGTGGAATCACTTGATCCACATGCCGTAATGCCAGCTC
>QCLI01000043.1 GCA_003214695.1 Prochlorococcus sp. AG-412-P08
TGAGGACGTCTCTGGCAGAATAAAAGCCACTAAGTTTTTTGTTGGTAAACGATTTAGTAATAGATATTTTTTAAAGAAGCAGGAGTCTTTTTATCCAAAAGGAGCATTGGTTGCTGTGAGTGGCTTAGTAAGGGATTCAAAAGGTTTTGGAAAGTCTTTTGCTGATCCATTAATTGAAGTCTTAGAAAATCAGCATGCACTTGTCAAGTCAAAAGAAATAGGACGACTTTTACCTGTTTACCATTTAACGGAGGGGATTACAGCTGAACGTATTAGAAATATTATTCAATCAGTAATTTCATGTGCAATTTCCTGGGAAGACCCACTTCCTGTTGAGAGCCTAAATTCATTGTCTCTAATGAGAAAATGTGATGCAATTCACCAAATACATCTCCCTTCTTCAGCAGAATTATTGAAACAAGCAAAACGAAGACTAGTTTTTGATGAATTTCTTTTTTTACAACTTGGACTCTTAAGGCGTCGCATTGAACTTAAGGAATCCAAAGCTCCAAAGTTATTTACTTGTAGAAGAAATGTAAATGGATTAGTTGATAGATTTTTATCGCTTTTACCTTTCTCTCTAACTAAGTCTCAGAAAGAAGTGCTTAGTCAGATTGAATCAGATCTTTCTTTGTTGAAACCAATGTCTCGACTAGTTCAAGGAGATGTTGGGAGCGGAAAAACAGTTGTAGCAATAGCCACACTTCTGACTGCTGTTGAATCAGGTTGGCAAGGTGCACTTATGGCACCTACTGAAGTCCTTGCTCATCAGCACTATGTAACTCTTTGCAAATGGATGCCTCAATTACATGTAACTGTTGAACTCCTTACAGGATCTACTCCTCTAAAGGAAAGAAAAAAAATTCTTACTGATCTTGCGACAGGCAATCTAAAGATACTCGTTGGGACTCATGCTCTTATCGAAGAGTCAGTTTCCTTTTTTCGTTTAGGACTTGTCGTTGTAGATGAACAGCATCGATTTGGAGTTAATCAAAGGAATCTTTTGATTAATAAAGGGCTTCAGCCTCATCTTTTGACAATGACGGCCACACCAATTCCTAGGACCTTAGCTCTATCTATTCATGGTGATTTAGACGTTAGTCAGATCAATGAATTACCCCCTGGCAGGAGACCTGTCAAAACTCAGTTGCTTTCAGCCTCAGAGAGGCAAAAAGGATATGACATAATTAAAGAAGAAATTGATAAAGGTCTGCAGGCATACGTAGTACTTCCTTTAGTCGATGAATCAGAGAAATTAGAGCTTCGTTCCGCTATAGACGTATATGAAGAGCTATCAACCTTTATCTTTAAGAACTATAAAGTAGGGCTGTTACATGGACGTATGCAAAGTGGTGAGAAGAAAAATATCATTAGGGAGTTCTCTGCGAAGATGATTCAGGTACTTGTATCGACCACAGTGATTGAGGTTGGAGTTGATGTTCCTAATGCTACTGTAATGCTAATTGATCATGCTGATAGATTTGGCTTGGCTCAATTGCATCAATTACGCGGGCGTGTTGGTAGAGGCGTAGAAGATTCAAAGTGCGTACTCATAGACACTGCCAATTCAGAGGTGTCAAGAAATCGACTAGATGTATTAGTGAAGTCATCTGATGGCTTCGAAATTGCTGAAATAGATTTACGGTTAAGGGGACCTGGGCAAGTATTGGGCACTAAGCAATCTGGGCTTCCAGACTTTGCATTGGCGAACTTAGTTAATGATGAAGATATCCTTGAGTGCGCGAGGAAAGAAGCCTCTAAAATTTTAGAAAGTGATCCTAGTTTGAAGCAGAACAGCTTGTTGAGAGAAATGTTAGATGTCTATTGGACTAAGCTCGTTGCAAGAACACAATTAAATTAGAAACAAAATTATTAAATGCTAGTAAGGATTTGATCAATTATCTATAGAATATGTTCTCGTCTTACCATGTTAAGTTACTCATTGTGTTAAAAGAATGGAATAAAATATCTCTATTGTATTCTATGGAACCTCTCATGAGGCTGCCTGTAGAAATTTACTGTATTAAGCCACACTCATATGAGTCGCTAGGTGCACCTTACGGTAAGTCTGCCTCCCCGTGGATGTTAAGAAAGGAAGTTATAAGACGTTTATTACTTGCGGAGGAACTCCTTAGAAAAACAGTTCCACACCTCCGCTTAGCTGTATTTGATGCATGGCGTCCTATAAGAGTTCAGAAGTTTATGTATGACTATTCTATTAATCAGGAATGTCTCTCTAGGGGGATTGATCCTAGTTCTAAAAAAGACACTTCTACGTTAGAAGATGTTGTTAGACTAGTTAGTAGGTTTTGGGCCTCACCATCTTTTGATAAATCAAAACCTCCACCTCATAGTACTGGCGGTGCTATAGATTTAACTCTGGCGACCAATGATTGTGATCTTGTAGACATGGGGGGGGAAATAGATCTAATGGGACCAGCTTCTGAGCCTGATTATTATTTACAAAGTGCTTTAAAAGGAGATAATTCATCTGCGTGTTTGTGGCAATTACGAAGAAATCTTCTTGCAAATGTAATGAAATTCTCTGGATTCGTTCAACATCCAACTGAATGGTGGCATTTCAGTTATGGTGATCAACTTTGGGCTTGGACTACTAACGCCACTGAAGGACTTTATGGGTCAGTGGATGACGATGACTCGGAAAGTAAATCCATTATTACTTGATCGTTTAAGCTAGAAATAAAATCGCCGAAACTTTTAAATTTTTTGCTGTTCCTCCAATTAATAAACAAAGGGTTGAGTGTTTGTTCAAGGTGATCTATATGCATTTTTTGAAGAAATGGTTTTGCCAATCTTTGCAAATTCGGACTACCTCCTAGCCAAAGTTGATATTGATTCGTACCACTACCTACTAAGGCTAATTCTGCCATGTATGGCCTTGCGCAACCGTTAGGACAACCGGTCATTCTTAGTAAAATCGACTTTTCTATGCCGAGTAGTTTTAGTTGATTTTCAATTCGCTTAATTATTGCAGGAAGAAATCTCTCAGCTTCAGTAATTGCGAGCCCACATAATGGCAAGGCCGGGCAAGCTATAGCATGCCTGCTAACACTGTTCGGTGGTGCAGGTTTGTTTATGCCAATCTCTTGAAGCTCCTTTTTTACTGAGGAGCGTTGGTAATTGCCTATATTGCAAAGCAAGAGATCTTGATTTGGGGTTAATCTTATTTCAAGCTTGAATTTTTCAACGAGGGATCTGATTCTTGCCTTAGTTTCTCCTGAAAGTCGACCTGACATAAGAGGTATGCCGACAAACCATAGCCCTGGGGATTGTTTATTCCAACCTAGGTAATCTTTAAGCTTTGTAGGTGGCTCGGGATGGGGGGAGGAAATTTTATCCTTGAAGTATTTCGATGTAAGTGTCTTTTTGAACCATTGAATGCCTTTTGTATGAATTAAATATTTCATGCGAGCATTTTTTCTTAGCTTCCTATTTCCATAATCTCTTTGGAGGGCGAGTATTGATTGAACTAAGTCTAAAATATGTTCCTGTTTTACGTAACCCAGGAGGTCAGCAGCTCTAGCGAAGGTAGTATCACTATTATGCATTCGTCCCATTCCTCCGCCTACATAGACATTGCAACCTTTAAGTGTCCCATTTTGTTTTGTAAAGACTACTAGACCAATATCATGAGTTAGAAGATCAACCGAATTGTCTCCAGGTACAGTGACTGCGCACTTGAATTTCCTAGGCAAGTATGTTTGCCCATAAAGTGGCTCTTTAGAATAACCGCTGAAAATACCTTTCGAAAGTTGTGATTTTCTAATTTTTTTAATTTTCTTTGAATAAGAAATCTTATAAGACAAATTCCCATCGGCCCAGAGTTCTAGATATGTATTTTCGGCAGCAACAGGAGTCAGCAAATCTGCAATCTCATAGGCTAATGCTCTTGCGGCTGGGTAACCATCTTTTTCATAAGGTGCAGCAGGTGCCATTACATTTCTATTTATATCCCCACAAGCAGCAAGTGTTGATCCCATGGAGGTTACGATTTTGTTGATTACTTCTTTTAGATTTTCTTTTCTAATTCCATGCATTTGAAATGCTTGCCTTGTTGTAGCCCTTAGTGTTTTGTTGCCAAGCCGATTTGATAATTCATCCAAAGCTATGAATAAAGATGCTGGTATATAGCCTGCAGGACTACGAAGACG
>QCLI01000044.1 GCA_003214695.1 Prochlorococcus sp. AG-412-P08
CCTCTGATTGAAAGTATACGATTTTCTGTATGTGTTTTTTTGTTTTGAAAAGACAATGCATAATTTGTATCAAATCCATTCTTAATTACGTTTGGTTCTCGTTTAAATGAGTATTTCATTTCCTTGCTCATTAACTTTGAATCTACAATTACTTCTTTAGCATTGTTTATCGCCAATGCAGCAAAATATTTGTAAAAGATACTTTTGCCAGGTCTTTCTAAAACTTCTGCTGCCTGAGGTGTGCCAATATAGGGTATGAATGCAAAATAGCATAGTAACATATAATAAATTGGCGTAGCATGTACAATCTGGGGTTTATATTTCAACCATTTAATTCTTAAAAGTATTACTTGCAATGGGATAAATAATAGTTTAATAAAGTTTCTAATTAAATTACCTGTTCTTGAAAGGTTCCTAAATGTCAAGAAATCTATTATAAAAAGCTTGCTTAAATTAGAGCCAGGTGTTAGAAGGAGTGGTTGACCATCACCCTTTAGGGTATCTGTAACTATAAGGATATTATCATTACCTAGTGCTTCAACTAAGCGACTATATTTATCCATAGCATGAAAATCCTTTGCGCCACAGATAAACATAACCTTACAAGGCATGGTGGAATATTAAAGATAAATGTTCATGCTATTATAATACATATTGTAGAATAAAAGATTAATATTAATTACTTAGATGCATTCCATTGCAATGAAATTTGGTCTATCCATTCTTTAGACAAGTTTAACTGTAAAAGCTTCCAAATAAGAAGCCCTCTATCATTTAAATTATTCTTATGCTGCAACAAACATTCCTCTACCAAATATTTGTTAAAAGAATAATAGTTTAAGAAAGAATCATCTAATAATCTCTCTCGAGTAAAGTCATAGAGAGTATTTTTAAGCCAATTGCTATAAGGAATACCAAAACCTGTTTTTGGCATTCTAAGAATAGATTTTGGTATTCGACCTCTTAATGACCTTTTGAGAATTAACTTTCCTTCTAAGCCTGAAACCTTAAGTTGATTTGGAATATTAATGGCAAGTTTTATAATGGATTCGTCCAATAAAGGGACCCGCGCCTCAACGCTTGCTGCCATTGCTGCAATGTCTACCTTCTTAAGGAATATTGACGGTAATTCCGTTACTAAATCAGTTAAGAACATTTTTTTTAGGGGATCATAATTTCTAAATCTATAAGCTGCATTTTTATAACACAAAAAAGGGTCAGTATTTCTTAGAAGATGAACTCTTTTTTCCTCTAACAAAAGATCTTCTGGTGGCGATTCTAGTGTTTCAGTTGTAGATAATAATGCCATACAAAGTGAATCTACAGGATTGGATAAACATCCATGAAAACGGTTTAAACGTTTTCCATAAGGCTCAATATGCTTTATTGATTCAAATAAGCTTTTTGGTAGCAAACTCCAAAGCTTTTTATGTCTTAGCCCAAGATATCTTCTATAACCTCCAAATAATTCATCACCGCCATCACCCTGAAGTACTACCTTGTGTTTGCTTGAAATTTTCTGACTCATAAGGTACAAAGGTATATTTGCGGCATCTCCAAAAGGTTGATCATGTGCTCGTGCTAATGTTTTCAATGTAGGCTCAAGATTTGTACCTGTAATAAATACTGATGAATGATTTAAGCCTAAGAATTTTGCAACAGCATCGGCTTTCTCATATTCATTTACTTGTTGTGGAAAATCAAAACCTGCGCAGTAACTATCTATTACTCGCTCATTGTTAAAACTAGCACTTGCTGCTAAAGCTGATGAATCAATTCCACCACTTAGAAATATTCCAACTGGCACATCAGCGACCATTTGACTCTTCACTGCCTTATCAAGCGTTAACTGAAGCATAGTTTTTGCTTCTTTTTCACTAATAGAAGGCTTTGAATTATCTAACCATTCCTCTAATTCCCACCATTTTTCTAATCTAACCTCACTACCTTTTAATAACATAAAGTGTCCTGGTCTTAATTCAGAAATGCCTTTAAAAAAAGTACGATCTTCGTATGTAGCTCCATACCATAGATATTCAGAGAACGACTGATCACTATAATTAGTATCAACTGATCCAGCTGAAATAATAGATTTTATTTCTGAACCAAAAGCAATACCATATTTTGACTTACCATAATACAAAGGTTTAATTCCAATCCTATCCCGCATTAATAAAAGTTCCCTTTTATAAGCATCCCAGATGGCAAAGGCAAAAATCCCCTCTAGTTTTTTTAATCCATTTAGCCCCCAATATATATAACAATTTAGAATTACCTCAGTATCTGAATGACTTTTAAATATACAACCTTGTGCTAAAAGCTGATTACGTAATTCCTTATAATTATATATTTCCCCATTGTATACGATTGTTTTGCCTGGTGAACCTATTGTTATAGGTTGATTAGCTGCGGAAGAAGTATCAATTATACTTAATCTTCTATGTCCAAGTCCAATAGAATTGTCTTTATATGAGCCAAATGAATCTGGACCTCTATGAGATAATAATTCTGTCATCTTATTGAATCTATGATATAAATCTCCTGCTTCCCAATTCAATTCATTATTAAAACTATATATTCCAGCGAAGCCGCACATTAATTTGAACTCCTTGGTAGCAAAAAATTAATTATATAAGGCGCAAAAAGAAATGGGAAAAGTATAGTTCCTGTGATAGGAATCCGTTGAACATTAAAAGGAAAAAGTAAAACCAAGGATATCATAACAATCGTATCCATATGATT
>QCLI01000045.1 GCA_003214695.1 Prochlorococcus sp. AG-412-P08
GGGAAGGTCCAAGCAATTTTCATAACTTTTTTAACTCACTCAAAATAAGACTACGACTTACCATGCCATCTAAACAGAGCAACACCCCAACTCAAGCCTGCTCCAAAACCACTAGATGCTATTAGATCTTTAGACTTTATTCGTCCATCTCGTACAGCTTCATCTAACATGATCGGGATGGAGGCAGCTGAAGTGTTCCCATAATTTTCAAGATTACTCAAAACCTTGCTTTTTGGAATAGAGAAACGATCTGCTACTGCATTTAAAATTCTTTGATTTGCCTGATGCAAAAGTAGCCAATCCAAAGAATCAGCAGAGATTCCACAATTTCCTAAAACATCTTTTAAGAGCAATGGAACTTCTCTTACTGCAAATTTATAAACTTCCTGCCCGTTCATCTGAATTGTAGAAAATCTACCAATTTGATTTTTGAAAGGACCAACTAAATTTACAAAATCTTTTGACTGAGGAACACTCAAACATTCCCCTCGACTTCCGTCTGATTTAAGCTTGAAAGCAATTAAAGCATTGTTATCATTACTAGTCGCTTCTATGGCAACTGCTCCAGCACCATCACCAAAAAGAACACAACTACGTCTATCATCCCAGTCCATCCAACTACTTAATTGATCTGCACCAATAACAATTACTCTTCTAAAGATTCCATTTTGAAGATACTGAGCAGCCGTTACTAACGCAAACAAAAAGCCACTACAGGCAGCTGTGAGGTCGAAAGCGACTGCATTTGTCGCGCCCAATTGAGCTTGAATCTTTGGCGCGATTCCAAATAAATCATCTGGAGTAGAAGTCGCGACCAGCACCATGTCAACTGTATCTACCTCCCAGCCAGCCATTTCTATCGCCGATATTGCAGCTCGAGTACTTAGATTTGAAAGTGATTCATCTGAACCAATTATTCTCCTTTCCCTAATCCCAGTTCTCGTATTCACCCATTCATCATTAGTGTCTACTCGTGCGGCAAGCTGATCATTAGTAATCTTCTGTGCTGGAGTTGCACTACCGCTGCCTACTAAAGAGACTCCGAAAAGAGTTTGGAAATTCCCAGTCAAAAAGAAAAAACTTGCCTAAATTCAATCATAAGTAAAAATCATAAAACAATTCGATTCATCTAACTCAAAGCTTTAGGACTTTGAAGCTGAGCCAAGTCATCCATAACTCCATGGCTAGCTGCGGAATGAGCAATCCTAAGGGCACTGACAACCGACAAAGCCTTGCTACTTCCATGCCCAATTACACAAATTCCATTCACTCCAAGCAATAACGCCCCGCCATGCTCAGCATGATCTAAACGTTTTTTTATTCTTTTGAGGTTATTTATCAAAAATGCAGAGCCTACCTTTCCTCTCCTTCCCCTTGGCAACTCTGCACGTAAAACATCTAACAAAACACTACCTACAGATTCAAGAAATTTAAGCAAAACATTTCCTGTAAATCCATCACAAACAACAACATCAAAGTCTCCGGAAAGAACATCTCTACCTTCACAATTACCAACAAATTCAAAACGCTCTTCTTTCTTCATTAACTCGTAGGTTTGCAGCGATAGATCATTTCCTTTACATTCTTCTTCACCTATATTCAGCAGTCCAATTCTCGGAGTGCTAACTTGCAAAACATCTCGAGAATAAATATTTCCTAAGAGAGCAAATTGATGCAAGTAAGAAGGTTTGCAATCCATATTTGCCCCTACATCAAGAACCAAAACTGGTTGACCTGGATCTTTTGTGGGGAACAAAGCACCTATTGCAGGTCTATCGATGCCATCCAAACGACCAAGTCTAAAAATTGCAGATGCCATTAATGCTCCTGAATTTCCAGCTGAATAGACAGCAAGTGCCTCTCCTTTCTTGACCAAATCCATTGCAATATTAATACTTGCATCACGTTTCTTTCTTACTACAGTCGCCTCCTCATTCATTCCAACAGATTTTCCACTTGCGACCAATTCAATATGGCCTGCAGCAATTGTCTGCTTGAGCAAATCCAACAGTCCCATTTCTTTGGCAGACTCAAGGACCTTCTCCTTTTCTCCCACAAATTTGATACAAAGTGGAAGACGTTCTATTGCTTTTAAACAACCATCAAGAATTGGTCCTGGAGCATAATCTCCTCCCATACCATCAACTGCAACCCAAAGTCTTGTTGCATCAGAATCACTAGCAATAGACTTCTCTGAATCATTTTGCCCTCCTTGCAGCCTCCGTAAAGGATCAAAAACCAACGGTTCTAAAGTGCTTCTTGCCATTGAGCCAGCACTAGAAACAACATTTCCAGCTGCCGAAGCAGAATTCGTTGCTGTATCAACCAAAGTAGTAACAGCAGAGTTTCGTCTGTACCAAATAACTAATCTTCTAATAGCTCTAGAGCGACTACTTTTTGACCGAGATTCATTTTCCACTGAATTTATCTTTAATGTTCTGTTGAAAGAGGGTCAACGATACGTTGAAACAGATAACCAGTACCTCTAGCAGTGAGAATTAACTCTGGATTAGCAGGGTCATCTTCTAATTTGGAACGCAGTCGAGAAATATGAACATCAACAACTCTTGTATCAACATGTCTCTCAGGAGTGTATCCCCAAACCTCTTTCAAAATTTCTCCTCGGCTAAATGGTTCTCCAGATCTACTAA
>QCLI01000046.1 GCA_003214695.1 Prochlorococcus sp. AG-412-P08
GCAACTACCGGGACGCCACAAGCCATTGCTTCCATTACAACATTCCCATAAGCTTCATTCCATTTTGGTGTATTAATAAAAGCTCTACAAGTACCTAATTGATGTTGAAAGTCATGGGTATGAAGAAAACCTCTCCATTCAATCGTCCCTGGGGGAAAAGAGGATTCGACATGAAATGCATAGTCTTGATCTTCAATAATTCCCCATACAAGCAAAGTATCACCAATTGATGCTGCTACTTCTACTGCATCTTCTAAACCTTTCTCGGGAGCGACTCTTCCCGCCCACCCTAAAGGTCCTTCAGTTCCTAATTGCAATTGATAATTTTTCAAATCAAATCCATTACCTAAAACAATTGGTTGGCCTTTTAGAGAATAGTCAGAAGCCTGGCTATATGAATGGAAAGCTAATCTTCTAGGATATGATTTAGAGAGGTTATTTATTTCATCCTTCATTAATTCAGAGACACCACCCATGCTAATTAAATGAAAAATCTTCACTTCTAAATATGGAGTAAGCCACAAAGGTAACCAGTCATAACTTAAGTTTATTATTGCATCATAATCTTTAGCTAGATGTAGAGCTCTTTCTAATAGTTTAGGCAGAATTCCATTCCTAGGAATTGTCATTGGATCATTTTTATTTTGATGTTGCCAGCTAACTTGTTCAATTCCAGATACATTTATCAATTGAGCTCGATGACAAGAGTTTGGCAATACAGATCCATTAGGAGCAATCAAAGTAACCTCATGTCCAAGTTCTAAAAGCCCTTTAACAAGAGAGATCAATGTAAGCTCGACTCCGCCCCCTCTTCCACTTCCCAGAAATCCAATAGGTGTACTAATTAAAATAAGTTTTAATTGTTTCAAATTCATCCCGTCAATTCTTTAGGTAGGTCATTATTAGACTTGCTAAAGGGGTTCCACAAACGAGATCTTTGGCTAACTAAAAGCACGGAAGATATTACAAAAAGTACGCCAATCCATTGAATTAAATCAAGTCTCTCCTCAAGCCAAATACCCCCAGATACAAGTGCAAATACAGGTGTTAAAAATGCAAGGGTGCTGAAACTTGTTAGTTCTTTCCTACTAGCGAACCAAAAGAACAAACCATAAGCCAAAGCACTTCCCAAGAAAGTGGAATAGGCCATTAAGCTCCAATCATTTAATGACCAATCAGGTAAAACAGGTCTACTTGAATCTAAAAAATGCCAAATAGATAAAGGGAAACTACCTAAAATCATATGCCAACCAGTTATAGCGACAGGATCACTCTCTTGACAGGTAAACCTTATTAAGACTGTACCTAAGGCCATTGCCAAAGCAGCAACAAGCATCCAGCCCTGGCCCTGGCCAAACAACTGAGTGTCTAAGACTTCGTTTCGCATTAAAAACCAATGCCCTAAGATTTCAGGAGAAACACCTATGCAAACTATCCCCCCAATTCCAACTGTTAATCCAATCCAACCAATTGGATTGATTGGATCTCCAAAAAGAGTTCTTGCCAAAAGTGCCACAATCAAAGGTTGAGAGTCAATAAAAACAGAACCCAAGCCTGCACCAGATTCAACTAATCCTCTAGCCAAACAAAACTGAAACAAGCTTCCATCAATTAAACAAAATAAAACGAACCACCCCATGTCAATTCGTGCAATAGCCAATGGTCTTTTTAAACAAAAAGCCGCAAACACTATTGCTATACCAGCAGGCAACAACCTCAAAGTAGCTACTAGCTCGGGCCCACCTGATTTAACCAACGGCGCCATTGCTGCCATTGAAGTCCCCCACAATGCAAATGGTAAAACCATTAACAACCAATTCAACTTTTCAAACATGGCCACAGTTTGCGAGCTTCTTTTTAAGATCCAATAGAACACGTACTAAAGAAATGCTCTGGCCCTGGCGTCGCAAATCCAAAAAACGGATAGCGAGGATAATTATTGATGGTCCAATTAATAGCTCCACGAGGAAACTTGTTCTTAAAGCAGTAGGACAAGTTGAAAAGAGGGAGTTCCCCGCTCTTCTTCTTCGCATTGATAGTCCTGGAGGAACTGTAGGCGATAGCCAGGAGATCTATGCAGCACTTGTTAGGTTAAAACAAAAAGGTTGCCATGTTGTAGCAAGCTTTGGAAATATATCCGCCTCAGGTGGAGTTTACGTTGGCGTAGCTGCAGATAAGATTATTGCTAATCCTGGAACTATTACAGGTTCAATCGGTGTAATTCTTCGCGGCAACAATCTTTCAAAATTACTAGAACGAATTGGAATTCGTTTCGAAACTATTAAGAGTGGATTGTACAAAGACATCCTTTCTCCTGATAGAGCTCTAACAGTTGAGGAGAGAACTCTTCTTCAATCTCTTATTGATAGCAGCTATGATCAATTTGTTAAAGCAGTTGCAGAAGGCAGAAAGCTAAGTGAAGAGAAAGTTAAAGAGTTTGCAGATGGGAGAGTCTTTACAGGTGCTCAAGCAAAAGAACTGGGATTAGTAGATGACCTAGGGGATGAGAATGATGCAAGAGTCTTGGCAACAAAACTTGCCGATCTCGATGAGAAGCTACAACCAATCACATTAGGTCAACCTAAAAAGAAGTTAATGGGACTAT
>QCLI01000047.1 GCA_003214695.1 Prochlorococcus sp. AG-412-P08
GCAGCCTTGGCTCTTAGACGCTGTTGATCCATTGCTAATTGAAAACCTTTTAGATCAACTTGTAAAGAATTTTCGTCAGCAATCTCCTGTGTTAATTCAACTGGAAAGCCATACGTATCATAGAGCTCAAATGCTTGCTCTCCTGAAATCTCTTTTGGATTAGAAGCAAGTAAGTCATTCAACAATTGTTCACCTCGGCCTAGAGTGGCAAGAAAACGAACTTCTTCTTGTTGTAATTCTCTTAAAATCTTCTCACGTTTTTGAGTTAACTGTGGATAAGTAGTTTTCATCAAATCAATAGCAACTTCTGCAATCTGAGTCAAGAATGGCTCCTTGATTCCAAGCAATCGACCATGTCTGATAACACGTCTAAGTAATCTCCTTAAGATATAGCCTCGACCAAGATTGCCAGCTAAAACTCCATCGCTTATTAGATGAACACAGGCACGGGTATGATCACCAATAACCTTAAAAGATATTTTATCCTTCTCATCAACTTCAGCATAGTTACGCCCCACTAAAGAGGAAGTCTTCTCCAATAATGGGAAAATTAAATCGGTTTCATAGTTATTAGCTGCTCCTTGCAAAATTTGAGCCATCCTCTCTAAACCCATTCCTGTATCAATATTGCAATGTGTAAGAGATTCCAAGTTTCCTGTGGCATCTCGATTGTATTGCATAAATACCAAGTTATAAAATTCAATAAATCGACTATCATCTTCTAAATCAATTTCTTGACTTCCAATCTCTGGGTGAAAATCATAATAAAGCTCTGAACAAGGCCCACACGGACCAGTTGCTCCAGATGACCAAAAATTATCAGCTTCGTCCATTCGAATAATGCGACAGGGATCAACTCCCACAACATTTCTCCATATATCTTCTGTTTCTTGATCTTCGCGAAAAACACTAACTACTAAATTCTTTGGATCTAAGCCATAAATACTTGTACTGAGCTCCCAAGCCCATTGGATTGCCTCCTTTTTGAAATAATCACCAAAAGAAAAATTTCCCAACATCTCAAAAAAAGTGTGATGCCTGGCAGTTTTTCCAACGTTTTCTATATCATTTGTCCTGATACATTTCTGACTAGTAGTAACTCTTTTTGACGCAATTTCCTCATGCCCAAGGAACACAGGCTTAAAAGGAAGCATTCCTGCAATCGTAAGCAAAACAGTTGGATCCTCAGGAACCAAAGATGCACTAGGCATAGCTTTATGCCCTCGTTGCTCATAAAAATTCAAGAATGTAGCCCTTATTTCCTCTCCTGTAAGAGATTTCATTGTCGATTTTGACGATACTCGTTCAACTTCCATAGCAGACTTGAGAGTTGGGGAAAGAAGCACCAAACATGGCGCAAGTTCAAAATAAAAAACAAGTAATTAGCTTCTCATAAAATCTACCTAATTACCTGCCATTATTGTCTATGAAATTTTTCATAATCACTATTGTTATTGCTTGCTACAAAGAAAGCAAAGTAGAAAAACAATTAGATGTTTAATACATCCTTCATATGAGCTTGCTGCACGCTACTTGGTTAAGTCAATCTGAAGATTTGCCATCTGACAACTCTCCAGTTTTATTCCTTTGGGCAGATACATGGCAAGTGGCCACTCCCAAAAAACCAAAGACCAGTCCTTGTCCTAATCCATACTCACTGTCTTCCAAAGAATTAAAAATTTGGTTGGAGAAAAAAAACATGTTACCTAAAGAGGCAATAGATGGAACGGCATGCCTAACACTTCCAAGTAAGTCTGCTCTCAAAACCAGAAAAGCACCTAATAGCCAGAGCTCAGAAGGAGATCAACAATGGACCACCCTTCCCTTACTAGCAGGAGAAGCAACCCCAAAAAACTATGAATTCTGGCCATGGAAAATTAATGGTCTCGCACTCAACGCTTGGGAAGCCTCAAAATGGTTAACAAAATTACCTCTATCTCAAAAAGATTCTGACTTAGGTGAAGAAATACTTTGGTGGACACATTTACAACGTTGGTCTTTAAGTCTGATTGCAAATGGATTATGGCTTCCGCAAATTGCGTTAAGAAAAAATGAACACCAGCCTCACCGTGCTCGATGGGTTCCATTACTTAATCAAGAAAATGAACGAAAAAGACTAGAAGAGTTTATCCAAAAAATGCCGTTAGCAGTCATATGCTCAATTCCCTGGATAGATAAAAGCAAAGGGAGCAAAAATAACAATGGATCAAAATCAACAAAATCTATTTCTGTAGCAAACCCTATTGCATCATCACTGGTTAAACAGGAGCGCAATGTAGTGATAAATATCTTAGAAGAAATTATTGATTCCCAACTTCGAAAAGACTTTGAGAAGAAGACAACCAACTTAGATCCATTACTAGCAGCTTGGCAAACATCACTTGGATCAACAAATGGATTCATTGATTTATGCGATGAAGATATAAAACGTTTAGAAAAAGCTACTCAAAATTGGAAGAGAGCGTTATATCCCAATCTCAATGATGCAAAAACATGCCTTGAACTAATACCACCAATTGATGATGGAACAATATGGAGTCTACATTTTCTTTT
>QCLI01000048.1 GCA_003214695.1 Prochlorococcus sp. AG-412-P08
AAAAATATAATAGAAAAAATATACTTTTTATTAATCAATGAATAGACCAAAGCCGGAAGTAATAACATCGCTGCTGTTCCTGGCTCATTAAATGGCCCATAATAACGGTAATGAATTACCTGTCCTGCTTGAATTGCAGCACTTGATGTCAAGCCATGGTAAATACAAGTAATCCCTGCTAGGAATTCCGTACCTCCTATATTTATATTTCTCAAAGGAACAAGACCTCTAATGGCCAATAGGTATTCAATGCTAGATAAAGAAACAAAGAATGCCATTATATTTGTATAGAGGGACCATAACCCAGCAGATATTCTCAAGTAATCCTTTTTATAAACTAGATAAGGTATAGAAAGCATACCTAGCCAGGGCATACTTAAACCTACCTGGTTTATTACACTTGAATTCGATAAAAATGAGACGCCCAAGTTAGAATAAAAGCCTAACAAATAAATCAATATTGGTAAAATATAAAACAAAAAAACGGATTTATTTACTTTTATAAGAAGAGTAGAAATTGATAAATATAATAAAATTAGGATAACTAGGATATTTGATAGTCTACTGAAAGTTGTTATGCCCCACATATGATCCAAAACCATTTCATTAAATAGTAATGGTGCTAAGAACAATAAGGATATTTTCTGGGATATTCTATTCATATTGTCTTGTCCTAAGAAAGATGAAAGAGAATATATAAATATAAATGTTCTTTATATATATTTCTAAGCGAATTGGCTTACTTATTAGTTGACTTGAAAAGAGGAGCGACCTCTTATATAATCTTTTCCTAAAGAAAGCACTTGCTAAAGCATACTTCATCCAAAAAGGTATTTGATTTTGAGTTAATTTTAAATGATAAAGGTATTGTGAACTTAAGTGATAAATTGACTTTATATTTCTATTGATATTAGTCATGCTATCAAGACCAATTGTATAACAACCGAATTTTTTATTAATATGCTTAAAGGAATCTGTATATTGTGAGCAACGAAGCCAAGCGTCATAGTCTTCAGAACCGACTAATTTCGGGTCCTCAGAGAACCCGTTAATCTTACTCATCAGTTCTTTTCTGAGGACTACACTTGAGGTAGGGATAGGCGAAGAAAAATAAAGCAAATCAATGAATATTGGTTTTCTAAGCTGCCTTGAAGGAACTGAGGTTCTTAGGAAATTAATCTTAGAGTTTCTTGAGAAATAAAGACTATGGTAAACAAAATCAAAACCTTTTTGTAGTAATTCGACAGAAATTTCTAATTTTCTAGGAAACCACCAATCATCTGAATCAAGAAAAGCAATATAGAATCCTTTTGACTTATGAATCCCATAATTCCTAGATTTGGCAATTATATTATTGTTTTTATATTGATGAAACTTGATCCTAGTATCATTGATACTATTTACTAAATCTATAGTAGCATCAGTAGAGTAATTATCTATAATAATAAGTTCAAAATCTGAAAAAGTTTGATTTAAAACTGATCTTATAGCCTTTTCAATACAATAAAAGCGGTTATAAGTCGGTAAGATAATAGATACTAGAGGACTAATTTTTGAATTGCTTATAGATAGCATAAACTATAAAATACTGATTATATGATTCAAAAATCTAGAGATTTCTTCCTCTATTTCAATATTACTTGTATTAAATAATTCACTAAGCCTGCTTATCGAATATTCAAGCTTTGGACATACACTTGCTTTAGCTGTATATATAATAGGCGGTTTATAATTACAAATCTTAAAAATTTGACTTTGTATAATAACTGCCATTTGTTCTAAAGTGAATGATCGTCCCGAGCCTATATTATATGTAAGATATTGAATATTATCAAGATCAATGGTAACAAACTTCTCTATTATCATACATAGTGTCAACATTCCTAAGAAATCCCTTTCTTGCAAATGATTACTATTAATAATCATTTGCTTATTTTTAATGGCCTGTAGGCAAAGATCATTGACAAATAAATTGGAACTCGCTTTATTTCCTGAAAAGAAACCTCCGAAAATATTACTTAACCTCATATTTATAAACTGCGTTTTATTATACGTTGAAAGGTGTTGTAATGACAGCTCTCCCGCTAAATGACTAAATGCATATGGATTAACATTAAAGGGTACTGTCTTTTCATCTAAATATCCTACCAAAGGATCGCGGTACACATGCGCAGTTGATAGATGAATCATTCTCTCTACTCCTGCTTGAATTGCAGATTTTCCTAGTAGCGCAGTTAAAGAAATATTTGTCTCTATAGCTCCTGTTACATCCTCTTTGCATTGGGCTGAATTCAAACCAGCTGTATTTATTATAATCTGGAATTCTTTTAAACATTCAGTTAGTTCGTTATCATTTTTTATATCTAATTCAACAACATTAAATCGCGTAGCATTATTTTTATACGCAGAGTTAATTTTACTTGCAATAGTTATATCATAACCTTTATCTAAAAAGTAAGTGCTCAAGTTAGAGCCAATATAGCCAAATCCGCCAATGATCAATATATTCAAAAGA
>QCLI01000049.1 GCA_003214695.1 Prochlorococcus sp. AG-412-P08
TCCAAGCTTACCTTTGCCTGAATCTGAGAAAAAGCTTGATTTTTCTCCATCACTGGTGGAGATATATAAACCTACTAGAAAGATCGTTGGGATACCAACGAAAAGCAAGCTGATAATAAAACCGAAATTGGTGGTTTCCATGAACTCAAGAAGCCGCTAAACGAAATAAGTAATTACTGAGACTATAATTGGATAACCCCCATCTCCCAGAGAAAGGGCTTGAACAATTAGATGTTGTAACGAGAATCAATTTAAATGCAAGCGATATCTCCCAAATAAATCATTTAGGAAGTCCTTTGATTAAAGCATCCTCAATCAATTTTTCAGAGTTAGCAGGCGGTGATTGAGGCCTAGTTAGAACAACTACAGATGACTTAACAATTGATTGGCATGCCAGTCTCCAAGTATGAGGGCGATTTTTAAGCTTGATCTTCTCTATTTCAGTAACTGGAGACAATGCTCCCTGGTTTTCGCTCTCTATAGACACAAAGCAAGTAATGCATTGGCCACAACCACCACAATTTCCTATTGATCCTTTAAATCCATAAAGCTGCATCCCTTCTCTTAAAGCAATTTCTCGTAAATTTTCACCAGTTCTGCACTTTACATCTCTTCCTTCTCTAATAAAACGAACAATTGGCATGGTCTTAAAAGTTACAAATCTTGGCTTCAATTTTGACTGCTAATCTTGCCAAACGTGGCTAAATAACTGCCAAAAGGAACATATCGACTGTTTTTTCTAGCTTCTAAAATTGCTTTTCAAGGTCTCTGGATTATCAACAGTCGTTGCAGGTGTCCACAACCTACCCCGTCTTAGAGAGAAGAACCTCTACGATCATCGGGTCTAGCTGCATCAAAGCAGCTTCGTTATTCGAAACCTTTTACCCATGGGATTGCCCTGGTATCGGGTGCACACAGTCGTAATTAACGACCCCGGCCGACTCTTGGCCGTGCACCTCATGCACACAGCTTTGCTAGCCGGCTGGGCCGGCTCCATGGCCCTATATGAATTGGCCATATTCGATCCTAGTGATCCAGTATTGAATCCTATGTGGCGCCAAGGCATGTATGTCATGCCGTTTATGGCCCGCTTAGGAGTAACAAGCAGTTGGAATGGCTGGGACCTCACAGGAGGTGTTGGCTCATTTGACTTTGATTCATTAGGGTTCTGGGGAAAAGCTCTTCCGTATTCAACTTTTGAAGGCGTAGCAGCAGCCCATATCCTATTCAGTGGTCTAATGATGCTGGCCGCTATCTGGCATTGGACTTACTGGGATCTTGAACTCTGGGAAGATTCTCGTACTGGAGAACCAGCCTTAGACCTTCCTAGAATCTTCGGAATCCACCTTTTACTTGCAGGACTTGCCTGCTTTGGTTTTGGTATTTCACTTTCCTCTGTAGGGATGTGGGTATCTGATCCATATGGACTTTCTGGACATGTCGAGAAAGTTATCCCAGTTTGGGGGGCCGCTGGTTTCAATCCCTTTAATGAGGGGGGAATAGTTGCAAACCACATAGGCGCAGGTCTGATAGGAATTATTGGTGGAGTATTCCATATCACCAATAGGCCTGGAGAAAGACTTTATAGAAACCTCCGGATGGGAAGTCTTGAAGGGGTTCTAGCAAGTGCATTAGCAGCAGTACTCTTTGTATCCTTTGTTGTTTCTGGAACCATGTGGTATGGCTCAGCAACAACTCCAATTGAGTTATTTGGACCTACCAGATACCAATGGGACTCAGATTATTTCAAGAATGAAATCAATCGTAGAGTTGAAGCATCTATGAATGATGGTGCAACTAAGGCAGAGGCTTATGCAGCCATCCCTGAGAAGCTTGCTTTCTATGATTATGTAGGAAATAGTCCTGCGAAAGGAGGCCTATTTAGAGCAGGTGCTCTAGTTAATGGAGATGGAGTCCCAACTGGTTGGCAAGGGCATGTTTCCTTTACTGACAAAGAGGGCAATGATCTTGAAGTAAGAAGAATGCCTAACTTCTTTGAGAATTTCCCAGTTGTTCTTGAAGACAAGGAAGGTAATGTACGAGCTGACATTCCTTTCAGACGTGCAGAAGCCAAATACTCGTTTGAGCAAATGGGTGTTACTGCAACTATCTATGGTGGTGAACTAAGCGGACAAACATTCTCTGACCCAGTTGTAGTTAAGCGTTTAGCTCGTAAAGCTCAACTTGGAGAATCATTCAAGTTTGACCGCGATCGCTACAAGTCTGACGGTGTGTTTAGAAGTGGGCCAAGAGCATGGTTCACGTATGCTCACGCATGCTTTGGATTGCTCTACTTATTTGGCCATTGGTGGCATGCTGCCAGGACTCTGTACCGTGATACCTTTACTGGTGTTGATCCAGACATTGGAGATCAGGTTCAGTTTGGTGTCTTCAAAAAACTTGGAGACGAAACCACTCGTCGCG
>QCLI01000050.1 GCA_003214695.1 Prochlorococcus sp. AG-412-P08
CGGGCTTTTTAGGATCTGGGAAAACAACCCTCCTTAATAGGATTCTGAGTGAAGAACACGGTAAACGAATCGCTGTAATCGAAAATGAATATGGTGAAGTTGGTATTGATCAGGGTCTGGTCATTAATGCTGACGAAGAAGTCTTTGAAATGTCCAACGGTTGCATTTGCTGCACCGTTCGTGGAGACCTAATTCGCGTATTAGGCAACCTCATGAAGCGACGAGATAAATTCGACTATGTGTTAGTTGAGACAACAGGACTTGCTGATCCTGGACCTGTTGCTCAGACATTTTTTATGGATGACGAAATCCGTAATGAATTTTCTCTTGATGGCATTGTTACTCTCGTTGATGCGGCTCATATTGATCAGCAACTCGGTCGCAGTGATGAAAGTTCTGAGCAGGTTGCCTTCGCAGATGTCCTTGTCCTAAACAAAACGGACTTAGTCTCTGATGAATCTCTCGATATTCTTGAATCACGGCTACGCGATATGAACCGGATGGCTCGTGTTGTTCGTAGTAAGCAAGCGGAGGTATCTATTGATACTGTGCTAAACCTGAGTGCATTTGATCTAGATCAGGTTTTAAAGCGTCGCCCCACTTTCCTTGAGCCAGAATATCCATTCGAGTGGACAGGTGTTTTTTCTCTTGAGAAAGGTCGTTATGAACTTAGCCTTGAAGAAGGTCCTGATCCCACTATGTCGCTGGTCGTTCTGGAAGATCAGGGTTTTGACGAAGCAGCGCTTAATGCTGGTGCGGAATCTTGCGTAAGACTTTACGCTGACTCTGCGGAACTTCTTCATCCGGGAAGCACAGTCCCAATTGAAAAACATGTCAGTTTGCAGCTTCAGTCTAATGGGCGTAAATCTTTCTTTTTAGAACTTGATAACCCTACTTATATTGGGCTTTTCACCCAGCACACAGCAGAGGAATTTGATATCAAAGTATCCCGAGTTGATACTTCAATTACTACAACTGAAAGTGATGGCAAAAATGATGCTTTGGTCCAACCTGAAACTGAGCGGACTTGGGTGGCAGAGCATGAACATGATGATGAAGTGGGCTCAATTGCTATTGAGCGAATAGGTGATGTCGATCCAGAAAAACTCAATAAGTGGTTGAGTCGACTCCTGTCAGAAAAAGGTGTAGATATATTTAGGACAAAAGGGTTTATAAGTTACGCGGGTGAATCCAGGCGAATGGTTTTTCAAGGGGTTCACATGCTCTTCACTGCTCAGCCCGATAAAGAGTGGGGGAATGAACCTCGCCATAATCAATTAGTGTTTATCGGTCGAAATCTTGATGAACAAGAAATGTGTCGGGAGTTTGATAAGTGTCTGGTGTAGAAGGATTTAGTCCCCAGGGGATGCTTCACGAGGGCTGGAGTGCTGAAGTTGAAGACTATGCCATAGTTTGTGGGTGGACCTTAGGTGGCAAAGCACTCTTAGTAGGTGATGTTGCAGGTGGACTTTATTTATTTGAGGGTAAATCTGGAAGCCCCCTTTGGCAGAAAAAAGAGGTCCATAAAGGAGGACTACTCGCATTATCTATACACCCAAATGGAGATATTTTTGCAACTTCAGGACAGGATGGACGTGTTCTTATTTGGAATAGCGAAGAAGGGGAGTCAACTAAAGTCATAGAGCTTGGAGACGGTTGGGTCGAACATCTGAGATGGTCACCAGATGGACGTTTCTTGGCTGTAGCCTTTTCTCGCAGAGTGCATGTATATGGGATTGATGGCCACGAGCATTGGAAATCAGGAGAACACCCAAGCACTGTTAGCTCGATCGCTTGGTCAAAGTCGAATGAACTAGCAACTGCATGCTATGGCCGAGTAACTTTTTTTGACATAGTTAGTGACAAGGTTAATCAAAAGCTGGAATGGAAAGGTTCACTAGTGTCTATGGTGCTTAGTCCTAATGGTGATGTTGTGGTTTGTGGTAGTCAGGATAATTCTGTACATTTCTGGCGACGCTCAACTGATCAAGACTCTGAAATGACCGGGTATCCGGGTAAACCAAGTCAGTTAGCATTTGATCAAACCGGTACAGTCCTCGCTACTGGAGGAAGTGATGTTGTAACAGTTTGGAGCTTTGAAGGTAATGGCCCTGAAGGCACTGTTCCAGGACAATTAGCTCTTCATGCTGATGCGATTTCTAGTCTTGCTTTTTCTAATCAGGGAATGCTTCTTGCTTCAGGAGCTAGAGATGGTTCAGTTCTTGTTTGGTTTCTCAAGAGTAATGGTGATGGTGACCCACTTGGTGGAGCATTTGCAAGAGAGTTTGTCTCCGCAATTGCCTGGCGGCCTGATGACTGTGCTTTGGCAGCAGTAAATTCAAAAGGAGGCATTAACGTTTGGGATTTTAAAATGCGTACTAAATCTTCCCCTAAAGGGTTCTGACT
>QCLI01000051.1 GCA_003214695.1 Prochlorococcus sp. AG-412-P08
AGATTATTCCAACATTTGTTAATAAGAATTAGTGTTTCCATTGCTTTATCTTTGCTAGAAGAAGCGTGAATTATAAATGGGGCGTTAAGTTCTCTTACTGGGTAATAAATACCAACATCATAAGTCAATCCCTTCTCTTCTCTTAAAATATTAAAAAGAACACTTGACATTCCAGAACCTAAATGACAGCTTAGTATACGTAGTGAGATATCATCAGGGTGCGAATGTGGAATGGTAGTCGATCCTAGAATTATAACAACTTGTTTAGTGTCCTGAGGCGTAATTACTATAGACTTATCGCTATCAAAATGATTTGGCTTTTTAAAGTTATCTGAAATGCTTTCCCCAATTTTCTTGTTGGGGTTGTAATTCATGACTTCTAGATCTTTTAGGTAAGTATCTATATTTGCTGGGAGAGATCCTGAAATTACAATCACCTTCTGCCGTGAACTTATTTGCTCTGATAGAGAAGTAAGGTCAGTCCTTGTGATTGTTTTAAGATCATTTATAGAGCCGATTACCTCTTGACTATAAGGATGGTTCTGATAGGCAATCTCTTTCCATTTATTTAATGCAAGGAGAAATTGATTCTCTTTTTGACGATTAATTGCTTGAATCGATAACTGCCTTTCCAAATCTATTTGTTCTTTCTCTAGTCTTGGCTCCAGAATAATCCATTTTAACAATGGCAGTAGATCATTGCTCCCCTCCTCAGTGCATTTTAATGAAATCATTATTCCATCTTCATAGGTTTCTGATAAAAGAAGAGCTCCTAAACCTTCTACCAGATCTGCTAACTGAAGATTGTTGTATGGTCCGCAACCTCTCATTAGCAACGATCCTAAAAGACCGTGAAGCCCTTTCTTATTAATTGGATCAGCTCTACTTCCATCTCTAACCCAAATTTTTGCAGAAAGTATCCCAGGTGACCTGCAAGGACTTAAATAAACATCTAATGAATTCATTTAATTATCGCTATTATTAAAACTTTTTTGGTTTTGCAATAAGAGTAAAGTTGTTTTCAGGTTGTAGAACTTTAAATATTTCTTGTTGAATGTTGTAGCTTTCCCAATATTTAAGATGCTCCAAAGGCTTTAATAGTGATTGATGGCGTCCCCATAGAGCTTGTGAAGCAGTAATTGCAGCAATCTGAGAAGGAAGTTCTAAGCTATAGCAAAGACTATTTCTGACCATTTGCTTTGCTTTCTCTACTTCTTTTATGGGAGGGCTATGCCTTAAAAGTTCTATAAGGATTCTATTAATTTCTTTTTCTACAGTTTCTAGATTCTCAACCAAACAACAAGCTTCTAAAATAACAAGCCCACCTTGCTCTAAGGATGTAATTTCCATTTCAACCGATTCAACAATCTTTAAATTTTCCCGAAGATGATTCACTAGTCTACTTGTTCTACCTTCTGCTAGAAGAGTAGTTGCTAAATCAGCTCCCATGATCATTAATTGATCTTTAGCCGGAGGCAGGGACCAAGCCATCAAAACTCTTGCAGACTCTAGTCTCGGAATTTCTATCTCCTTTCGCCCTAGCCTAAACCTAAGTACTTCTTTTGCAGTTGTTTCCTTGGAGTCATATTTTTTTATTTTGGATAAATCACTGTTTTGCAAAATCAGCTGAATGTTTTTAGGAATGAGGCCAGCTATCGATAAGGAGATGTGTTCAGGTTGATATCGTCTTAAGTGAAAGAAATTCATATCTTCGGGCTTACTTGAAATTAATGATTTTTCGAAACCTAAAATGGATCTTCCATATGGATGCCCTGGCCAGCAATTTTCTAATAGAGTTTGAAAAATCTGCTCCTCAGGTTGGTCTTGATACTGCGCCATTTCCTCTAAAACGACAGCTCTTTCTAATGAATATTGTTCTTTTTTTAATGAGGGAGTTAAGACAATATTGAGGAGAAGATCTATAGCTTTTGTTAGTTCTTTTGGTGGGATGAGAACGTAATAATGCACATCATCTAGTCCTGTTGCAGCATTGCTACTTCCTCCTAAAGCCTCAATTTTTTTGTCAAATTCACCAGCTTGTAATTGTTTGCTGCCTTTGAAGATCATATGTTCTAAGAAATGAGCTAAGCCTTCTTCTCCTTTTTCTTCGTAGTAACTGCCACCTTTACACCAGATATCAAGACAAGTTAAAGGAGCATCAGGAATGTGAGCCGTTACACAGCTAACATTATTTTGAAGAGTAAAATACCTAGTTTTCGGTGTTTGGATAGATTTTTTCAGAGTTGAATATCAAAGTTCCATTGTGATCCTTTT
>QCLI01000052.1 GCA_003214695.1 Prochlorococcus sp. AG-412-P08
CACCGTTTCCTTAAAAGTGATAAAGAAAAAGAAATTGCTCATCTGGAAGCAGCTTTTACGCTACGTGGAAGTGACGAAAAACTTCTTTTTTGGGACAAGTGGAAAGATGAGATTATTGAACGCAATAAGTCTGACAAAGAAGAAGTTTGGAATGATTACGAGGCTTGCTTGAGAGACGGAAAGGGGAACTTGAATGAATGCAAAGTAGAGATGGTTGAACAGTTTATCTGGCTTTGGGCTTATTGTTTGACAGAACCATTTGATACTATTGAGCTTTGGGTAGAGGAAGAAGTGGATGAACGATTAAAAAAACTTGAGGCCGAATATAATTTAGAGAGACAAAGAATTATGGGAAAGATACTTTACAGCTCTTTCTTTGAGGAAGATGAGACTACTTAATTTAATCAGTATATAGCTGCACAACTGCTGCATTTGTTGTCTTCTTTCCGTACTCAATATCAGTAATCTCTTTAGTCCTCTTCCGTATATCTATGCGCTCGTAGGTGTCCATGATTGTCTTAACGCTGTTACCGCAAATACGAGCTAGTAAGAAAATATCAGTCCCTTTCATTAAGTGATTCTCAATGAACGTTGACCGTAATGAATACAAGGTATAAGGACGATCAGAGAACTTATGACCTTTGAGTTTTCCTTCATCCATCAACTTATCGACAGCCCATCTCCAATGTTGTTGGATCTTTCTTTGATTTGGTTGCTTCATCTCATTGTGGATCTGAGCGAACACATAGTCATCACCTCTGACCTTGTGTTTGAGTTCATTCTCTAGAAAGTACTTCCATCTCCTAAAGACATAACCAAGATTGCAAGGGATTTCTCTAACTCTCGATGTCTTAGCTCTAACAGTGGTGATAAATGAAATCAGTCGTTCTTCTCGTCCCCATACATCGTGATTGAGAACCCAATCAGAAGGGTTTACGTCTAAGTCAGGTGGTTCGATATAGATCTCATTTTCTTTTCCCTCTTCTCTGATCTCATCAAGGATCTGTTCGTACTCTTCTATGGCTTTTGATTTACTGATTCTTCCGACATCAATAATCTCAACACTCTTCCATTTCATCTTGCAGATCTCCTCTGGACTCATGCCTGTGCTCTTGGCGATGAGTAACCAATGCCAAAACATGTTGCGGAAATAAATTGACTTCTCTGACCTTCTCCCGAACTGATCTTTCTTGTAAGCAACTGGCCTCCACTCTTCTCTGATGTAATCAATAATGGTTCTCCAATCGTCTTGATTGATGGCAGGGTTAGCGTTTCGATCGGTATCTCTGACTGTGATTCGTGGTAAGAATTGTCCGTCTAACCAGAGATGAGCAGGGATGTATTTGTGCTTGACCAGATAGCTCTTTATAAATTCACCTAAGACTGCAAGCTCTCGATGGATCACAATTCTTTTATCTGTTTGCTTGAGTCGGTAGACAGGGTAATCATCAAACGTAGTTGTATTGATCTGAGTGGTAAACGTGACTTTCTTCTTTTTTAAATAGAGCTTGATATGACGACAGCAATTGAATTTATGGCTATAGCTGGCTGGTTGAAAAGCTCCAGCTTCTACACGTTTCTCTTGTTCTGATAGCCACTGATTCATTGCTGCTTCTAAATCTATTTTTGGACGTTCCTTTTTCTGTTCTTCTTTAGCCAGCTTTTCTTTTTGCTTGATGAGTTTCTCTTCTCTTTGAATCAGAGTTAGAGGATCAGAGGCATACCTGTAACTTGGTTTCTTCTCTGGTTCTTTTGCTAACTCAATGGCTGCTTCTGGTGCCATTGCAATGGCTTGTTCTAAAGAACTCGCTCCAAATAATTGCTTCTCTTTATACCTTCTTTGTCCTTCTACTTTCTCTTTGTAATACCACTTGCCAGCACTAGTTCCTGAGCCGTAAAGAAGAACTCTCCCACGACCATTTAAGACCCTCTCTTGAAGTTGAATCTGTGGCAAAAATGTGTGGATCGTGTGTGGATATGATTCTACTCTTTTTCTTAAAGC